>JBCCQK010000078.1:0-21475 GCA_039024375.1 Bacteroidota bacterium
CGTATCTTCGTCGGTAGTATTGGTGTCATCTACAGCGACGGGCTTATCGTTGACGGCGCCAACTGAAATATTAACCGTAGCCGTATCACATTGGCTTGGGGTTCCATCGTCACAAACTTCGTATTGGAACGAATCATTGCCATTAAATCCAGGATTGGGCGTGTAAGTATAAGTTCCGTTTGGATTCAAAGTCAACGTCCCATTATCGGGTTGGTCAATAGGCGTGGTATTGACGGTTAAATTATCGTTTTCGGGGTCACTATCGTTGGGTAGTACGTTTCCGTTGACGGGCGTATCTTCGTCGGTGGAGTTCGTATCATCGACAGCGATGGGGTTATCGTTTACGGGATTGACGGTAATGGTGACCGTAGCGGTATCGCATAAACTGGGCGTTCCATCATCGCAAACTTCGTATTGAAACGAATCAGTACCATTAAAATCTGGGGCGGGGATATAAGTATAAGTTCCGTTTGCGTTAAGCGAAACCGAACCGTTATCGGGCTGGTCAATAGGTGTTGTATTGATGGTTAAGTTATCATTTTCGGGGTCGCTGTCGTTGGGCAGTACGCTTCCGTTTACAGGTGTATCCTCATCGGTGGAATTGGTGTCTTCAACGGCGACAGGATTATCGTTTACTGGATTAATAGTAATAGTCACTGTAGCCGTATCGCAAAGGCTAGGTACTTCGTTGTCACAAACCTCGTATTGAAAGCTATCCGTTCCACTAAATTCAGCGTTGGGCGTGTAGATATAAGTCCCATTTGTGTTAAGCGTCACCGAACCGTTATCGGGTTGGTCAATCGGTGTGGTGTTAACGGTTAGACTTCCATTTTCGGGGTCGTTATCGTTCGGTAATACGCTGCCGTTGAAGGGTATATCTTCGTCGGTAGAATTGGTGTCATCTAAAGCGACGGGCGGTCGATTTAACACCACAACCGTAACCGTAGCAGTATCACATAGACTAGGTGTTCCACTATCACAAACTACGTAGTCGAAACTATCGGTACCGATAAAATTGGCGTTGGGCGTATATTGAATTTGATTTCCCGAAAGGGTGCGGGTTCCGTTAGTAGGTAAACTAGAAGCGAGTAAAGAAGTCGTCAAGTTATCATTTTCGGGGTCGGTATCATTGTTTTGTACGGCAATAGTAATAGGTTGATTGGAAAGCGTAGTATCTCGGTCATCTACGGCCATCGGCGCTGTATTGCAAACGATTACTCGAATCGGGAAACAAACGGGTGTGGAGGACCCACAGTTATTGACCGTTTCAATACAAATATCCAATAATCCAGTAGTAGAATTGGTCCAATCGACTACAATCATAGTATCCCCTAAAGTTGCAGTAATGACGGCACCCGTTGGAATCGTCCAGTTGTAACTGTCTGTATTGGGTAGGGTATTGACAAAAAAAGTATCAGTCGTTGTGGAAGTACAGGCCGTATCCTCCATCATTAGCACCTCCGCAACATCATTAGCAAAGTGCAGATAGTTGACTGTTCCTGCTACTTCGTTGGTAGTAACTGGGGTAGGAACAAAGTGATGTATTCCAAAAACAGTTTGGGAACAAAGCAATATATATAAAGTGCTTGCTAAGAGTTTTAATGGTATGGGGGTAGCTCTCATCATTGATGTCATCTTTTGTACTTTCTCTTGTAGCCAATTGAGGGGCCTTGGGACGTATCTCTCTCTATTGGTTGTGATTAAATCTAAGTGGTTTCTGATGTTAGAATTTTAGTTTCTACGTACCTTTTTAAATCGGAGAGGAATCCTTCCAGTACTTTAAGTGCTGGAAGAACTTGGCCACTCTTCATTAAAGCGATGTAGAAATTTAATCCTAGACGTACGAATCCGACTTAGACAATAGAAAATACAGTTCCAAAGTCATGCCACATTGTTGTAAAATTGAATGCGAAAACGGAAGGGTTTTGTATGATTATTTATTGTTATACGTTAGGGGGAGCCTTCCACTTTTTTTAAACTATTAACTTGAACTGCTACCCGCTTTTTATCTTGATGAAAAATAAGCGGTTATAGGTACTAATTTTTTCTAATAATTCCTGTTGGCACAACGGGCAAACAATCTGAATCCGCACAGTCGATAGCACCGTCATTGTCATTATCTTGCCCATCTCCACAATTAATTTCTCTTTCTTCGTCCACGGTGATATAGACGATGGAGCGGTCGCATAAACTTCTTTGGGGTAAAATGTTGTGACAGATTTCGTATTGAAAAGTATCCAGCCCACTAAAGTTGGTATTGGGTGTGTAAGTAATAATGCCCGTTGCCAAGTCAATTTGGGGCGTCCCGTTTTGGGGAGTAACCATCGTTACCGCCAATTGCGCCGTGTCTAAATCAGTGAAATTATCATTGGCCAGTACGTCTATATCAATCGGGGTTTCGAAAGGTGTATTTCGTCGGTCATCCTCAGACAGTAGTACACAATTGGGGGCATCATTTTCGAATTTCAACTCTTCCCGAGCAAAATACCAAGTATTGATGGTGTTCAAATTACCGTAATCAAAGTTCGTCCACGTGTGACACGGAGCGGGACAGCCGTTTTGTCCCGATTTAACGGCGCCGTTGCCCGGTAGAAACGGAATCAGCGAATCGTCGTAATACACTTCTTTGGGACTTCCTTCGGGGGGAATGGGGCGAATAGTAGTCGTTTTAAATCCATTTAGCATAAATTCGGCGTCGAAAATGGGAAGATGATACACTCCTTGACCATACACGATGTAGGCAGTGTAAGCAATATTTTCGGTGACCATATTACCTAAACCATCTAATTTGTCCCAAGGAATACAACGGATATAAGGAGCAGACTCGTTGGGAGCAGGGTTGACGGCAAACGCTAATAATCTATCCGTCGTATTCGGGTCGTAGAGACCAGGGCCACTAGCACTATCTAAGTCAATTAAAATATTGATTTGCCCCGCTTCGGTAACGGTCAACTCAAAACAGGCATCTCCCCCTACACAACTATTGTATTCGGGTTCGCCGTTAATCGTACCGAGTGAGCCAGAGGGGTAAGCAGTAATATCGGGCTCGTTGACAAAAATCTTGTGCAGGGCATCTCTAGCGCCAGTGCCCACTACCGATTTTCGGTCGGTCACTAAATCTCCCGTATTATCTGCGCCGTTGGCATTAAAGAATACATTGAAAGCGGCGGGTTGGAAACCCGAAGAGTCAAAATCTATTTTGGAAACGAAGCCGTCTTCTGAATACACGTAAAATAGCCCATTGAAAGGTCGGTCGAACCAAGAATAAACGGGGTCGCCGCCGCAAGAAATGGAGGGAGCTTGAAAGGCCCAATTGGTCGCAAAAACTCGTCCGTTGATGGCCGTTGGAGTTGCGGTTTTAGTGGCCACTGTAATGTCGAAAAACTCAATGGCCGAAAGGTCGCCCAAAGAAGGGGTGCTACTATTTCGGCTAAATTCTACGTAATAATCACCTGCGGTCAAACCAGCGGGGTCAAAGACAACGGCATTGTAGCCGCCCGTACCCGAAATTTGACTCGGACCATTCATTACTTGAGCGAGGGAAGTAAGATTGGCATTGGTTGTATTGAGCAATTGACCATTTGGGCTTCCCGCTACGGGGAAAACTACATTGCCATTAGGGTCTTTTATTCGGTAGTACGTATCCACGGTAGTTCCCGCACAGGGGTGGTGACCACTATTGACGGGTGCGCTGAATCCTAGAAAAACTTGTTCTGTACTGGGATTACTGATATGAATGTGGAGTCGTTGGTCAACTGTTCCGTTGTATCGACCGAAATTATTATAGTTACCCGCATTGAGCAATAAATGAACTCGGTCGGTGTTGCGGGGAAGGACTTCTTTACTACCTTCTCCGAAGACGGAAAAAGACAGTCCCCCAAAAAGGAAAGTAAATAAAAATAAGTTGCGGGTTGGAATTAACCAACTACAAAGTAGGCGGTCAACGGGTTGACCACGTTTTGTGTAATTTGTTTTGGTAGCGTACAACTTTTTCGATTTAGACGGTGACGGTAAATCTTCTTAACTGAATATCATTTACCTGACACCAACTAATTTGCATCCTAGTTGCTTGGGAACGTGTAAAAAGTAATTTGTAAAAATTTTCAAAAGTAGTCAGCAATATTAGCACTTTTAAATTTTGAATTTTGAATTTTACATTTTGACTTTCCCTTGGTTTGTCAAATTAGTTACTAAGGAAATTAAAATTGATTCGTGTGGTTTTGTAGGTGTTTTTATGTAAAAAATAATTTATGTATATTTTATATGACAATTTATATAGTTGCTTCTTTAAATTTTTTGAAAAAAAGAAATGAATGTGACAGTCTAATTTGTAAGAACAAAAGCCCTCGAAGGATGTCTGCTAATAAATTTAGTATGTTTTTGAGGAAAAGGTGTTTTTTAAGAATAGAGAAGGGGGGGAATAAACCCATTAAATCACATTGAGTTTGTTCGTACTGTTGCTTTAATGGCTAAAAAAGTAGCTAAAGGTTTATGCGCTCTCTATTAATTAAATGTGGAGGATTTATGTGACGGAATTTGGCCTATGTAATTTGTGTATTATTAAAAAAAATAATCAGCTGATTTTCTTCTTTTTTTGTTTTTGCTTGTCACAATTAATTCTAGCTATTTCAAAACTTGTACCAAGCTAATTTTTTCTATGTCACATTTTGAGAATAAACATATTTTTATTTTTTTAAATTGGTGGATTCCGAAAAATTGGTTGGGTGTTTGTACTCGGTTCTGATAAAAACAACTACCGTTTTCTTTTTCTCATTATGGCGGGAACCGGAGTGGCGGCACAATCGTCGTCGGCACAGTCGATAAGACCATCAAAGTCATCATCGATGCCGTTGTTGCAATCCGTTTCGAAGGAAGGTCCAACCGTAATAAATACAGTAGCGACATCGCAGATAGATTCTTGCGGTAGGGAATTATAGCAGATTTTATACTCAAAAGAATCTATACCAGAAAAATTATTAGGTGGTAAATAAGAGATATTACCCGCTTCGCCAATCGTCACGGTGCCGTTTTGCGCAGGTGTTTGGGTGATGACCAAAGAATTGGTGTCAATCAAATTGCCCTGGTCATTTTGTAAAACGTTTAGGGTGACGAGGGTTTCGAACGGCGTTATCGTCGTGTCGTTAATCGCTTCAATGCCACACTGAGGAGTCGCATTTCTCAGTTGTGTGTCTTGGTCGGCAAAAAACCAGGTATTAATGGTATTTCGATTGCCGTAATCCAAATTAGTCCAAGCGTGACAGGGCGCTTGACAGCCGTTGAACTCGGTTTTGCTTGCGCCGTTACCTGGATTAAATGGAATATTGGAATCGTCGTAATACATTGGATTCGTCAACTGACCAGAAGGGGGAATAGGCCGAACAGTTGTGGTGGTAAAACCTCTAAGCAGGAATTCCGCATCGTAGATAGGTAAATGAAAGACACCCTGCTCGTAGGTGATGAGCAGGTCCAAAGAACTCATCGTATTGACAGGATTACCCAGACCGTTTCTACCATCCCAAGGAATACACCTTTTGAACGGAGCCGTTTCGTTGGAGTCAGCAGAAATATTGAAGACTAATAGAACATCAGCGGTATTGGGGTCGTAAACAAGTGGCCCACTAGCTTTATCCAAGTCAATTAATATCTCGATTTGCCCTTCTTTGGTCGGGTCAACTAAAATGCAAGCGGAGCCGTCTTCCGAGCAAGTGTGTAATTCGGGAAGGCTGGCGAGCGTGCCGTAAACGCCCGATGGGAAAGCCTGTTCGTCGGGGTTATTCAGAAATATTCGCTTGAGTGCTAAATTGGAGCCTAGCCCTTGGATAGATTTTCGGTCTTCCGTCGGATTGTTCGTATTGCTCACTCCCGTTTCGTTGAAATAAAGATTAAAAGCGGCTGGTTGAAAGCCCGCATCTTGAAAATCCACCCGATTGACAAAACCGTCCTCAGATAGCACAAAAAAGCGACCATTGAAAGGACGGTCGAACCACCCGTAGTTTAGGTCGCCGCCGCAACTAATGGAAGGAGCGTGGAACGCCCAGTTTGTGGCAAAAATTCTCCCGGGCTTAGCAACGGGCGTCGTCGCTTTGGAAGCAACGGTGATGTCCCAATGTTCTATAGCGGTTGTCTGTCCAGGAGTCGCTCGATTAGCGATGGTACTGAACTCAATATAGTAATCTCCTGCGGGTAATCCAGTTGGGTCAAAAACAAAAGGCTGATACCCTGCACTGCCCGAAATCGGGGAGGGACCAGCCATTGCCTGTGTTTTCGAAGCTATATTAGCGGTGGTTGCGTCTAGCAGTTGTCCATTCAAATCGTCTCTTATTGGATAAACGACTCTTCCGGTAGGGTCTTTTATTCGAAAGTAAGACGTATTGGGTGCTCCCGAGCAAGGGTAGTGTCCGCTGGACACAGCTTGACTAAAACCCAAGAACACCTGCTCTTGATTGGGATTAGCGATGTGGATAAAAAGTCTCTGGTCGGCATTTCCATCATATCTTCCGAAGTCATTGTAGAGGTTACCGTTGAGGTATAGGAAAACCCTATCGGAGTTGTTGGGAGCAAGCTCCCGACTCCCCTCGGCGTAGATGGAGTTGTTTGTTACAGCTACGAAAAATAGCGATAACAAGATGCAAGACAGAAGTGTCCTTCTGCACTTACGGTTTACATTAAGTGTCATACACTTATGTTGTTTGGCCTTTAAAAAATTATGATTCCCTCTACCGGGTAAAGCTCGTATTTTATTCGAAAAGATATTCTCGAAATACCGACGCTGAGACGTAATTCCCTAGTAGTCTAATCCAAAATTATTGCATAACAGTTTTGTAATCGTTGTTGCCAAATGGTCACTCCACTACCGAGTCAGCCGAAGTCTCGACAAGCTAAGTAAGACTTAACTCATCAAGCGATTCTCCAATCGAATACTGACAGCGATTGACCAATAAGGCTAAAGCTTTTTGTCTGTGATTGTGGATAATAACTAATCGAGAAACCTTGCTCCAAAACACCTCAAAAAATGTAAAAAATATTGTTATTTGCTAGGAAATTATCATTGAGTAGAATTACTTGCGCAGTAATCTCCTTTCAGATAATTTTAGAGCAAACGGTGCCAGTGCATTCTTTCGAATTACTTAAAATGCCGTCTGCAGAGTCACATTATTACTAATTAACCATACAGCATCTTCTAGTTGTAATTTGAATGAAGTTTCTACGAAAAATTAGAAAAGGAAAAAAATAGGTAGGTGCAAGACCGTTTAATACGGTTTGCTTTGCAAGAAATGCAATGCCAATGTTTTAATCCTCTCTCTATTGCCTTTTACTTTTGAAAAATGTTAGTATGATAACAGATATAACATTAACTATGCCAAAATAGACAATATAAATTATAACTTATATTTTTTACAAAACTATATTCGATAAGAATAGAGACCTACAAATAGCTGCCGAAACGCGTCTATTAAAAGACAACTACACCCTTGGCATTTTTACCCGAAAGTAGGTCCTCGAAAGCATTGGAAAGTTCATCTAATGAATATTCTTTCGTTATCATCTGGTCTAATTTAAGCACCCCTTTTCGATACAATTGCATTAACTTAGGAAAGTCTATTTGCGGGCGACATTTGCCGTACAACGGATTGATGTAAATTTTGTCCCATTCGAATAAGCGCATATCAATACTAATTTCTTCTTCGATGCCACTCACTTGCACGGCCGTTCCCGCATTGCGAATCATCGCCAAAGGAGCAGCGCCCAAAGCTGGAATTGCTGTGCATTCGAAAGCGTAATCGGCGCCTCGTCCACCCAAAAGCTGCTTAACTTTCTGAGCTACTTGATTCAGTCCCGTATCCGATTTGTCCGCTAAAATGACCTCCGTAGCGCCAAATTGTTGAGCCAGCGTCAATTTGTTGGGGTTAATATCCACCCCGATAATTCGGGCCGCTCCAGCTATTGCGCAAGCATTGATAACGTTTAGTCCAACGCCGCCACAACCCAAAATAACTACGGAACTGCCCGCTTTCAAGCGAGCCGCATTCACTACCGAACCGTAACCCGTCATCACGCCGCAACTAATGATGGCGGCGGCAGAAAAATTCAAATTTTCTTTACTGACTTTCACGAGGGTAGAAGCCTTGACCAACGCATATTCACTCAATGTTCCTAAGTTAAACGACCGTTCGATAATTTTTCCTCGCCACTTGGAGCCTTCTAAGTGGGCGTGGCCTGGCGTATGTCCATTCCCTCCCGCTACGACGGGAGAGTTATTTTCACAAATATGCTGGTTGCCTTCTTGACACTGGAAACAAGTCATACAAGGGGTCGCCCAATTCAAAATCACTGCATCGCCTGCTGTGAGATTTTTAACGGCCGAACCTGTTTGTACGACAATGCCTGCTCCTTCGTGGCCCATAACGATGGGTTTACCCCACGACAGTGAGTCGTAATCCGTGTGGCATAGGCCCGCCGCTTTCATCTTGACGAGTACTTCGTCGGATTGTGGGGCGGCTAGTTCGATGGTGTCAATAGTGAAATTGCCGTTTCCAGTGGCGATGGCGCTTTTCGTAAATAAAGGCATGAATCGTTTTTGAAATAGGTTTAATCTGTTTGTTGATAGGAGGTTTTGTTGAAAAAAAGTTTGTTTAAAATTATCAACTATCTTAAAACCAATGATTTGTAACTGTTAAGAAAATTTTTGATGGTCTGATTGTCAGATGATTTGATGGTTTCTGCGTAACGTTGACCATCAAGCCATCAAACAATCAGTCTGATTCCAATAGATAATTACGAATCTAACAAACTAGGAAAATCATAATTTTAAGCATACGCTAAGATTTTACAAAAAATTGCTTTATAAGTAAAGGTAGTTCATACAAATTGGAAAAAAGCGTTTTGAAAGTGCCATTTTGATTAGAATTACTTTTAGTATCATTTCCCTCGAAAACCACATTTAGCTTATCGTAACCTATTTTTCGCTCAAAGGTACCCCAGTGTTCTATATTTTCCTCCGCATTTTGGATACGAATACGTTGCACTTTTTCCGAAAGTAATTTTAATAAGATTTTCATCATTTCTCGGGCGTGGGTTGCACCGAGGCATTTGTGGTGGCTGAAGCCAAACGCTAGATGAGGATTCATCTTTCGGTCTAGGATGACCTCGTTGGGTTGGTCGAATACTTCCGCATCCCGATTGGCGGAAGCCCAACATAGCGAAACTCGGCTATTGGCTTTGACAGCGTGCTCGCAAACTTGTGTATCTTCGGTGACGACGCGGCCCATGTGTGTCAAGGGAGAAAAATAGCGGACCAGCTCTTCGACTGCGGTGTGAACTACTTTAGGATTTTGGCGGATTTGCTCCAGTGCTTGCGGGGTTTCGGCAAGGTAAGCGATGGTGTTGGTTACGTAGTTAATAATCGTATCTCTACCCCCCGCAAAGGTGAGTATCATCACTCCTTTTACTTCCTCTTTGGTCAATTTGCGGCCTTCGAAGTCGCAATTTAGCAGTACCGAGTAGAGGTCTTCCCTTGGATGAGCTATGGCTTTATCAATTTGTTCGTCGATGTAATCGTAGAGAATCGAGGCTTTGTCAGCGTCCAAGTCGTCGCCATCACTTCGAAAAACGTGGGTACCCCAAGCAATCCACGTCTCGGCCATTTCGAAAGGAACGTTCAATAAAAAGGTTAGCGCTCTTGATTGAAGCGGTAGAGAAAATTCGTGAATGACCTCAACGCTTTCTTTTGCTAGGGCCTCGTCCAACATTGCACTAATTAGCGTAGTTAATTTGGTCCGATATTCAGGTTTTCGGGGTCGCTTGAACCACGCTTCTACCAAATTTCGGTAGCTTTTATGCATGGGCGGGTCCACTTCAAAAGGAATTTGGCGAGTCGTCCGAATATTAACTTCCGAAGGAACGACAATGCGACCCGGTTGAGCGGCTGATTGGAAAGTCTCCCAATTGTATGCGGTTTTCCTCACGTCTTGATACCGTAGTAACATCGTTACGGGGTCATCTTGGTCATCGACTTGGGCGTAGCCTTTTTCTAGTCTAGTTTTTTCGAAAGGGTCGGGATGCGTACTTTTTTTCATGGTCTATTTTTTTTACAAAAATCGTCGGAAATGTTTTTTCTAGAGTGACTTTTTTTGTCCAAAAAATAAACTATTTTAACTAGATTAGCGGCTAAAGTATTTTTAGGAGGTAAAATAAGTCTATTGTGAAACCAATTTTAGAGCCAATACTGGTAGGTCAAAGACAATCTATTCAAGCGTTTTGCTACCAAAAAAGGCAGTTTGAAACACCTTGGCATTTTCACCCACAACACGAACTGACCTACATTAAGGCGAGCAACGGAACGAAATTCATTGGAGATTACGTCGGAGCGTACGAACCGGGCGAGTTGGTATTACTGCGTTCTAATTTGCCCCATTGCTGGAAAACGCACCAGACGTCAGCGGAAGCCGCAGCATCGTATGTAGTGCAGTGGAATCAAGGGATATTTGCGAAAATACCCGAATTATCGCTGTTGTTCCAGTTGCTAAAAACAGCGTCGAAAGGACTTATTTTTGATAAGAAAAATGTGGCTGACTTAATACCAAGGATTCAACGGTTGCATCAGTTGGAGGGAAGCAATCTGTACGTTCAACTGTTAGAATTATTGCTACAATTGACGGATTGTCCATTTAAAACCTTATCAACGTCTAGTTTTAAAAAAGATTTACCCAATACGTACAACAGTCGAATGACTAAAATTCACGATTTTGTGGAGGTGCATTTCAATGAGAAGATTTACTTAAAACAATTGGCCGATTTGGTGAACATGACGGAGCCTTCTTTTGCCCGCTTTTTCAAAAAAATGATGGGGCGTTCCTTTTTTGTTTTCCTCAACGAATACCGCATCAATCGGGTTAGCCAGCTACTAGTGGATACGGATAAGTCCGTTACCGAAATAGCTTTTTCCTGTGGCTACGAATCGCTGCCGTTTTTTCACAAACAGTTTAATAAATTTAAAAAAGTATCGCCCTCAAAATATCGGAAGCAATTTTGAGAACATCATTCAAACGTCAAATCGTACCGAAGAAACGGCCATTCCATAGTCGCTGGATAATTACCGTCGTATTCTACCTTCGCTTCGCAGGGGTTGCAAGCTAAATCAATCAACCCTGTATTGTCTTGGGTTAACTCGGACTGAATGACATTGTTCCGATTCCAATTGGTAAGGTCTTCTACTTTGTGTTTGCGATATTGTAGATAGTTAATTGCTTGGTCGTATTCGTAGGAAAAAATGTAGCTAGTATTTCCATCGTTATCTCCGTACACAACTTGGATGATATTGCCATCTTTCCAAAAATAAGTTTCAACGCGAACGACTTCGGGGGCACGGGCAAAGGCCTGTTTTCGTTGCCTAATTCTTCCCTCTTTATCGTACACAAGTTCGGAAGTTTTTGACAAAGTAAGGTCTTCTCCATTGGAAGAGGAGTAATTGAAAATTTTAAACAGCCTTCCCTGTTGGTCATACGTCAACTCGTCCCTAAAAAGGGGACGGTCATTCGAAATTTGGAAAGTCTGCACTTCGACTAATCGCGCTTCGTTGTAGGTTAATTCGTATTTCATGCCTGCCCCTCTCCAATCGTTTACTTGTACCAATCGGTCTTCCGCATCGTAGATGTAGTCTTCTTTCCAGTTTTGGTTGTTACTCGTATGTTCGATGGTTTTTAGTAGTTGGGTAGGCACTAGTGCTAAGGGTAGATTATTTTCCTTCGAGCAACCTAATGCTACAAAGCAGAGGAATGAGATAAGAAGATAATTTTTCATAAATAATTTTTTATACCTAAAGACCACCAATGTTGATAAAAGGGTTGGATGCGTGGCACTTATTTTTAGCCGTCCGTGAGCAATTTAGGCTAGCGGTAGCTAAAGTACCCGTTGGGATATTAACTTGAAAAATGATTAACTTTTCTGGCCTATTCACCGCCGACATTTTGACTGCTACATTTTTTCCACGTTTCGTAGCTTATCGCTTGTTAAAGATGTTGGTCAAGACGGAAACTGTCACAGTCGATGTACTTTATACGGCTACTCAATCTTTGGCAATGGTTTTCTGTACGATTAGGCTGATTTGTTTAATGGTTAATTCTGGCCCTATTGGTGTCTCGTTTTGACCACAGAGAAGCATGATTTAAAAAAGGGAGGTTGATTATTTTCGCTCTTTCACCACCCAAATTATTGAAGAATCGATATACTATGTCACAAAAAATAGAGTTAATAGGATTCATTTTACTACTGTAAAAGCTACTTTTGTATCATAATAAAAGTTGTTCATACTTATCTGGAGCAACTCAACCCCCTCCCACAAACAAAAAATATTATCAAATAGAATCATTAAATAAGGCTTTTAATTGACTTTATTAGAAAATAGATTTTCTAATGAAGCTATCTCCCACCACCTGGTAAGTCTATTAAATGATTCTGTATTTCTGATTCTCCCGCACTCGTAGCATGGTTTCATTTCTCATTGCCTTTCCAGTCAAAATTTCCACTTAACTATATTATCTCGTAAAGTATAAGTACGCTGACAAACTTGATAGCACTGTTCTTTTTGAAAGATTTTTTTCAAAAAATCCTAAAGATTTACGGGACACAAATTGTCACAAAAAAATAAAAAAGCTAGGATGTTTATCCTAGCTTGAATCATAAGTCCTATAAGCGGACTCTTTGCGTATATAAATAACTACTAAAATAGTACCAACTATTTTGGTCAGATAAAACTGTGGTGACTAGCCACTTTTCTCGCCGCTTATGGACTTACGGTTTTAATTATTTAATAACGGCTCGGTGAGTAATCTTTGCGGATTACCTGACTAGGTATTTCTGTGCTTGGAGACTTACTGTGCTTGATTTTAACAACTTGCAAAACTGTAATCGCCATGCAACATTGTCCCAGTTGGAAGAATAGTAGAAAGACTATTCGCCACTCGAACCTCTCTTGTAAGATATTCCCTTATCTTACTAAATTCATCGCCTGCTTTCTTCTTTGCTGGATAAGCCATTTCACGCCTCTATTTGCTGATACTAAACCAATAAAAATCACCGCTGCCTGCAATCCTACGGATTATAATAATGTATCCAACAAGCAGACAATTGCCATCTCGTCCACTTGGAATCCTAATAGTGGTTCTCTTTCCGCAGCTTTAGATGGTTCAGAGAATAATGCCTTTTGGATACAACGAAACTTTAATATTGCCAATCAGGCAGTTATACAATTTCAATTTCCTAGTCCAACGGTCTTAACAGGAATAGAAAGCACAGGTAGTAATTTTTTAAAAGGAGGTGCTACTTTTAAAATGCGAGCAAGTGACGATGGAAATAATTGGGTGGATGTTACGGGGAGTCAAACTTTTTCTACCTCAACGACTGCTCCTGCGTATGGCGCACCAAACAATTCTTATAAGTTTCCAATTGCTGGTAATAATACACCTTACCTCTATTATCAAATCTATGGTTTATCAGGACAAACAGATTGGAACTGGGTAGATGAATTCTATTTTGGAGTGAGTGCTTCTAATCTAGCAAGTATGACCAATCTTACCTGTAATAGCAACGGCACCCTTTTCGATGCGGTGGATGATTACATCACTTTTGATTTAGACCCGTGCGGCGCAGCTGATGGTGCTACTTATAATGTCTCTGTTTCTTCGGGAACGATTACCCCATCTTCGGGGACTTTTGGTTCCCCTACCAATTTTAGGTTACAAGATGGTTCGGCGGGTGCAGGAGATGTGACCTTGACCGTTAGTGGTTTTGACGATGCTATGAATGTGATAGAAACCATTACCGACCCAGGGGCTTGTTTGCCTGGCCCCTGTACTGCTACAGATTATAATATCCAAAGCAACAAATCGGGAGTTATTATGTCCACTACCCACAGTACTGGAGGTGCTGGTAGTCCGGCCAACCTCGTCGATGGAGTGAATGCCAATAATTTTTATTACGGTAATAACTCCAATATTTCAGGAAACGAAATTGTTCGGATGCAGTTTCCTAGTGCCACTAGACTGACAGGTTTTGAAATAGAGTGTAGCGGTGATTTTATTAATGGTGGAGCAGTCGTTTCCGTTCAAGGAAGTAATGACGGTAGTACTTGGACGGAAATTAATCAACAAACTCGAACGGGGACTGCAACTCAAGGGCAATACGGAAGCAGCGGTTTAGTAGAAGGTTTTCCTATTCCCGAAAATGGTAGTGCTTATATTTATTATCGAGTACTGGGCGTATCTGGTACCACGAGGTCTTTTAACTGGGTCTGGGAAATCTTTTTTGAAAGTGGCCCTAATATTGGTATGACCAATTTAATCTGTAATAATGGCGGCACACCAGGTGATGGTGCAGACGATTTTTTAACTTTTGATTTGAATCCTGGACCTGGCACAGGTACTTATACGGTCAGTGCTGTAGGACACAGCATTTCGCCAACTACTGGAACATTTGGTCAAGCCACTTCTTTTACCTTGCCTGCTGGTTCTGCGGGAAATGGCGATATTACCATCAATATCATAGATGCTAGTACGCCTTGTACCATTGATGGTGTAATCAAAGACCCAGGATTTTGTTTTCCTGGTCCTTGTGAAGGTCCTGATTATAATTTAACGGCTAATAAACAAAATATTACTTTAACGACTACTGCTAGTGTTTCGGGTAGTATCAATGTATTAAAAGATGGCAATAATTCTAACAATAGCTTCTTCTACACACAAAGTAATCAAAACGTAGCAGGCAAGGACTATATCCGAATGCAATTCCCGAGTGCTACGGTTTTGCAAGGTTTTGAAATAGTGGTCGGTGGATGGTTATTTAGCAATGGTACAGTGATGAAAGTACAGGCGAGTAACGATGGGACAAATTGGACAGATTTATTAACTAAGACACATACCCAAGCCCAACCTAACTGTATTTATGGTAGCTGTAATATTGCAGAAATATATGAATTTCCCAATAATGGCGACGCTTACGTTTACTATCGGTTGTTTGGCGTATCAGGCTCATCTAGGCTAACCCCTTGGATTAATGAATTGTATTTTAAAAATGGCCCATTAGCGGGTATCAGCAATATCGCCTATAATCGAAATGGAACAGATGCCAATCTTTTAGACGATTATTACACTTTTGACTTAGCCCCCATTTCTAGTACTTCTGGCACTTACGAAGTCAGTTCAACGGGGGCAGCCGTTAGCCCTACTATGGGTACTTTTGGAACAACTACCAGCTTTAGTTTTCCTCCAGGTTCGGCGGGTGATACTATTCCAATTGTGGTTTACGACCCCACGGCCAATTGTATTGCGCCAGTAGATGTTTTTGCTCGATTACCCGAATTTACGGTTGTCTATAATGACATTACTTGTAATGGAGCAGTAGCCAATAGCGATGCCTCCATTATTTTAGAATCTGTTTTGGATTTACCCGTTAGAATTGGGTATTCCGAAGGCTTTGTTTATACGGGAGATACCTATAATTCTGCCACCCCCGTTGGTAGTTTACCGATGACCCTAGCGAGTGGTTTAGAAAATCCTGCCTTTAATACCGCCTACACCGTACGTGGTTATTATTCCGAAACCAATTTCCGTGATTATACTCTTATTGCCAATAAAATAGTTTGCGCTAGAGCTGCTTTGAGCGTAGCTATGTCGCCTGTGGATGGCAATTCTGCTTATGAAGGGGAAACATTGGACTATACCGTAACCTTAACGAATGCTGGTCCCGACCCCGGAGTAGATGTTCAAGTTCGAGTGGATGTTCCCACGGGTACTGATTTTGTTTCTGCCAAGGCCACCAATGGTACTTATAGTTCAGGAACAGAAGTTTGGACGATTGACCAGGTTCCAGTAGGTAGCGAGACACTCACTATCACTTATCGACTAAAATAATTTAATCCCATCAAAGCATAAAAAATAATCATGATAACCTTTACTATTAATTCATCTACATCCAGTAGATACTGGAAAATGCTATGCCTATTTATAGCCATTCTTAGTCTTTCTGCGTATTCTCTAAGTGCGCAAGAATGTATTTTGGGGGAGGAAGAAGTACTAGCTAAATGGGATTTTAATTCCAATACGGAGGCTTGTAATGGCCTGACTCCTAGCAAAAGAAGATTTTGGAACGCCCGTAAAGCCCTAGTCTTAGACGGGGCGAATACTTATTGTCCTAACATAAACACGGGGTGTGGGCAAGCTATTTTTAGTGGGCATGGCTTTGGCAATACTAATGATTTTGCCAACGGTGTTTGTCTAGCAGGGTTTAATGGGGGGCGTTGGATTTGGCCCTATAACCACGCTACAGATTGGGACCCCAATAGTACTACTTTTAACCCCGAAGCGGCAACGCTTTATGCCCGATACACTTTTCCTGCTGGGCAACCTGGTGTTTTGCAAGGATTTGCCTCCACTTTAGTCTCCAGAGGAGCAGCAGATGGCAGTGTCCAGTTTGAAAAACAAGGGGTGGCCGTTTACAGAAATGGAGCATTAATTTATTCGACAGAAGTTGCTCTAAACACAGGAAATACGGGAACTTTATTAGATTTCCCATTTCCCGCCACCAGCGAATTCAAAACTGACGGGTCGGCAGCCGTCGAATTTGAAGTTCGATTTGCCATGATTCACCGTCTTCGAGGTGGTTTGTCTGGCTTTGATGATTTTTGTATCCGAGGTATTTGTGGTGCAGGCGGTGGCGCTGATGTAGCAGCAAGCCCTTCTACTTGTGCACCCGATGCTACTAATAATGGCTCAATAACCATTTCTGAATTTGCTGCTGGTGAAAAATATGACTATAATTTAGGTACCACTTACACAGGCAGTAAAACTTTCGCTACGGCCGATGCTATTCCTACAGATGGGATTATCGTAGATACCATTAGTGTGAAAGCCATGTCAACGGATTACACCATTCGGGTTTTTAGAGAAGACTGTCATCAAGATGTAACCGTTACCATGCCACCTACTTTCTGCCCTTATAATTGTGATTTTCCAGATGCTACGGTAGCCGTAACCCAAGCCACTTGTAACGGAGCAATCGGGAATAACGATGCACGAATTGACCTAACGGGCATTTCCGATGCTACTAGAATTGGCATGTCCGTTGGTCAAACCTATACGGGGCCAGATTTTGCTGGAGCCACCGACTTGGCAGGTGCCAGCACCTATGCTTTTGAAAATCTAGATAATCCAACTTGTAAAGAGTATTATACCATCCGTATCTTTAATGGTGCTGATGGCGAACCTGATTTATGTGTCAAGACATTTACCGTCGTCTTGGATGAGGTTTCTTGTAATGGCTGTTTGATTGCCTGCGCAGAAATTGTCGGTGCCCAATCGGTGGATACTGTTTCAACCGATGATATAGGAAAGGGGGAATTATGTGTAGATAATGGAAATATTGATTTAGAATTAACCAAAACTGTGACCCCTAATGCTGGGATTACCTGTCCCGATGAAACCGAATTCACTTGGACCGTAACGGTATCTAATGTGGGCGATATTACCGCTACGGATGTAGTAGTTTTTGAAAATTTAGCCGCCGGATTATCCGCAGATAACATTACCACTACTCAAGGAACTTTCAATGGTTTTGGAGATTGGAAGGTAGATAGCTTAGCACCAAATGCCTCCGCTACCTTGACTTTTACGTCCAAAGCAGTAGCTGCGGGGACTTACGAAAATTGTGCGTATGTTTCCAATGCATTGCCAAATAATGATATAGACTCTTCTCCCGATAATGATAATACGGCCAACGAAGATGATGACGCCTGTGCGACCATTACGGTAACTGGACCTAGTTTACCAACCGTAAGCAAAGAGTTTAGTCCTTTTACAACTAGACCTAATTCGCCTTCGACGCTAATTATAAGACTTTTTAATAATGATACCGTACCCATTGTCTTGACGCAGGACTTTGTCGATGTCCTACCGAATGACCCCGCTCAAATGACGGTTGCCCCTGACCCTAAAATTAATACGCTATTAAGTGGTGTTACGGCTACCCCTGGTGCCAGTAGTATTACCGTAGCCTCTGGAACCGTTTTATTACCAGGCTTAAATTTATTAGAAGTTGATGTAGTAGCAGCTACGCCAGGTCTTTACTGTAACGTAATTGGGATTGGTGATTTAGCTACTTCGGCTTGTACCAACGTGGACTCGGTAGTAGGTTGTTTAGAAGTGGGGGATTTTGTCGTGACGCCTTTATTATCTAAAAGTTTTGATAAAGAAATTGTAGAAGTGGGCGACCAAGCTAATCTAACCATTTTTATAGAAAATAGAAACCCAACAGCCTTTAATGTAGTCATGGATTTTATGGATGTAATGCCCAGCGGATTGACTCTAGCTGGTGCAATGTCTGGAACTTGTCCGTCGATTACTGACTTTGGAGGTGATTCTCTTACGGTCGGAATAGCATCTGGGGCAATGATACCCCCTGGAGGCTGTACAATTATTGTACCTGTGACTGCTAATATAGCCAAAGATTATTGTAATGTCATTGACCAAAATGAATTGGTGGTTACGGGTACTGCCAATGGTATTACCGAAATGATTGGTAATAGAACGTTAGCTAAAGCAACAATTACCGCCGTAAACAATCCCATTTTTGACCTTGCTTTAAAGAAAACTTTAGCAAGTGGACAAGCAGATACTACTACCGTAGGCTCTACTGTTACCTACGACATAACGATTTACAATCAAGGAACCGCCGAGGCAACCGCCATTAATGTAACCGATTACATTCCAAACGGATTGGAATTGGTGACTGGTGGTGCGTGGGAGCTATCAGGGGGTAATGCCATTTTAGTTAATCCCATTCCAACTTTAGTGGCAGGTGCGGACACGACCATTCAAATTCAATTTACCATTGATGTCAATTACACGGGTACTTCCATCACGAATACGGCCGAAATTACTGCGGCGACGGGTGGTACAGATAAGGATAGTACCCCGGATAATATTGATAACAACGATAAAGGTGGAAAACCCCAAACACCTACTGACGATAATATTTTTGGTAATGCTATGTTACCGGGGGGGGCACCGCAAGACGAAAATGGCCTCACGGATGAAGATGATGCCGACCCAGCGATTATTTATTTAAAAACAGAAACCGTAGAAAATTGTGCCGTCGTCTTAAGCTTAGACCCACAAGATTGTAATACGAGTGATAATACATACAGTGTAAATGGCCGCATTAATTTCTCTAATGCACCCACAACTGGAGATTTACTTGTGGTAGTTGATGGCGATACTACCCAGACTTTTAATGCGCCATTTACTTCCCCCCAAAGTATAATTTTAACAGGACTAAATTCGGATGGACAAAACCATACCGTTGTTACCCAATTTACGGATGACCGTAGTTGTCAAACCAGCATGATGTACACCGCCCCAAGTCCTTGTTTAGCTACTTCTACTTGTAGCGTTTCTGCTACCGTAAACGCAGGAACTTGTGACTCTGCTACGAATACCTACGATGTGACTGGTGACATCACCTTCACAAATGCACCTGCCACGGGTACGCTGACCGTGGCCATTGGTGGCTTTCAACAAACTTTTGCAGCACCTTTTACCGCTCCCCAGGCATACACGCTAACTGGTTTAGTGGCAGATGGTAGTAATCATACGGTTTCGGTTAGCTTTAGTGATGAAGTGGCTTGTTCTTATGTCGAAAGTTACGTTGCGCCAGGTGGTTGTGACCCCATTGCTTGTGGGGCTACCTTATCTATTACACCAGGTGCTTGTGATACAGGAACCAATACTTTCGACCTTACAGGTTCAGTAACCTTTTCCAATGCGCCAAGTACTGGCACTTTAGTCGTAGAAGTTGGCGGGGACACCGTAACTTTTGCGGCCCCCTTTACTTCTCCCCAAGCATTTACCCTCAACGATTTAATTGCGAATGGACAAATGGGGCAAGCTACTGCTTATTTCTCTGATGATGTGGGCTGCACGGCTACGGCTAACTTTGATGCTCCCGATGCTTGTAGTTCCAGTGTTTGTGCGGTATCTATGGATTTAAGTCCATCTCCTTGTGCAGATAATATGTATGTGTTAAGTGGTTCGGTGAACTTTGTCAATCCTCCAACTACTGGAACACTTACTATCCGAGAGGGAGGAACGATTTACTTAGACTTACCGCTCCCCTTAAATAGCCCGCTAAACTTTACGATTCCTGGTTTACCAGCCGATAGTGCAAATCATACGTTACAAGTCTCTTTTTCCGATGATTTAGCTTGTACCAACGATTTTACTTACAGGGCACCAGGTTCTTGTTCGGGTAGTTGTTCCTTATCAGGTACGGTAGCCGATATTTCCTGTAGAGATAATGGAACGGACGCAGATGCAAATGACGATTATACCATTTTTAGTCTAAATCCAACAGGTACTAATTTGGGCAGCAGTTATAGTGTGACCTCCGATGCAGGAACGGTTTATCGGTTATCGGGAGCAGCGGCAACGAATGTTCCTTACGGAACGGTTACTATTTTCCGACTGCCTAATGGTTCTGCGGATGGAACAGATAAAATGGTTAATATTATAGACGATGCCAGTCCAGAATGTACGGTTGGGCCATTAACGATTACTGCACCTATTTCCTGTTCTTGTGCCTTGATTGAAAATACCATTGATACGGCTATTTGTAGTAATGAAACGTATTTGTTTGATGGTCAAAATTTAACTACTGCGGGTACTTACCGAGATACGGTTTTAACGGCGTTAAATTGTGATTCCATCGTTATTTTGAATTTGGCTATCCTACCAACCGTAGAAACACCAGTTACAGAAGAAATCTGCCAAGGCGACAGTTATACTTTTAATAGCCAAGACTTGACCACCGCAGGTACCTATCGAGACACGATGACGGCGGCTAGCGGTTGTGATTCGGTGGTTGTTTTAACCTTGAATATCCTAGATACCGTACAGACACCAATCAGCCAAGAAATCTGTGCGAGTGGTTCTTATAATTTTAATAATCAAGACTTAACCGTAGCTGGTACTTATCGAGATACCATGACTGCAGCAAACGGTTGTGATTCTTTCATTGTCTTGACTTTAAATGTGATTGATGCTTTAGAGACAAATCTCAATGAGGCGATTTGTAATGGCGATAGTTACACTTTCGATGGACAAGCATTGACCACCGCAGGTACCTATCGAGACACGATGACGGCAGCTAGCGGTTGTGATTCTATTTTGATTTTAAATTTAAGTATTCTAAATCCTGTGCAAACGGACTTAAACGAGGCTATTTGTCAGGGAGAAACTTATACTTTTAACGGACAAGATTTAAGTGCAGCAGGTACTTATCGAGATACGATGACGGGTAGTAATACTTGTGATTCCGTTATTGTGCTGACTCTATCTATTTTAGATACCGTTCAGACACTAATCAGCGAAACTATCTGTGAAGGGGAAACTTATACTTTCGACAGTCAAAATTTGACCACCGCAGGAAC
>JBCCQK010000079.1:0-21400 GCA_039024375.1 Bacteroidota bacterium
ACAAGAAATATTAGAATTTGCAACGATGTCAAAGAACTAAAACACAACTTTATGACTATTTTGAAAACACAACTTGCTGTCGAAAGACATTCCCGTTACGGGGTAATTTTAAGGCTACCCTATTTTAGTCGTACACTACTTATCCTATGATTACCCGGAAAACTTGAGTAAATACGGAAGTGTGCGGTGGTAAGCAAAAATAGAAGGGGAGAGAGCGTTACCGTTTTGGCGCTCAAGAGTGTACTTAATCTTATTAGTGGGACAGTTCGTAATTGAAGTCAATACTATTTTAAATCAGCCATCAATTGGACAATATTGTGATAGCCTTCGTGTTTTAGGGCATACAAAGACCGTTGCCCATCCCGTCGAACCTGTACTACCTTTTTACTTTTCAGGATACGCAGGTGATGCGAGGCGACCGCCTGTTCTATACCAATGGTTTGGTGAATGTCCGTTACCGAACGTTCTTTTTCTTCAAACAGTAATTCAATAATAGCCAGACGAATGGGGTGGGCCATGACTCTCAATGTTTCAGAAATATCGTCGAGTAAATCTTCGTCTGTGGTAATTTTTTTTGGCATATTGATATATTTACTTATCTAAATATAAAGTTAAGACGAAAAAAATTAAATTCCAGTATTTTGAAATTATTTTTGGGTAATTACTTTTTACGACAAATCATAGAAAAGATTAACGAATTGACTTAAAGCATTGCTGTAATAGGCTGGTCACGATATCTCAGTTTTTCCAAAAGGTGAGATTGTCCTGTCACAAAAAATAAAATTGGAACATTTTTTGCTCTAGTACTACTACTAATTTAATAGTACGTTTATTCTTGCTAGTGCGTAAACTTACCTTCCCACGATAAAACCTAGCATTCCCCAAGTAGTCCTCAATATTCCCTTTGTAACTTATTGAATCAGTTCCTAAAAATTATCAAGACATTAATATGTAAAAGTAGCAACTGCTTTCGGGAAAGTAGTGGCTCCTATCTTGTGCAATCCCTCCAGCTTTGATGGCAAACACTTTTAATAAACACAAAAAGGCTTATTTGCAATGAGCAACCTTCGGTTAGCAAACATGAAAAGAGATTCTACGCAATTTCCATCCCCCTACGTATCTTTTGATGGTGCATCAAAAGCAATACTATCATCTATTATCTACCCAATTACGTAAATACTCCGATGTGGGTTTTTTGTAATTTGTTTCTTGCTGTCCAATAATCTAATAGTGGCACAAACGCCAGTTACGGGTATCAATACCTACTACATTGATATTAATGATAACAGTAATGACTATATAACAACGGGTTCTCCCGTTCCTGGAAGCGGTTTTTCGATTTCTACTAACTATACGATTCAGCATAGTACTACGACTACTACGAATAATGATTTACTACTAAATGGATTCACCGTAGGAGGAAATCTGTACGATTTCCAGTTTCTCGCCGATACAGTAGTTTTTAGACGAGTAAATAATGCGCAGGCAACGGGTGAGCGGCAAATTATTCAATTAGCTATTGAATCCAAATCGGGTAATACTTATAAATTAGAGCTTAGCTATGTTCCTTCCGAAGCGGCGGCCTTAAATAGTTTGACCATTAATAGAGGGGCGGATAATGCTTTTGCGAACGACGGCGGACCCAATAGTAACAATATAGAACGGTTGGATTATCTTTTTAATGACAAGTTGAGAACCACGACCCCCGATAATAGTGGTTTTATTATCAACGAAAGGGGTGGAAACGATAATTTTAAAATTGCCGCTATTCTGTCACTAGATGCGAATGGCAATCCCGCTACTTACGGCAATCTTGTTTCCGCATCAGCTTCTGATTGGTGGCAAAGTGCTATAACGGTCAACACACTAGTAATGGTGAAGGACGAAGCAGATGCTAATTTTAGACCTTCGGCGGAAGTTGGTTCGCAGCCATTAAGTTCTATTTTCTTTTCTTTCACAGACTTAGGTATTGCCACTGGGGTAGAAATTCACGGATATTCGCTTTTTGCCAACGATGTTAGCATTAGCCCTCAAACCTTAACGGATGTTTCTACCTTTCCAACTAACACGAACTCTACGGATGGTGGATTAGATTTAATTGCTTCCGGTGGGGCGTTTTCATCTGATGGTAACTTAACTTTTGGTGGAGTTGGGGCAGACCCAGAATGTCCAGTTTTGAGCGGCTTCGTTTTTGATAAAGAAACGGATTTAATGCTTACTTCTTATCATGCACACATTGCTAAAACGGATGGACAATTTGTAACTTGGGGAGAAGATATGGCCGCCGATGGTACCGACGCCACGGTACTGACTCCCATTACAAAAGCCAACGGTTACAACTATTCGGGGGTTCCCTTAATGTTTACGCTATCCACTAATACGCACGGACAAGCATTTTTGCTGACGACATTTGGTCTTTATTCTTGGGGAGATTCCACCGAAGTAGTGGGAGTCCCCATTGTTAATTCGAAGGGATTTGGTCCGATGCAGGCCCCTCCTGGTCTTCTAGCATCAGAAATCTTGGATATAAAGGCCAATTCTGATGTATTTTTCCTATTGACCAAATTGGGAGAAGTGTGGGTAGTTGGACGAAATTCGAGTCAATTGCAAACGATAGCGACTCGGACGGCAGCATTGACGGCACAACAGTAATGTTCACAGAAAATCCATTGAACGGAACGGTAACCGATAATAACGATGGTATAATCACCTACACGCCGAATCAAACATTCAACGGCTTGGACACATTGACTTACCAAGTGTGTGATGACGGTATTCCTGCTTTATGTGATACCGCAAGGGTTATTATCATTATTGGTTCGGTCAATAATGCACCGATAGCAATGGATGATACTGAGCAAACGAACGAAGATGCGCCAATTACCATTAATGCTTTATTAAATGCTGTGGACATTGACGGCGACTTAAACGGAGATTCGATTCGATTAATAGTCAATCCAATCAATGGATTCGTCGTGGACAACGGTGATTCAACGTTAACTTATACACCGAACCCGAATTTTGCAGGATTGGATTCTTTACAATACGAGATTTGCGATACTTCGGCCACGGGCAGCTTATGCGATATAGCGTGGGTATTGATAACCGTAAACTCCGTGAATGATGCACCAATTGTAGTAAATGACACCACAAATACGCAGTGCCAACAATAAAAATTGGGGCTTGGCGGGGCAAAATTATCGGTTATTCTTTGATGCCTCAAAAGCGACTTTTGAATACGGATTTTCGATGTTGTCTTCCGCCTACCAGCCGCTACAACTCATCCAATATGTTGAAAATATCGACGCTTCGAAAACAGAGGGTGGCCTATCTTTTGCTAAAACTTTAGCCTTCCTAAATTTTGCGATTGATTTAAGTGATACTAATAACGGCGGTGCTTTTTTATCCGCTGATGGAAGTTGGTTGACAACTGCTCAGTTGATTTTTAAACCCAAAAATCCCGACGATTTCACCAAATTGGAGGCGATTTGGGGCCGTGACGGCACGACGGATATTTACGCTAATTCGTTCGTAGAAGTGTCCGAATGGGTGGCCGCCAACCGAACGAAAGCCACGTCAGGTGATGCCTACGTTGACTTAAAACCCGCCGCCGAATCTGCTTATATTCGAGTCCTTTTGCAAGGAGCCTACGATTTTGATTCCCAGTTTGCAAGACAAAGTACGACATTCGATTAGCTTTCGACAGTCTCGATTGTGTGAATAACATTGGTTGCTATAACGTGCAGCTACGCAGTGCCGATGGCAACCCTTGGAATTTGGCGGGTCAAAATTATCGACTGTACTACGATGCAACTTTGGCCTCTTGGCAATCGGGCGTTTCAGTATTATCGACCAGCGATTACCAACCTTTTACGCTCATTGAAGACCTCCAAAACGTCAATGCGGACATTGGAAGTAATCTCGTTTTCGAAGACAGTTTAAGTTTTTTAAACTACTCCATGGACTTGACCAACGTTTCCACGGGCGGAACAATGCTACCCATTGATGGAAGTTGGCTGACCACTTCTCGCTTGTGTTTTCATCTATCCGATTCCTTACTCAACAATCTCGGCGCTTGCCTAGAAACTATTTGGGCAAGAGATACACTTACGGCGGCCTACGCTACTTCCTTCGTAGAAGTGGCCGAGTGGATTATGATGGACAGCACCGAAATGGCCGATGGCGCCCTGTACGACGATTTGGAAGCGACCGATGGCAACGGTTCCTGTTTCAATAATGTCTGTCGGTTCGACTACGGGGATTTACCCGACAGCAGTGATACGACCAATACCAACGATTACCAAACCTTAGCGGCGCAAAATGGTCCCGCCCACCTCATTATCAACGGTCTGTCAATGGGTATTCAAATTGATAGCGAAACGAACGGCCAGCCTACTACCGATGCAACGGGAGACGATGCGGACGAAGACGGGGTGACTATTTTTCCTACGCTAAACTTGAGTTCGGGGATAACCTTTCGTTTACCGTTTTTCTACATCAATACAACGGTCGAACGGCTCATTTAGAAGCGTGGATGGATTAGAACAGCGACGGTGATTTCGATGACCTCAACGAAATGGTCGTTAATTTAGATGATAGCGGTGGAGGCTTTCCTAATGCGCTAACCATGACTGTTCCCGCTTTTGCTACGCTGAATAATCCGATTGGTTTTCGAATAAGATTGAGCCATACGGACAATATGACGCCTTACGGACGAACGGATGCAGGAGAAGTAGAGGATTATTTTATTAATCTTTCTTGTCCGCTAAGTATTTGTTTGCCGCAAGCAATTGAGGTGAAGAAGTGATTGGTGACTAGTCACTAACCACTAGTTACTAGTCAACCTTCCTCCGCCAATTCTTCGTTAACCACGGGCGCCCGCTGAAATCGAACTTGCAGTTTATACCGCTTGTCAAAACTGGCAATCACGGGGCTAAACATCAAATCCATCAACTCAACGGCTTCTTGTTTGGCCTTGCCCATGATGTCGCTATTGATGGCGTCGGCACGAAATTCTCGACGGAGTAGATTAAAGTTTTTATTAAAATCTTCGTCCCGCACTTCTCGCATCCAGCCGACTTCTAATTTATCTACTTTCGGATAAACTTCGTGGGATAGAATCTGCGGTTCGGGCAAGGTAATGGTTACGGTTTGACGTCGTTCATCCATAGAAATATCAAAGAGTTGGTTTAGCTTAAAACCCACTTTTAAAATACTAATGGCCGACACTTCGATGTCCGTCGAAGAGACGGGTAACCCAAAAACTTTGGTCTCCAGCGTTTTATCTAGTCCCTTTTTATCTCTAACTTCCATGGTAGCGAGTTCCGAAACGGCCTTTTCTACTTTTTCCTCCAAAAATCCTTTGGCTTTGCTAAAATCGGCGATAGCGGCTTTCGCTTCCAGGCGTTTTATCATCGGTTGTAGGCCTTCTTTCAAAGCGACTCCACAGGGCGTTTCGACGTATTTGCCCGCTCCCGCTAGGGGAGAAGTGCCCGAATTGAGCAACGAGGTGATGACCGTATTGATAAAAGAACAGGTGTATTTACTCGCCACTTCGTTCAGAACTTCCACAGCATTGGCGTTTTCGTTCTCGTACCACAGTTGCTGAAAATTATCGGTGGTATCCTTCAACGCTACAAAGTCTTGAAAATAGAGGTCTTTTAAATAGGGATGATGTTTCTGATACTCGCTTTCTAGTCTCGACTTGATGTCTATGGGTAAATCCATCCGATTGGCCACGTGATTGAGCAGCGACACATTAAAATCATACACCAATTGGTCAAAGTCGCGGCGGTAGCGATTCGGATTGGACAGAATAACGAGGGCATCTTCTTCGTCCACGTTGGCGTTATATTCTGCTGGAATATAGTTGATGTGGAGTTCTTTTGGAATATGTGTAATGGTCGGGTCTCCACCGATTGGATTGGGCAGGTTAGGCTTGTAATATTTGAGCATCACAAAACCTCCAAAACATAATACCAATAAAATCAGCGCTTTTTTGACGACGCCAACAATACCAGAGCTAGATTTGACGGGCGGCGGCCCGTTGTAATCATCATTTGCCATATTCAAGATAGGTTTAAAATTTCTTTTTCTTTTGAACGTTTGAGAAACCAGATTGGTCACAAGAGGAGGAAAATTACCAAAAAAAGGACAAAAACTTCACTAAACTGGCAGCGAAATACGCTTCTGGTCGTTTTTATAATGGAAATACATTTCTATTTTTAAGATTAAATTAAATGTGCCTAAAAAATCGGCTTGTCTAATGACGGCCGATTTTTTACGTTTTAGACTGTTCTTGAATAATATAGTAAATCCGTACTCGGAACGCCTTCCGTTATACTCAGTTGTCTGGCCATCGTGATTAATTGTCCTCGATGATACGTCGAGTGGTTCATACAGTGGTGAATCATGGTTTTAGGTGCCATTCTATGCTGGACGCCGTCCCAAGTATTATAGGAAATAACGCTATCTAAGAAGCTGGCCTCCGCAGCTTCCACGTAACTTGAAAATGCCTTAGAGGTTTCTAGCCACTCTGCTAAGTAGGCTTGAGTAGGTGTTGTCTGTTGGTTGTCCACCCGTTTATTCTTCGTTACGTCTTGCTGCATTCTGGCCAACCAACTCTGTTCGGCACTGATAATGTGTAGAACGGTTTCTCGAATGGATGGAAAGCTATTTTCGACGAAAGTCGCTAGCAAATCCTCTGATTGATTGGCCAAGAAATCGACGATTTTTTGGTTGGCCCAGACGTTGTATTGGCAGTAATAGACTAGGAATTCCTTCATGTTTTGATGTTTTAAAGGATTTTCTCGTAAAAATTCACTCACACCTGCTTCATCGACAACTGAATCCGCTTTCGCGCTACGTCAATATCAACCACTTTAACCTGCACTTGCTGCTGCAATTTGACCACATCCGCAGGATTTTTAACAAATTTGTTCGCCAATTCGGAGATGTGTATCAAGCCGTCTTGCTTGACGCCAATATCCACAAAAGCGCCAAAATTGGTGACGTTCGTTACGAGACCGGGGAGAATCATGCCAATGCTCAAATCTTCGATGCTTTTGACGGATTTGGCAAATTCAAAAGCCTTGGCGTTTCCTCGGGGGTCGAGGCCCGGTTTTTCTAATTCTTTGACTATGTCTCGCAAAGTGGGTAGGCCGATTGTATCGGTGACGTATTGTTTTAGATTCAACGATTTTTGTAGTTCCTTATCGTTGACAAGTTGTTGCACGGTGATGCCTAAATCTTTAGCCATTTGCTCGACAATGGAATAACTTTCGGGATGAACGGCCGTGTTATCCAAAGGATTTTTACCCTGTCGAATACGGAGAAAACCAGCACATTGTTCGAAGGCTTTTTCACCCATTCTAGCTACTTTTTTCAGTTGTTTTCGGTTGGAGAAACTGCCGTTTTCTTTTCTAAAATCGACGATATTTCCCGCTAAGGTTGGGCCCAAGCCCGATACGTAGGTCAATAAATGCTTACTTGCCGTGTTCAAGTTAATTCCCACCGAGTTTACACAGCTTTCTACGACCCTGTCCAAACTTTCCTTCAACATTCCTTGGTGTACGTCGTGTTGGTACTGTCCGACGCCGATGGATTTGGCGTCGATTTTTACCAGTTCAGCCAAAGGGTCCATCAAGCGGCGACCGATAGAAACGGCACCCCGCACGGTCACGTCTTTGTCGGGAAATTCTTCCCTTGCGATGGCCGAGGCGGAATAGATGGATGCGCCACTTTCATTGACCATAAATACTTCAACGGGTTGGTCAAAATTGATGGAATTGACCATTGCGTGGGTTTCTCGTCCCGCTGTTCCGTTACCGATGGCAATAGCTTGAATACCAAATTGATAAACTAAATCTTTGACTTGGTGGATGGCGCCGATTTTGTCCGATTGGGGTGGGTGCGGATAGATGGCCGTGTGGTGTAGTAAATTACCACTTTCGTCCAAACAGACTACTTTGCAGCCCGTTCGAAAACCGGGGTCGATGGCTAGAATGCGTCGCTGACCTAGAGGGGCGGCGAGTAGTAATTGCTTCAAATTTTCGGCGAACACCTTAATGGCTTCAGCATCGGCCAATTCTTTGGCTTTGTTGCGAAACTCAGTTTCGATGGAGGGCGACAACAAGCGCTTATAGCTGTCCTCCATTGCCATTTTGACCTGTTCAGTAGCCGCACCGTAGCCCTGTAAAAAGTGGCGCTCTAAACGGTATAGGGTTTGTTCTTCGTCGGGGGAGATAGATACCCGCAGAAAGCCTTCTTCTTCGCCCCGTCGAATGGCTAAAATTCGGTGCGAGGGACAACGTTTTAACGGCTCTTCGAATTTGAAATAATCTTTGTATTTGGCGCCTTCGACGTCTCTACCTCTAGCCACTTTGGACTTAATCGTCGCCGTTTTTTCGAAAGAAAATCGAACACTATTTCTCGCCTTTTCGTCCTCGTTTATCCATTCGGCGATGATGTCTCGGCTGCCTTCCAATGCGGCGTCGATATCGGGTACTTCGTCGGTGAGAAAGGAACTTGCTAAAGATTCAACGTTGTGGTTGTTCTGCTGAAAAATGGTTTGTGCTAAGGATTCCAAGCCTTTTTCTCGGGCGACGGAGGCCTTGGTTTTACGCTTCTTTTTGTAGGGCAAGTAAAGGTCTTCCAAAGCCGTTGAATCGTAAGTGTCTTCAATACGTTTTTTAAGGCTATCGGTAAGTTTACCTTGGTCGGCAATGGCTTTGAGGATGGTTGCTTTACGCTTCTCCAGTTCTCGGAATTTGTCGAGTTCTTTCTTGATTTCGGCGACAGCGACTTCGTCGAGGGAGCCCGTCATTTCTTTTCGGTAACGAGAAATGAAGGGAATGGTAGCCCCTTCGTCAAGCAGTTGGACGGTGTTTTCGACGCTTCTTTTGGATAGGTGCAGTGCTTTGGTGATGAGGGCAATGGGTGTAGTGTTACTCATATTTTCTAAACGGAAGTTTTGTTTTACTTAAGATGGTGCTTTAAATGTAAAATTTATTTCTTATCAGTTTCCTACTTCTTTTTTGAGGCGCAAAGGTAAGGAAGTTCGGAGAGTTTTTGGGAAGGGACATTGACTTTTTGAATGGATACTTCTAGCTGCCCTTTTTTACCATAAAGGTGTGGAGTGCATGGAAGACATGGAGTTTTTTCGAGCGCAGCTTGTTCTCTTCTTTAATTGCCCATTACTAATTGTTCATTAGATATGTACGAAGTTTTTCCCAACCTGCTTAAATAGGCTTTATTCAATCAGTGTTGAATCAAGTACAAATTTACAGGCGCTGTACAGCCTTGATTGTTCATTGCCCATTGCCTTAACAGAAGCCTTTTAATTCCTTCCCATCTACACTAACAATACGGTCTAGTCGAATTTTTTCACCGCTTTTGAGAAGCAGGTACTCGGCTCTTTCAATAATTTTAAAATCGAGAATAGTGTCAGTTCGGTCGAGCAGTTGACCTTCGGGGGTGTGATAGATGATGGTGCAGGCTTGTTTGCGAACGGCGAGAAGTTCGAGTTCGTCGTAGAAGTGGCAGTTGATGGGTTGGTAGGGTTGGTCCATTATTATCTAAACGATTTATTATTCCTACTTTCAACTAAACCGTTTTCCACCAAATAAGTTCGCCACGCTGCGACTCTTTTGAAGCTATTAAACGTGTAGAAGGTCTGATTTTCGTTCAGCTTGGGGTGGAAGCCGAGCGTCGTTTTGAAATGTAATTCTAACAATTTGACGAGTCCATAGACGTAGTAGTCTCGATATTTTCCCCCTTCCCCTAGGAACGGAACGACTAGGTCGTAAGTCAACAGTTGATAGATTTTTTCGAAATCTAAAGATTGGTCTTTATTTAAAATGGGTAGGCCAAAATCGACGAGGTACTTTTCGTAAAATTCGAATTCGTTGAGGGTTTGGAGTTCTCGTAGGATGCTTTGAGCTTCTTTTTCGTCGGCAACATCGAAAATGGGGAGGCCAAAATCTCGATTTAAAAAAAGGAATAGATTCTTATTGGCGATGGCCAAGTCCTTTAAAATGGGGAATGCGATGATGATTTCTGGAAATTCCATACGCGATAGGGTTGCATTTAAGTAATCGTAGCGTATGGTTTCGTTGAGGGAATCTTTGGCAATGCGTTTTAATTTTTCTTTCAAACTCAAAAAAGCATTTTCGAGATGTACGATGTTTAGCTGCGTGGTTTGTTCTTCGTATTCGGTCAAAAAAGTGCTTTGGGACAAATACTGATAGTACACCATTTTGATAGCGTCGCATCTCGACGGTTCAATTTTACCATTTGTGACGTGGTTGATAAACCAAGCCTGCCGAAAGAGGGTATTGTATAACGAACTCTTGTCCGAAACGGAAGATTGGGCCGCCTTTCGCTGGATAAATTCGAGCAGTTTATTAGGGTCGTCAATGTTGAACACTTTGGAAAGATTCCCCAATTCTTTGGCGCTAAAGTCGATGTGGTCAAAATAAAAAAGTTCGTTCGCCACCGAAACGGCTGGTTCGATTTGCAGTCGATAGATGGTTCTTTTTCGCTTGATTCGCTCCAGACTTTTCAAACAGAGGGTTCTGTATTCCTCAGTATAGTACGCAGAATTACTGACTTTATTAACGTCGCTAATGGTTAATATTTGTGCCGACCGCAACTGTTCTACCTGCTGTTCGAACAAAAACTCGCTCCAACTTTCGTATTTATCGGGCATGGTTTTCCACAGTTGCCACCATTTTTGAATAGCTTCTTTACTTTTTGTTTCGAACGAAAATTGATAGACGTGTTCTAATACTTTGACCAAAGCGGCACCCGCATATTTGTTGGCTTCCCACTGTGCTTGCGGCATTTCAAAAAGTGCGGGAACCATATCAATTGAGGCGTACAATTCGAGATAGTTGCCGATATTTTTGGTAGCCTTACGGTCTTCTTGCAAAAATAGTCCTTGAAGTACTTGTTCTACCTGCACTTCGTTGAAAGGAGGTAACGCTTTTACCGCTTCGGGACTCGTTGCTTTGGGAGATTCTAAAAATTTGGCAATGCGTTTTTCGGCCGATTCGAACACTTTTTTTTCCAAAAAATAGGCGACGCTTCGGCGAATATTAGCGTTGGTTTCCAACTGACTCAAACCATTTAATGCACTAATGACTAATTGATTTTCCAAATCAACTTTGGCCGAGTATTTTTTGCAAACACCAAACCCACCAAGCCCTTTGAACAAATCCAATTTCAATAAAAAAAGTCGAAAGTTGCGTTCATTGGATAAAATAGTTGACCAATGTTTAGTGTATAAATAATCCAGTATGCGTCCAATGGAATAATTCAAATCCAAGTTTTGGGCACGTACGGCTGCGTAGTATTCCAAACTGGTTAGATCCGCAAGTTTCAGCTGTGCAATTAGTTGATTTTCTAGTTCCACTCTTTCCTCGGGCAGTATTTTCCTTTGCAGTTTTTCCAAAGACGCTAGCAAATCTCCTTTTGGCAAATAAGCAATCTCGTTTTGTTGACAAAAATGACTGAGTAGCGAAATTTGTTCTAAAATTCGATACTTCAAGGGTGGTAGGGACGTATTGTAGTTGCGGAGTAAGGGTTTGAACTTCTTGATTAACTTCTTGATTTCGTTGGGCTTTCCTTGGGCCAATGCGATAAATGCCTTTTGGGCAATCGTATCGTTGGTCGAATTCAAGCGGCGAAAATAGCGGTCGTAGGCTTCCAGTTCGTTCGAAAATAGTTGTTGGTTGACAAATTTTCGTTCGAAAGCGTCCCAGACGTAGTCCGTATATTGGTTGGCCCAGTAGCGGATAAATTGCTCTTCGGCTTTTTCTAAAAAAGAGGTATTTCCTTTTTCCACCGCCAAATCGGAAAAGGACACCTGTACATCAATCTGTTGATTGAGCAAATCTATAAAAGGGGCGTTTGGTGCTTGCCCCGCTTTCATGGCCCGATAATGCAGACCAGCTAGGTAAAATAATGCTTTAGGTTGTTTGGTTTCTAATAAATTTAAGACCGCATTTCGCCGAATCCAGTGTAGAGAATCGGGTATCGTGGCTAGTATCCAGCCGTAATAGTCCACTTCGTTTTCAAAAAATAGCGGGTTGGTTCGCTGTACTTTTTCGTAACCGTATTTTTTGACTGCTGTCAAGTTTTGTTGGTAAGTAGCTAGTAATTCCGTGTAGGCTTCCCAAATTTCTTGGTGCGACTTTCCGAGTAATTGGTTATTGGTTAATCTTGTCAGTTGGTATTTGCAATAAGATTTATCCAGTTGTTTCGTTTTGGTTAATTGGAGTAGTTTTTCGATGGCCAACGAATCGGGCAAATAATTGAATACTTTGGTGAAAATGCGCTGCTGTTCCTTTTTACTGAATTGCGCCATCTCTTTCTTAGTAATCAGTCCACTCAATAATTGATGAATCGCCGCATTATTAATGCTTCCTATTTTGTCTAATTCTTCCAATACCCCATCCGTAGCTCCTTTTTTCATAAACTCCTTCATCCGCTGCACCGATTCTCGGATAATGAAGGGGGCAATTTCTCTACTTTTTTTAGGTTGCAGTACGGCTTGATTGGGTCTTGCTTCGATGGGCGTGAGGTAGAAAACTTGGAGGAGTTCCGAAAAGCGGAAGGATTCGGCGTGTTGATAAAAAAAGTCAGTCGCCGACGTAGTAGGATTGGTCGAATCCCATTCGGATGTGAGAAAGTTGGTGTGCTGGAATAACAGACTTTTTATTTGAGCATCATTTGGATACTTATCGTACAATTTACACAAATCTCGAAAGGCAATGAGGTCGCCTTCTCTTACGTTTTCTGCTAATATCTCTACTAACTGCGGTGCGACTTCGGGCTCCTTTTTTCGAGTTTGTCCAAAATTACTGGATGAACCTAAAAGTAGGAACACTAAAGCTAAGGTTAAATGGAGGTACGCACGGATTTTTAGGTGCTGTTTCGCAAGCGAGAAAGTGTTAAAGTCTTTTTTAGTACTGGGAGATGGCACGGTGAAATTCCCCCTTTTGAAGGGGGTTAGGGGGATGTTTCGTGCGAAATTACCGCTTAACATCCCCCTAGCCCCCTTCGAAGGGGGAAAATGCAGTGCAAAAAACTGGATTTTCTGCCAAAAAATAAATGTTTCAAAACTTGACCACAAGCATTCAAGCGCAAAAATAGAATTTAAGCGACCTGTACAACATAGGCGCTTAAAATGATTCAAACACAGTATTAAGGTAAAAAAGGGCAAAAATAGTTCTTGATTTAATTTGTTTGTGAGAAAGATGACAGGGAGACATGAATGCTAATTTTTACAACGAGCGGGTAAGAAACCTTGTTACTTTGGGGCGAAAATTAATTTGAGAAAGACCAATAATTATAGTCGTTTTGCCAAGAAAAGAAAACTGAAAATTTCATATTTTAAAGATAGTATTGACAAGAAAAATAGTCTCATTTAGCCAAATTCTCAACCCGCACTCCATCAATCCGAGACAAATGCTTTTCATTTTTAGTGACCATCATCATGTGATGATAAACAGCCGTAGTTCCTATCAGTAAATCAAAATCGGGTAGTAATCTCCCCAATTTTCTCAATCTAGCTTTCTCTTCGCCAAACTTTGGTAAAGAATCATAAATAGGAAGGACGTTAAACAAATTTTCGATTAGGGTAACTTCTTGAATATGTTTGTTAAAATTAGTGCTATTGAAAGCACCATAAGTGAGTTCAGCAATGGTAATTTCGGAGATAAAGCAATTCTCAATCCCTACTTCTTCAACCTTCTTTTTTAAATTGTATTTCCCTTTTAAAAGATGAATACAAATATCTGTATCGAGTAAATATTGGTTCATATTGGTCTAATCAAAGTTGATGCCTTTATCAGAAATAGTCCTACTGTTATAAATGGACTTAATCATTTTCTCATCATCAATTTCACTCCAAGCACCATATAATTGCTCTAACAGCGCATTCTTGTCAGGCTTTGGCTCATTAAAACTACGCTTTACATTTTCCGTCAATTTAGTTAATAATTCCAACTTGACTTCCATAGTCAGCGCCTCAAATAATTTAAGGTATCTTGCTACTAAGTAATTTTCCATGTTCCATTCATTTTTGTACTTATTACAAATATACGGCTTGCAACAATAGCAATCAAATTGTCGGTCTTACACTATAAAAGTTACGACTGGTAATGTGTACACCTACCGAATCAACGTCACATCCCCCGTAATAACATCTTCCGTATCGTTCTTAAAAGCTACTTCTAAATAATACAAATAAACCCCAGGAGGCGCCTGCTGCCCCGTAGTCGTTCGACCATCCCAACCCGCCAATCCATCGTTCATCGGCATATCTTTTTGCTCATACACCAACTCCCCCCAGCGATTGAAAATACGGAACATCCCAATTTCTTCCACTTCCGAACCACTGAACGGACGCAGTACCTCGTTGGTACCATCACCATTGGGCGAAAAGACACTTGGAATAAAAATGCGCCGCTGATTTTGCACTTGCACCAAAATTTGGTCACTCGCTACACAACCCGCATTATTGGTGACGGTCACTTTGTAGCGTTGAGAAGTTTCGGGTTGGATAACTGGTTCGGGGCAATCTGCACACAGGGTGGAGTCATTCCCTTCCCAAATCAAACTCGTTACGTCTTGATTAATCTGAGGGCGGAGAGTAAGGCTTTCGCCTAAATTCAAAGTAGCATTTCCACCTAAAGTAACGAATAACTGCGGAGGGTCTGCTAACGTCACTTCGCTTTGCCATTCACAACCGTTATCGTCTCTCACGGCAACAGGATAGATACCACCGTCAAAGCCATCTCGAAAGTCTTGGGATTGAAAAGGTCCATCATTAAAAGAGTAGGTATAATTGCCCGTTCCGCCCGTCACGTTGAATATAAAAATACCGCCATCTTCTTCTCCAAAGCAGCTAATGTCAATGGCGTTGATGTCCGCAATGATGGGCGTCGGTTCGGCCAAAGTGGTGGAATTGACTACTTGACATCCGTTGGCGTCCGTCATCGTGACCGAAGCAATACCGGGCGCTAAGTTGCCGATGCTTTCAGAAGTCATTCCGTTACTCCAGAAATAATCGTAAGGACCTTCTCCGTTCACAGGATTGGCCATCAAAATACCGTCGGCTTCTCCACGGCAAGACACTTCCTTTACGGTTGTGATGTTAACGGCAATGTCGGCCGTACAGAAACACTCAGCCGTTCCCGTTGTGGGCATCGGCGAGCAGCCATTAGCATCAGATACTTCGATAGAGTAAGAGGTGTTATGCGGAATAGAATCGCTGGTAAACTCATTACCCTTGAGATTACCCGAAAGGCCATTAACTTGGTACGTCGCTTGGTCACCGCTGATGATGTCGAAGGTCAACACTAACATTGTGCCTTCTTGATTGCAACTAGTTCGTAAATCTTGAACTCTAGGCGTCTCAAAAACGGTTAAATTCAATTCCGTATCCGACCGAACGGGCGTATCATCGCAATTCAGTACTCCACTTTGGGAAATGGATTGCACGTAGAAACTCGTCGAAAATTCGGGCGAGACGGTCATTGTGTGGCCGTCCGAAATACCCATCAATGGACCCGTTCCAGTACCATCAAAAAACACCACATCGTACGGCCCAACGCCTGTGATATTGAACGTCACCTCAACTGATTCTCCTTGACAAATTTCCGTCGCCGATTGGCTCAAACTGACTTCGGGAACGGGATAAAAAATCACGGGCGCTCCCTCGGATACGCTCATGCAAGGATTATTGGCCGCATTCAAAATGGGGCTGCCCAATAAATCCTCTTTGGTCACTACCGCCGACATATAGTACGTCACCCCGTGTTGCATCGTCGAAGCGTCGAACGTGAAAATTGCTACATCTTTGAAATCAATAACATTTCCCAACGTATTGGTTGGGCTATCGTGCAGTACAAAAACTCGAACATCTTCTTTTTCCAAATTTTCTCCACCGGGACCTAAGTACGCACCAATAGCGGGTGCTCGGTCACATACGTTGATGGGTTGTAAATCCATTTCATCGACCTGCGAATTACATTCACAGCTAAAGGCAATCGGTAGCGTATTGGAAGGACAACCGTCCGAATTGGTAATTTCTATCGTAAAAATCTCTCCGCTGGGAATCAGTTCACTTTCGAAGGCGTTACCCGTCAACGTACCTGCGACACCTTGCACGCCGTAGGTGCCATCACCCACAATATCAAAACTCAGCGTGTATTCCGTTGCGTTGGTTGCACAATCTTGGGATAAGTTTTCGATAAGTCCTCCATTATTGACTGAAACGGTAATGGAGTCGTTGGCTCTGCCCGCACAGCCGTTGCCGTCCGTTATCGAAACTAGACGATAAATAGTGGTAGTATCGGGGCTAACGGGGGCTCTAAAAATGGTACTAGATGAAAAAGTATCGAAGATGTTAGTGCCGTCCGTGTATTGAATGTTGAAAGGCGAATCTCCCGTGAGGGTTACTTCCAATGCGGTATTGTCTCCTCGACAAATGGATAGGTCATCGGAAAAGGTAGCCGTAGCAAGAGGCATGCCTTCAACGGTGATTACCGCCACATCCGAACAGCCGTTGGCCGTGTTGACCGCCCGTAAGTAAATAGTGCCAAGTTCACAAACGGTTAAGTCCGTCATCGGAGTAGCGGCGGGGTCTTCGGCATCGGCTAGATTCGTGAAATAGTCGAATCTTAACTGACTGGTTGGAATGTTATTATTTTCATTAATGCCAATACTGTTGAGGTTGATGCAGCCCGATTGACAATCTAAGGTCAAAGAGAAATCATCGACATCAGGTGCGGGAAATAGGCGCAATTCGAAAGAAGCTGTATCAAAACAAGCCGCCGAACTTTCCGCTCTAATCCAATAAGTACCAGAAGTACAAAGTTCGTCGCCCAAAGCGATTGTCTCGTCACCGCTAGTTGCCCCGTCGAGAGTAGCGTATAGCTCTACATTGAGTCCACTGAGGGCATTTCCAGTATTATCTAAAAGCGGTAGGTCAGCTACTCGAAAGCATTCCCCACCACAGCGTTCCTGCGTTGGAATGGTCGCTATTTCTAAAGCACCCTCTCGAACAAATTCGAAAGATTGCAAATCGAAACAGGGGCTACCATCTTGTTTTTCCGCTCTGACCCAATAAGTACCATTGTCGAAAGCGACGGGCGGCGTAAACGGATTGGTTCGGTTAATCGCCTCTAGGCTATCGGTATAAAAGACGAGTACTAAATTGACCCCGTCGTTACTCGCATTTTCGATGGGCATTTCGTCTCGCAAATTGGCAAAATTTTGATTGCAAATGCGAAAAGTATCGGGAACTGTTATCGACACGTTGTCCGACAAAACGGTGGTCATAGCTACGTCGAGGCAGCCGTTGGGCGTCGTCTTTCTCGCCCAATAATCGCCACCCACATTTACAAAATTAGAACTCAGTGGATTGGTATTCGCCAAAGCGTCCGCCTCGGAATCAAAAAAGGCCAATGCGCCGACTGTATTTTTATTGTCCTGAAATCGGGTGGTCAAATCAACGGGTTCACAGGCCGTAGTAGCATTGGGAATGGGTTCTAAATCGGGTAGTACATCAACCACTACATCCCAACAAATAGTACTTTGAATGGGACAAACCATATCCATGCAGATTTTGCCGCTACTTTGGCCAAATTGTACCGTTACGCTATCTCCATCGTTACTCGTCGGGGTGATAATTGCGTCGGCAATGGACATCGACGTCCAATCGTAAATGGTGGCATTGGGTACTTTGGTGACCGCGAAATCTAGGACATCGCCTTCGCAGACGAATAAAGTCTGACTCGTATCGGCGGGGAAAAGTGGGTCAACCGTAGGTCTTTCTAATAGTTTATCGACTCTAGCCGTCCCACCAAATTCAATGGTAAAACCTGCATTGGGGTCTTCGTCGGGACATAATGCACCCTCTTCGTTCCTATTCTCGACCAATAAATAATAATTGAAACCCGCCTTTAAATTGAGTGGAGTGGTATGAATTTCGTTAGAACTTTCCGTGATGCCAAAAGCCGCTGGGTCAGAAACCACCCCTGTTTTGGCTGTTCCTATACATAAGTAAGGTAAATAGTTGCAAAAAATAGGCTGACTGCATTGGTCATTGGGACAAAAACCTTCGAAAAAAGCAAAATCGTAGTCCGTTCCATCATTTTCGGGAGAAATAATAAACTCCAAAGTCCCGTCGGTCACCGCCGAAAAAGCAATCCAGTAAGACTTGTCAATCGCTTTGGGAAAGTATCCGTGTGGTCCACATACTTCGGGCGGAAGTGCCCGCAATTCAGCGAGTTCGTCGCCCGACCCTTCCAACGAATCAATGGTAATCGGAGCAATATCTGTCAAATTAGTCGGTACGTCCACTAAAATCTGCGCATCTACACAATCTTCGGGAAGGTCGGATTGCCCCACGGCAACCCTTACAAAAAAACACCACAGTAAAACTATCGATACCAGTACTCTCATTCGAAGGAAAAAAAATTACCCTCTCTGACAATTTTTGCAAAACATAGCTCACACATTCTTGTCTGAGGCCAAAAATAGCTGATTCTCAGACGGGAATGTCTGAGCTACGAATTTACTTTTGTTACTCAAGTGCAAAAATTGTCAAAGAATCAAAAATTATTGAAAAACTCCATGTGCAAGCCCAAAACGTAGATAAAGAAAATTTATTAGAAACCTTGAAAAAATAAGTTTACCAATTTTGAAATATGAATAAACGCAGTTTATGAACCTCAAAGAGGATGGGCTGCTTTGTATGCTTTGGAGAAGTATAGAAAAATGTTCAATTCAAAATTCTTTAGGTAAATTTATTTTTTCAATAATACTTAAAAATAGTCGATAGTTTTTTCGTACTTGACGGATAATAACTGGAAAAATTACTAATACAAGGGAATACACTAGTGGTTTATTTGTAAATAGCTGATGGTTTGAAATTGTATCAACTATTTATAAATCAGCACTTTATCCAACTAGTCACTAGTTAACTAATTACTAATCACTAAGATAGCTTTTAAAAAGGAGTGCTACTTGATACTCTAATCGGTAGGTGGTGGTTACAAAAATTGAGGCCTAATTGGCCGTTTGGTTTTTGCACTACAAAATTACTGGAAAGATTGAATTTTTTGGTGGCTTTTATCTAATTTCTTTCGATTATAACCCTTTAATGTGCTCCGCATTTTTCTTTTTGTACATTATACGTTCTTGTTGTTTTGCCACCGTCCCCGCATCGGCGGCGTGCCGCATTTTTTATGCGGCATGACCGCTGGTGCATTGTTCCAGCCTAGTTATCTTTTTCTATTATTTCTTTTACCTTATTTTTTAGCTGTTCAATATCTGGCAAATACAATTGATATTTTGATACGACTAACTTTGAGCTATCATTTAGCATAGCATATTCTACCATTACATCATCTTTTCCTTCTGATAGAATCAATCCAATTGGCTCATTATCTGTTTCTTCGTTTACTTCTTTTGTATAATATCCAAGCTATAACTTCATTTGACCAATGTGTTCATACTCTACTTTTCCCAATTTTATGTCTATCAAGACATAGCATTTGAGCTTTATGTGATAAAAGACCAAATCTACGAAGTAATGTCGGTTATTTAAGGTCAATCTTTGTTGTCTGTCGACAAACGCAAATCCCTTTCCTAATTCAAGCAAGAACTTCTGTAAGTTATTGATTATTCCTTTTTCTATGTCTGATTCAGTATACTCATAATTTTCGGGAAAATTCATAAACTCAAAGACATGAGGATTTTTGAAAAAATCTTCTTCAGAATTCATTATCTGCCCTTTCCTAGATAATTCCAGAATCTTTTCTTTGTTTTCACCGATTGCTAGCCTATGAAAAAGTCCTGTTTTCTTTTGTCTCTGCAATTCACGAATTGTCCAATCTTCTAGGATTGCTTGCCTCTCATAAAATTCCCTTGCTAAATTATAATCAATAGAAACTAATTCAACATAGTGTGACCATGACAATTTGCCAGACAGCGTCTGGCAAATTGGATAGTATTGATATAACAACCTCATATACTGGAGATTACTTCTACTGAATCCTCGTCCATATCGAAGCGTCAAATCTTTTGAGAGATTTACCAAAAGTGCTTTACCATATTCTGCTTTTAGTTTTCCTTCCTGTTCATACTCAATAATGTCTTTACCTATTTCCCAATAAGCGTGTAGCATTTCTGTATTGACCGCCGAAAAGACTTTTTTCTTTGCAGTTTGGTAAACTTCACCAATCTTATCGATTAATTTTTGGTATTCTATGTTCTTTTGTAGCTTACTCATAAGTTAATTGTTGTTTTCTAATCTTTGGCTAAGATACTACATTTCTTTTGGGTTGTTTTTTCTTTTTTAAGTGTCTGGAACGTTTCCACATATCTGTTGCTATCACCTTTCTTTATTTAATTTATGGACTGCGCTACCTGTTCCGCTTATTCGGACGAGAAGACCGAGCCATCGCCTTACCCCAAATTGCTCGTAGCAACAAACTGCCCGTTATCCTCAATCGCAAAGAGGTACTTGAACTACTTTCCACCCCAAAACTAGTCAAACATCGAGTCCTTTTAGGAATGACCTATGCGGCAGGATTGCGCCTTTTTGAAGTAGCGGCACTACGCCTTGCTGACCTCGATTTTGAACGAAAAACGGTCTTTGTCGAACAGGGCAAAAATGGTAAAAGTCGCTACATTCCAGTCGATGACCATATCCTGCGTGGTTTGCGGACTTACATTGCTGCTGCCTGCCCCAAACACTTTTTGTTCAACGGGCAACGCAAAGGGGAACCGATGTCTAAAAGAGGCATCCAGTTTATCCTCAAACAAAGTCTGCGCAACTCTTCCATCCAAAAAGATATTTCTCTACACACCTTACGCCACAGCTATGCCACCCATTTTTTGGAGGATACGGGGGATTTGTTTTCCCTCAAAGAAAATCTAGGCCACGCTCGATTAGATACCACGCTTCTCTATGTGCATATTGTAGGTGATTTACCTCGCTTTGGAGCATATTCTCCTTTGCAAAGCATTATGAACCAAGCACAAGCCAAGCAAAAAGACCATGCGGTGGCAACATAGTGTCGGACAAATCCTGCGCACCGATTGGGAGGCTATTACGGCTTCGGGAGGGTTTAACAGTTATAAAATCAAGCATCTATCGGCCATTAGTAAGTGTCGCACCGTCGCTTTGGGCGGTCATATTGACGCTTGTGCTAGTTGTGGATTTTACAAAATTAGCTACAATAGTTGTGGCAATCGGCATTGTCCTACTTGCGGTGCTTTGAAACGAGAACAATGGATAGTTCGACAGGAAGAAAAACTGTTGAACGTTCCTTATTTTCACGTCGTTTTCACCCTGCCCCACCAATTGAATGCGCTCTGTTTA
>JBCCQK010000080.1:0-21103 GCA_039024375.1 Bacteroidota bacterium
TTGTATTTTTTTGATAATTTGGTGCTTTGTTTTTAATTCTAAATTGGTTTTGTGGTCCCCCCAATCGATGTGCGGCAACCACTTTTTCTACAAAAAATTTCAGAATAGACACTATGTGTAATGGCAGTACAATTTCTAAATCCATCACAAATAACAAAAAATGCCAAAGTCTTACTAACTTCCCTTACCAACCTCCTCTTTTTCGTGACGAACGGCCCATTTTTACCAATCGAACCTTTTGCCACGATTTTCCGCCCTTTGACCATTAAAAATTGAACGAAATGAGAGATGCCGCTAGATTTGTCGAGCGTATTTGTTTATCACTGGCAAAGTTTACGACCAATAAAGCTGCGCTCGAAAAAAGACTTTGTGCACTTCGTGGACTCTCCATACGGATACGTCTGTACGCTTCTTTGTGGTAAAAAAACTAAGTGATGAGTAGTTATAGCAAACTATAATCGTCCAACAAAAAACTAACCAATGTTCCGTACTATTTTCACCTACGAACTAAAATACTGGCTCAAACAACCGAGTATTTATGGCTATGCCATTTTAATTTTTGCCATCGCCTTCGTCACTATGTCGGGGATGGCCTCCGAACCGCCCGACCGCTTCAACGAACGCATGGTCAATGCCCCCATCTTTTTGTACATGCTGACGAGTCGCTTTTTTCTACTACTTGTTTTGTTAATTCCAGCGGTAGTCGGTTGGTCGGCGAATCGGGAGTTCGGGTCAAATATGCACACCTTATTATTTGCCTATCCCTTTGTCAAAAGAGATTATTTAGCCGCCAAGTTTTTGAGTGGACTGGCCGTTTTTATGGTAATTGCTCTGATGTTAGGATTCGGCTATTGGTTAGGAACGCAAATGTCTTGGGTCAACCCCCAATTGCTGTTGCCGACTAATATCTTTGACTATCTTCGTTTGTACGGCGTTGTTCTTTTACCCAATATTTTATTCGTCAGCGTACTGGTTTTTGGTACAGTCTTATTAATCCGAAACGTTTTTATGGGTTTCATTATCAGCCTATTACTAATTTTAGTGCCGCAATTGGTAAACATCTATTTTGATGGTGACCAACCAAATTATTGGGCGGCCCTACTAGACCCATTTGGTACAAAAGCCATCAACTATTACACCCACGACTGGACCGTAGCCAAACAAAATAGTTTGTCCCTGCCATTGACGGGATGGATTATTTGGAATCGTTTATTGTGGTTAGGCGTTACCTCAGCGATAAGTTTTTGGATATATTGTCGTTTTCAATTTCAGCAGACAACCAGTATTTTTTCTTTTCAAAAAAGAAAAGGAACACAGAACAACGCTCCCCTTTTTCGAAAAATCACCCAAGTCGTACTACCCAAGGTTAACTACCAATTTTCTTGGAAACAACAAATCAGTACGCTCTGGCATCTATCCATGACTGATTGTCGATTTGTCTTGAAAAGCAAAGGCTTTTTGATTTTGGTCTTGGGTGGATTAGTTTTTGTTTTGTTCGCCATGGCAACAGTCAAGCCTCGTTTTGGAACGGAGACGTTGCCAATGACTTGGCAGATTTTGGAGCAGGGCAGTACCTTTTACGCAGGGGTCACTAATTTAATCACTTTTTTATACGCAGGTATTTTGATTCAACGAGCGAAAATGAATCGAGTCAGCCAGTTAGTGGATGTCACGCCTACGCCCAATTGGGTATTTCTGGGGGCAAAAGTATTGGCTTTGGTGAAAATTCAAGTCATTTTATTGGCGATTGTTATGGTCGGCGGTATGCTTACGCAAATCAGCAAAGGGTTCTACGATTTTGACATTGGGCAATACCTTTTCCACCTGTTCGTGGTCAATCTAATCCATTTTGTGATTTGGGCGATGCTGGCCGTTTTTGTTCAAACGCTCGTCAATCATCCTTACGTTGGTTTTTTCCTACTGCTTTTACTACCCGTCGGTTTTATTGGGCTGGCCGAATTTGGACCGCAATTTTTGGGCATGGACTTTTTCGAGCAATACCAATTTCGCTACAACCAAGCCCCTGGCGACGTCTTTGGGCTGCGCTATTCGGATATGGACGACAGCTATGGTCCTATGTTGTGGCCCTATTTTGTGTATAAGTTTTATTGGCTGTTGGCAGGATTAATTTTAGTCGGATTGGCGCTACTGCTACAAGTGCGAGGACTTCCTCATTCCTTCAAAGAACGCTTACAAATCATCCGACAGCGATGGAATAGTAGAATGGCTGTTGGCTTGGTGACAATACTAATCGCTTTTGGCAGTTTAGCTGCTTTTTTATATTACGAAAACAACATTAAACATCCGTTCATCAGCCGAATAGAGCGGCGGACGATGATTGACCAAGCGGAAGCCAAATACAAACGCTACGAGTTTTTTAATCAGCCCAAAATTGTCGCCGTTAACGTCGATATGAATATTTTTCCTAAGAAAAGACAGTTTAAAGCGAGTGGATACTACACGCTCATTAATAAATCTGACCAGCCGATTGATACGCTAGTTATCAATTATTTATCCAATCTAAACAATACTTATTCTTTTGATAAAACCACTGAGATAGTCAGTCAAGAAGCGATTGCCGACGTCGGACATTTTGATGTATTGACTTTGGAAACCCCTTTACTGCCGGGCGACTCCATGCGGATGAATTTTAGCAACGAAAGTAACCCGATTACGGCTTTACACACTAACGATTGGGTAAAATCCAACGGTACGCTCATCAAGGACGACGTTTTTCCTCGTCTGGGTAACTGGCTGGCTTTCTTCAAATCAGAGAGTCATCACGGGCATAATCACGACCGCCCTCACCCCGCCGATAGCACTTCGATGGTCCATTCCTACATGGCTAGAGATGCCGACCAAGTCGATTTTGAAGCAACGGTGAGTACTAGTAGTGACCAAGTTGCCCTTGCGCCCGGCGAGTTAAAAAAAGAATGGAAACAGGATGGACGCCGTTATTTTTACTACAAAATGAACGAAAAAATTAGCCCTTCTTACCTATTTATGTCGGGAGACTATGCGGTTAAAAAAGACCAATGGCAGGGTATCCATTTAGCCATTTACTACGACCCCAAACATCCTTACAATATCGACCGCATGATGGCGGGCTTAAAAGCGGGCTTAGCTTACTGTACCAAACATTACAGTCCTTACCAATTTAAGCAGACCAGTATCGTAGAATTTTCCCAAACGGGCGGCGCTTCGGCACACGGTTACCCAAGTATCATCCCTACGGGCGAAGGGGCGGGATTTATTGCCGATGTGGATGACTCCAACGCCGAAAGCATTGACTATCCTTTCGGGTTAGCCGTCCACGAAGTGGCACATCAATGGTGGGGACACCAAGTGATGCCCGCCAATGTGTTGGGGGCAAAAATGGTCGTAGAAAGCATGGCAGATTACACTAGAGCCCGCGTAACTAAAAAAGAGGAAGGGGTGAAAAAATACCGAGAATTAATAAAGCAGACCACCGCAAAATACATAGAATTACGGAACCGAGAACGCCATCTCGAAAGCCCACTGCACCTGACGTATCCCAACCAAAACTACATTCATTATGCCAAAGGAACGGTCGTCCTCTGTGCCTTGAATGAGTATTTAGGAGAAGCGGTACTCAACGGCGCTATCCGAGAATACGTGCAAAAAGTAGCGTTTCAAGAAAAGCAATATACCACTTCCTTAGAATTGGTGGACTATATTCGAAAAGCTACGCCCGACTCTCTGCAATATTTGATAAAAGACCTTCTGGAAACGGTAACGCTTTACGACAATCGCCTCGTCGATTGGCAAAGTACTCCCTTGGCCAATGGTCAGTATCAAGTAGATATTTCGTTTTTGGTCAGTAAATATCGAAGCGGCCGGCAGGGGGTACAAATTTTTGAGGAAGAAGGGCAGTTGCCACTCCAATACCAGTCAGCAGAAATGGATACTCCATTAAAATCGCTTTCTTTAGCGGACTATTTAGAAATCGGTGTTTTTGGTAAAAACGAAGCCGAACTGTACCTACAAAAGCACAAAATCACCCAAATAGATAATCAATTGCGTATCATCGTGGACGCACTACCAATTGCAGTTGGCATTGACCCTTACGGGAAAATGATTGACAAAGATGGATTGGATAATTTGTTGAGGAAGGAGACGGAGTAGGCTTTTGTCACGGCTTTTTGACCGTTCATCATGCAAAGTAGGAAAAAGGAGGTAGGTGTTATAATTTTAGGTACAAATCTAGGCGTGTTCGATTTTTTTGACGCTGAAAAACGCTGTTTAAAATTATGAATTTTTATGTTTTATAAGTTCTCAATGCAGGTCAGGAGACCTGCGGATATTCGTATCAAGTCTGGAGACCATAGCCGTCAAGTTAAGAAAATGGCCGTTGATATTCAGCTACTTATGATTGTGGCGATATTTCAAGATTGCATCTTGAAATCAATATCTTTTAGGTTTTTAACCTAATTGACTTTTAAAAGTAGTAAAGTCGAATCGTTAGCCTGACGGCTATGGTCTGGAGACTTGAAATGACTATCTGCTCGTCTCCCGACGAGCATCTATTGAGCGCTTACTATGTTTTCCGCTTAAACATTCAAATCAAACACGCTAAAGCAGTAAACATCATAAAAAACATAACCGAAGCAGCGTTCTTCAGCGTCAAAAAGGCAACTTCAAACAGCCTCAATAAAAATCAAAAATATGAGTCTCAGCATTAAAAATTTAACAAAAGTCTATAACAACGGCACCAAAGCCGTTGATAATTTAAACCTAGAAATCGGCACGGGAATGTTCGGCTTACTCGGTCCCAACGGCGCGGGAAAATCAACCCTAATGCGCACGATTGCGACTCTGCAAAGTGCAGACGAAGGCAGCATTACGTTCAAAGGCATTGATGTCTTTCAAGACCAAATGAGCCTTCGAAAAGTATTGGGCTATTTGCCCCAAGAGTTTGGGGTCTATCCGAAAGAAAGCGCCGAAAATCTACTGGATTATTTCGCTATTTTAAAAGGCGTAGCTAGTAAAGCCGACCGCAAAAAATTGATTCAAGAAGTCTTGGAATTGACCAATTTGTGGGAAGTCCGCAAGAAACACGTCAGCGGTTATTCGGGCGGTATGAAACAACGTTTTGGCATCGCTCAATTATTGTTAAACAACCCACAGTTGATTATTGTGGACGAGCCTACGGCAGGTCTCGACCCCGCCGAACGCAACCGTTTTTTGAATATTCTTCGAGAAGTGGGCACACATAATACCGTTATTTTTTCGACCCACATCGTCGAAGATGTCAAAGAATTGTGTACGGACTTGGCGATTATGAACGGAGGAAAGGTGCTAAAACAAATGACGCCAATGGCGGCCACCCAAGAAATAGCGGGGCAAATTTGGACGCAAAATATTAGTAGAGCGGAATTAGACCAAGCGGAGACGGATTTCAATGTGTTGTCTTCCTCCTACAACCAAGATAACTCGATAAATATTCGGGTACATGCGGAGTGCCAACCTACGGATGATTTTATAGTAGCGGAACCAAATTTGGAGGATGTTTACTTTATTGCGTTGCAGAGTGAAATATAGTGTAGCTAGATTAGAAGGGTTCTCATTTCAGTAAATAGTGTCAACACTCACTTTAATTTTCTAAAGACTTCCTTAATATCCACTTGAATATCTGTCACAGGGTCTTTTAGTTGCCCTTCGGAGAATAATATTTTCCTATTATCAGGTAAAAGTACTTGAATCGCTTTCAAAGCAGGTAAAACTACCCAAGCTGATTGTACGCCCATCGGGAAATAACGCTTGTAGGCTTTTTTGACCAATTCATCGGGTGATTGGCTAGGTGATTGAATTTCTATGGTTGTGATTGGCGGCTCTGTTTCTTTGGCTTCTACTTCCTGTATATCTAACTGTTTTGTCGGAAAGATTCCAATATCAGGAGTCGAAGGAGGGATTGTATCAAGGCTTACTTCCGAAGAAAAATCAAATTTTTCTCTGTAGTTCAAGTTTAACAAGAATAGTAAATCTCCCTGTATTTGTCCGTGAATTCTATTAGGCATTGGTTTGTTTCGTTCAATTTCGTAAGAGGTTAATGCTTTTGCTACTGCCATATTTTGAACTGTTTATTACAAATTTAGTCAAAAAAAGTTAGAAATGTTTGATTTTTCGATTGGAAGTGAAATGGGAGTGAAATTCGTAATGACTACCGAAAAAGTTCGGGCAAAAAGTCTTGGTAGCTAATTTTCAAACCTTTGCAGTAAGCAATAATTTCCTCCAAAGTGGCTTTGTATTTATTGGTTTCGATTTGTTGAATGACCACTTGGGAAAGACCCGTTTTATGAACTTTTTCTTTGAGGATGGGAGAATCATCTTCCGCTAGAAGTTCACCTACTGTTATTGAGTTGCCGTTTTTGAATACTTCTTTCAATTCAGCAACCGACATTGATTGAATCGTATCAACCCATTCGGGTTCGGGTTCTTCTTCGGGAAGTTCTGATGGGTCTATGTTAACGGGGACAAATTCGACTTTTTTTACCATTTCTTTAAGTTCGGCAACGCTCATAGAATGGATTTTATCCTCCATTTCTTCTATTTCTTTTTTAGTCATCATTTTCGCTATATGCTGTGGTTACAATAATATTATTATGATTATCTAAATAAAAGGCCACAATTAAGATATCTGGGACTTTACGCAAATTATCATTTTTTTGAATAGGAACAAAGCCGCTAACAACGTAACTGTTTTTGAAGTGACTTTTGGAAGGACCAATATGCTTGTTTTTTTGTCGAAACAAAGCATTAATTGCTAAAAACGAAATATTCCGCTTTTTGAATACAATATTCTCGGCAATATGGTTCAAATGCTTGGGCAACCATCGAAAATTGAGTTGTTTAAGTGCCTTATTTACTTGTTCATCCATTTTGGGCAGGTTTAGTTTTCTGATAGAATGTTTTGCTTTTCAACGTAAAATTACACAAAAGTTTTATTTTAAAAAATAAAAAACAAATAATTTTATTTTGTATTGGACTATCTACAAATACGAACTAAGATACTGGACGAAGCAACTCTCGGTTTATATCTGTGCGGCTATCTTTCTGGCTTTGGCGACCTTACTAATGGCCGTAGAAACCAATGCGTTTGAGGCCTCTAGCGCACCCGATTCGATTGGTAATTCGCCCCTTCGAATTTACGAAGGAATGCGTTTTTTTAGCCAGTTTATTTTATTCTTATTGCCCATTGTTTTTGGCGGGGTCATTTATCGAGATTTTACGACGAATATGCACTCGGTGCTTTATTCTTTTCCAATTCGGAAACGGGACTATTTGGCAGCCAAATTCGGAAGTGCCTTTACCGTGATGCTTTTTATTGTGGGCATGATTGGAGTGGGTTTTATTATTGGCGCTCATTTTTTAGGTGCACCTTTGGAGAAGATAGTGGCCTTCGATTTAGTACCCTATTTAAAAGGATACGGCGGTTATCTTTTACCAAATATTTTAGTTTTTGGTAGCCTCGTTTTTACGGTTGTAACGCTTAGCCGAAACATTTACACGGGATTTATTGCGGTGATTATCGTCCTGTTTTTACAACAGATTTTAATGCGGGTATTGTCTGGATTGGATAGCCTATTTTTAGTGGGCGTGTTGGAACCTTTCGGAGAAATTGCCATGAAAATTGCTACCCGTTATTGGACGACGGAGGAAATGAACAGCTTACCCTTACCCATCTCTAATAGTTTCATTACCAACCGATTGTCATGGCTATCCGTAGCGGGTATAGGTCTTGTTTTTTTGTATAAATACTTCTCGTTTAGTCAACGGCCATTGACTTTAATACGCAGAGTTAAGGTGGGAGACACTTTGAAAGTGTCTCCCACCATCAGCTTCGGAAGCATCCAAAAAGTCAACTTACCCATCGTTCGTTACGATTATTCTTGGGTACAGAATTTAAAGCGAACATGGCAATTAGCGAAGGTAGATTTTCGCTACATTTTGAACAGTTGGGCGTTTCGAATTTTGTGTATCATGGGACTCATTTTAGTCGTTTTTATGACCGCCCAAATCAATCGCCAATACGGTGGAAAACTGCTGCCCGTCACTTGGCTGATGTTGGCCTTTCCCGTTTTTTTCTTCTCCATGGTCGTCAATTTACTGACCTTTTTGTACGCAGGAATGTTGGTGCATCGCTCTCGAATCGCTCGGACGAATCACTTAGTAGATGTTACCCCAATTCCGAATTGGGTGCTACTTTTTTCCAAGTTCATCGCTTTGGTGAAAATGCAAATGACGCTACTTTTATTAGTCATGATTGGGGGAATTTTGGTACAGACGTACAACGGTTTTTACGACTATCAAATCGGTCAATATTTGGGTACATTATACGGCTTGTATTTGCCAAGTTTGGTGATATGGGCTATGGTGGCCCTTTGGGTGCAAACGCTTTTGAAAAACCCTTATTTGGGGATGTTTTTACTACTGATGGGCAGCTTTGCTATTAGTGGATTGAAGGACATTGGCATTGAACAAACGTTGTTTCGCTTCAACGAATCGCCCAATAGCGCCCTAATTTTAAATTATTCCGATTTGGTAGGTTACGGAGCAGAATTAGCGCCATTTTTGGTGTATAAATTCTACTGGTTACTATTCGGTCTTTTTATGTTATTTTGGACCTTATTATTGTGGACAAGAGGGTTGCCACAAAATTTTGGCGAGCGACTGAGGTTAATGAAACAGCGATTCAGTGGTCGGACAGCCGCTGGGATGATAACCTTTTTTATTACTTTTGTTGCCTTGGGATGCAGAATATATTACGAAGAAAATACCTTGAACACCTTTTACACAGAAAAAGAAAAATCGACTATTCAACAAGAAATAGATAACAAGTACCAACATTTTCAACATACGCCACAACCTCGAATGGTCGATTTAGACATTAACATGAATATCTTCCCTTACGAACAGCGATTTGAGGCCAATGGAACGTACATTTTGGTTAACAAAACCAATCAAATTATCGATACTTTACTAATCGAATACGCCGAGGATATCATTACCGAATACACCGTTGACCAAACCGTCAACTTAGTTAGTAAAGACCCGTTGGCCCGTTTGGACGTCTGGACGATTCCAAATGGTTTAGCGCCCAACGATAGCTTACAATTGACTTTTTCTATCAAAACTAGAGATAATACACTTTTTAGAAAAAACAATATCGTTGAGCAAAACGGTACGTACTTACATTCCCTCAACTTTCCGAGTATCGGTCGGTGGCGAACGGCGACCATTCCGACGGACAGTGCGGGCTTGGGCAATATGTACCGTTCCAAAGATGCTGATTTTGTGGATTTTCGAGCGACCGTTAGCACCGCCGCCGACCAAATTGCCATTGCTCCCGGATATTTACAACGAGAATGGACGGCCAACAATCGGCGCTATTTTCAATACCAATCCAAAGAAAAGGTTACGAATGATTTTATCGTCAACTCTGGTAAATTTGAAGTCGTTAGAGACAAATGGCAAAACGTCGATTTGGAAATTTACTATCATCCCGAACACGATTACAATTTGGATGTGATACTAGAAGGCATGAAAGCGGGCTTAACTTTTTGTTCCGAAAATTTTGCACCGTATCAACACGATAAGCTAACCATCGTAGAATTTGCCCGCAGTTTGGGTGGTTTTGCGCAATCTTTTGCCAATACGATGCCTTTTTCCGAAACCGCTTTTCTACGAGATGTGAAGGATAAAGAGGAAGAAATCATGGCCAATTTGTTTTCGGGGGTTGCCCACGAAGTAGCGCACCAATGGTGGGGTCATCAAGTGATTCCTGCCAATGCAAGAGGGGCAATTATGCTGACCGAGGGCATGGCCGAGTGCGTGAAAGCTAAAGTATTGGAACAGTACCGTGATAAAGAACAGCTCTATAAATTTCTAGATAAATCGAGAAACGGCTACCTCCGAGGCGCTACCAATGACGACGACGAACAGCCATTGATGTATAACAAAGGCCAAAGCCAAGGGTACATTCCTTACCAAAAAGGGGCGCTCGCTTTTTATACCCTAAGTGACTATTTGGGAGATGAACAATTCCACGCAGTCCTTCAGGATTATGTGCAAAAAGTACGGTTTAAAACAGCGCCTTACACCACTTCCATTGATATGGTCAACCACCTCAAAGCGGCCACGCCCGATTCGTTGCAATACTTGATTGCAGATTGGTTTGAAACGATTACTTTGTACGACAATCGAATGGACAATGCGACCGTTACGGCTTTGGAAAACGGGCAATATCAGATAGATATGACGTTCTCAGTACGTAAATATCGACGAGGTAGTGAAGACCTATCTTTGCCGCTACGAGACTATTTGGATGTAGGCATTTTTAACAAAAAAGGCGAAACAGTTTATTTACAAAAACACAAATTTGTACAAGAAGAAAATCGCTTAATATTGATTGTCGATGAAAAGCCAGCGGAGGTAGGGATTGACCCTTATGGAAAAATGATTGATAAGCATATTAGCGATAATCGGCTAAGATGTAGTACCTGCTAATTCAACGTTGCTTCCCGTTTCATTCGTTTTGGCGACTTGGCAATAGTAAATAGAAAGGTCGTTCCTTTGCCAACTTCGCTTTCTAACCAAATCTCTCCCCCCATGTTATTGACGATTTTTTTACAGTTGGACAGACCAAGACCTGCGCCGTCGTATTGTTCTTTGTTCTGAAGCCGCTTGTACATTTCGAAGACGGTATCTTGATAGGCCTTTTCGATACCGATACCATTATCCTTAACCGAAAAAGTGTAAAAATCGGCATTTTCCTGCACGTCAATTTTGATGGTAGGAGCTTCGCTTTGATTGTATTTGATACCGTTTTCAATCAAATTCTTAAATAAAGAGTACATTCTAGCGGGATTAGCTTCGATGGTTGGCAATGGTTTAGAAAGGTCAATAGTGACTTTGCGTTTGGTGAGTAAAGAAGTAATGGAGGATTGAATATTATCGACGGTTTTATTCAAGTCCAAGGGTTCGTTTTGGGCATTTTTGTTGGATAACTGTGTGAATTCGAGCGTTCCCAATATCAGTTGATTCATTTGGTGCGTGCTTTTATTGATGATGTTCATATATACTAGCCCCTCCTTCAATCCCGCTTTTTGCACTTCTCCTTGTAACAATTGAGTGAAATTCATGATATTTCTCAACGGTTCCCGCAAATCGTGGGAAGCGACGTAAGCAAAGCGTGCCAGTTCCTCGTTGGATTGTAGCAATTTTTGGTTAGTCGTAAGCAATTCGTTGGTTCGTTCATTGACTTTTTCTTCTAGCAATTGGTTATTGGAAGTCTTTTCCTCGTAGGCTCGATAAATCACGTAGCCAAGGACGGATACTAAGATGGCTACCAATACTAGGAAAAAATTCAGTAGTCGTTGGTGGTGAATAGTGGCGGCTTGCTTTTGTTGTTCTGCTCGAAGTAGTGCATTTTCGGTTTCTTTTTTCTCCGAGTCGTATTTTTCTTCTAATTTCATCGCATCATTCAAGCGATTTTGATAATCAACGGAATCTTTGACGGCGTGTAATTTTTTGTGGATTAGATGAGCGGTTTTGTAATCCTGCTTTTGTTCGTAGGCTGCCACCAGATTTTCTTGTACTTCGAGATAGGTAGGAGAAGTTTTGAATCCTTCTGAAATATATTCTACCGCTTTTCCAATTCGAATAGCTTTATCTGGACGCTTAGAAGCTAAGCACACTTTCATACTCGTAGTCGTAGCAAATAGTAATCCTTCTTGGTCACCTACTTCTTTGAATATCCTTAAAGCGGCGTTGGCAGCTATATCCGCTTTGGTTCGTTCGTTAGCATCTAAGTGGACTAGTGCTAGATTATGTTTAATAAATGCCATCGTTCGTTTATCGTCCACTTTTTCTGCTAACTCAAGAGACTGATTAAAATATTCTTTAGCCTCTTGCAAATTACCTTCTTTGAAGTAGCTTTCGGCTATTTGTCGATAATTCCAAGATAGTAAGTTAAGTTGCTGGTGTGCTTCCGCAATGGCAATTGATTTTCGGTAGTACGTTCGTGCCTTCTCGAAATTTCCGTTCGAAGCGTGGTAATCTCCGATGTTGGTAGAAATCACTCGGATGCCCCAAGTGTTATTGGTTGCTTCGGCCAAGTCCAGTGCTTTGATGAAAATTTTGATGGCTTCATCTACTTTTCCTTCTTTATCCCAATTATAAGCCTTCATATTGTAGGCACGAATTAGCAAGTCATTGGCCTTAATGCGCTCCCCAATTTCTAAGGCCATTTTATTGTACTTTTTAGAACTTTCAAATTCTCCTTTTATGGTCTGCACTGCCGATAAATAGTGATAAGAATAGGCTTTCCCTTTTTCGTATCCAAGGGTTTCTGACAGTTCTAAAGCCTCGTTGGCTAACTTCAAAGACTGCTCCGTATCGTTGTAGGCAAAGGCGTAGCTCAATTGATTCAGTACGTCCACTCGTTCTTCATTTTCGGGTAAACCGAGCAACCGTTTTTCCAAAGAGTCAATTTGGGCACTACCGAGGTTGGCAGTAAACAATAGGTAAAAGATAAGGCCTATTAGGAAGTAGTACTTCCGAAACGGAAGTGTTAAGTGTGTTTTCTCAATGTACATATGTAGCAAAATTCTAAGGAATAGTCAGCACGAAGCGGGGAGAGATTCAAAGAGCGTAAAGCAAAAATTGAACCTAAGTTTTTGCGAAATTATTGTTAGAGGAATTAAATCATTAGATAGGCCTGTTTAGATTAGTGGAAGTACCTCCGAGACCGACTGTTGCTCCTTAGATATTAGGAATTGACTAGCAGTAGCTTCGATGGTATGTTGGATGGGCGTGTAAGAAAAATCGAAAGCCTTCTTAGATTTTTGATTGTCGTATTGGTGTTGGCCAAAGGCACTCTGAACGGATTCTCGGGTAATCGAAGGTGTTTTTTGAGTGAAAAAGCTGACAAATTTAGCTACCCGCCAGGCAGTTCCCGCCAAAAAAGAATTTAACCGATAAGATGGAGGAGACACTTTCGCGTACTGACTGATGAGGGTACTAACCGTTTTAAAAGTTAAATTTTCGCCGTTGGCAATGAATCGTTCGGCTCGAATATCGGATTCCATTAACAAAACGGCTAGGCGGACCACATCTCGAACGTCCACAAATCCATTGGCCCCCGGTGCGTAGAAAGGAAATCCTTTTCCGTAGAGCTTAAATATTTCAGTACTTCCACTATTCCAGAATCCACTTCCCAAAATGACCGACGGATTTAAGATAGCAGCGTTCAAGCCTTCGGCAATACCTCGCCACACTTGCATCTCGGCAGCGTATTTACTCTTAGCGTAGTTGGAATTGGTTTTATCTCGGTACCATTTGGTAGATTCGGTGATTTTTTTCCCAAAATTCTCTTTGCCAATGGCCGCAATCGAACTAATGTGTACCAGCTTTTTGACTTGATTAAACAGGCAAGCATTGACTACATTTTCTGTCCCTACTTCATTTACCCGCATCATCTGTTCTGCCTGTTGGGGAGCAAAAGAAATCATGGCCGCACAATGATACACTTGGTCGGTTCCTTGGAGTACTTTTTCTAAAAAAGGCGCATCTAAAATATCGCCTTCTATCCAGTTGATGTTGTTTTGAATACTTGCAACCAAGTCCATCGGACTACTTTTGCGCCGCAACGCTGTAATATTTTGGTAGCCTTGTTGAACTAAATAACGCAATAGATAGGAACCCAAAAAACCAGTACCTCCCGTAACAAATAGCTTAGTTGCGGCCTTACTTTGAACGCTCTGTTCCCTCATTATCTATTGTTTTTGGTGGTTGTACGAACCCATCGACGGTTCGACCGCCGTATTTCCAGGAGTCGGCTCGTTCTTTTCTTAGATAATCTTCAAAGTTGCCATTTGGAACAAAGTTGTCTTCCGCTTTTTGCGCCAATTCCGTCAACTTTTGGATGGCTTTCGTTTTATCCGAATGGCCAATTTTAGCGGATTCAACGGCCGTTTTCAAGGTATCAATTACTTTATCATAAACCTTGGTTGGTACGGGAAACGGTTTTCCGCCCTTACTGCCGTGAGCGAAAGAAAATCTAGCGGGGTCATTGAATCGAGAAGCAGTGCCGTGAATTACTTCACTGACTAAGGTTAATGATTGTAATGTTCTTGGACCGAGGCCTTTCAGTAAGAGCAAGTCGTCGAATTGTTGCACTTCATTTTCTTGGGCGAGCCACAAGATACTCCCCAATCGCTTAACGTTAATGTCTTTTTCTTTCACTCCGCAACGAATGGGTAGCTTCATGTGCGGTATTTCGTCCAGTATTTTCTGGGGATGTTCGTTGGCAATGGAAAGGATACCCGTTTGCGTTGGAGTGGCATCGTTATGGACTAGATTAAGAATATCTCCTTGGTGGTCGCCACAAACGGCCGTATGTGGTTCTTTGATGAAAGAGTCGAGGGCGTCCGAATTCCAATGGTAGCGTCTAGCCATCGACGATTTGGGTTGCATCCCTTGTTGGATGACCGACCAGTCTCCTTCCGAACTAACGATAAAGCTGTGTAAATAGAGTTGAAAACCATCTTGAATGGCCGTATTATCCACTTTCGCGCTCAGTTTGCTACACCTCGTCAAAAAATCGCCGTCTAACCCCGTAATTTCTCCGACCCGCATCAATTCTCTGGGGGTTTGCAAAGACGTTTTTCCTTTTCCACCACAAACAAATAAGCCGAGCGACTTGGCGTGTGGATTGATGGATTGCCGAAGTGCGCCCATGACGGCGGTCGTTACACCCGACGAATTCCAATCCATCCCGATGACAGCCCCAAAACTTTGAAACCAATATGGGTCAGATAGTCTTTGCAGAAAAGCTTTTTTGCCGTACTCGGTAATGATGGCTTCCACAATGGGCAGCGAAAGCCGAACCATTCTGTCGAATAGCCAACGGGGAATGCTCCCGCCCATTAGTGCCAAATCTGCCGAACCCGAACGTTTCATGTGTCTTTTTTAAGAAGAAATAGTCAACTTTAAGAAATTGTGTAAAAGAATTAATAAAGTAAATCTTAACATACGATTAAAATGATGGCTGTATGGTTGCTTGGCTATATTGTTCCCCTAGCACATTGGGAAACAACAATATGACTATTTGACAATATAGCCATCTCATAATTTTGATTTTTATTACACAAATGAACTTATTTAATTCGACGACTTTCTACACAACCCTCAACCCCCAAACTAACCACCAATTCAAGTCATTTGTTTTTCGCTTGCGTCATAATTTTATCCTAATTTCCATATTCTCTTCTAAGCTAAATTGGCATTTTTCGAAGGAAGGCGTTCCAAATAGCGTCCTCGGATTATTCGAAAAACCGTAGAGTTCGCTGGGCATTCCAAACAAGCCGTTGAGACTTTTTTATTTCTTAGTGTTCGTTTTTTTTCACAAAGGAATGAAGACCAAAAAGTACACGGAGCTATTTCTTCGAGCGCAGCATTGATTTAGCTAGCCCTCATGAGCCTCATTAACCCTATGAGCCTCATAACCCTTTTAAACCGTCGTTTTAGATGGCTGGGCTACTTCCCAAGAACGCAAATTGAATAGTAGGACAACTGCCAAGTTGAACATCCACGACACCCAAGCAGATGCCTGATAAACCGACATAAACGAAAAAGAGGGAACGAAGGCAAACAGTAAAATCGTTCGCTGTGTAACGGAGGAAAAAGTCAAAGCATAGTTGATTTGCATCCATTTTTTGTGTGCGACGATGTCACCCCTAATGGCCTGGTGGACGCCCATGATTAAACTACTTCCCCATAGAAGGGAAAGCGTTGAAAATCCAAGTCTAGTGGGCAGCCCACCCATTGCAAATTGGGCAATAACTAATCCCGCCATAGCAGAACTGGCAACCGATACACTATACACATAGCCCAATTTTTTGTGAAGGTTTCGTCGCTCAAGCAGCAGCTTTTCCATAAACTGAAAAGGGCCTAAGAGGATGGCCAGAAGCCCGCCCGTAACGTGCGTTAGAAAAGTGATTCTGTACCATAAGGTGTCTTTCAAAACCTTCCCTTTTAGGATGCCCGTCGCTTCCGATTGGTAATAATGCAAACTCATAATTAAGATAGAGAAAGCACCGAAGAATAAAAAGCCGAATAAAATATTTGTACGTTTCATGGTCGCAAGCTACTTGGTAATCAGTAGTTTGTAAAGCGTTGTGTGGTGAGTGACAAGCGTTTGAAGCGAATGACAAGCCTATGTGGTGAGTTGCAAAGTGGTGGGATGACTGACGGTTTAGAAGAGGAGTCAGAAATATTTGGCACGCAGAGAAAGCAGCGTCCGCAGAGGCATAACTTTAACGTTCAGTGGACTCTGCCATCTCTGTGTGATAAGGAAATGCGCCTGCTTAATGGGCAAAAACGGCTCTGATAGACTGAATGTATTTTCTCGAAACGGGGACAATTTCTGTCCCTTTCTTTAGAGTCAACTTAAGCCCTTGTGCATTACCCGATGCTTTTTCGATTTGTTGCGCATTGACCAAATAAGACCGATGACATCGAATCATAGTGGAACTTTCAGATAGTTGTTCTTCTAAACTGGTTAGTCCCATTCTAAAAATTTGCGGTGCTTGGCCACTCGTGAAAACTTCAACATAATTTCCACTCGATTTGGCAAATAAAAAAGTGGGTTCGTCAATAATAAAAGATTCGTTTTTGATATTCGATTGGATAGTGTATTTACGAGGAAGAGTGTCTTCGAATTGTTCTAATTGCTGGTTAAAAGCGGCCGACTGCTCAGCAATTTTGCGGTACATCCAATAGTGGGACAATAAGACGTAGAACGTGATGGGTAAAATGCCAACGGCGAAAGTTTGGGTGATGATTTGTAAATAATTGCCCCAACTAAAGCTCAGATTTTGTAGATAGTTGATGAATAGCCCATTAAAAGTAGCAATGGCAAAAGATAACAGTACATAAAAAATAATTTGCCGATAAATGGTCCAATTTTTTTCTTTGTATAAATTGGGAAGCATCAATGGCAAACCCGTGTGAGCTACAAAAAATACGCTAAAGGAAATGAGTCCAAATATCCAAAAATCTAGGGTTGAGTAAGATTGAAGGTTGATGCCGAAGGGCTGAAAATACCAAAGGAAAAAAGTGACAAATAAACCAAATACAACGGAAAAAACGGTACCCTTCCACCCGGACGCGGGGGTAGGATAATGCATTTTTTGTTGGTTTATCATCGGATGTCGTCGCTTTATTTCTGAGAGGTGAACAGTTGAATTCTTTGCGTAAGTTTACCTACTTTACGGCTGATTTCCAAATATTCACCTTGGGTATATGTTCCAATGATTGTTCGCCAAAATTGGATAGCGGTTACATTAGAAATCGTTTGCCTGACTTCCCATCTTCCTTTAAAGGTATCAAACAACTGATGTGCGGCGGCATTTCCAATTCCTTTCCTACGAAATGTTGGTTGAATATAAAATTCGGCAATAGAAAAATCGGCGTCGAAGGACTTTTCTACGGTCCAATCATTGACTAACACAAAGCCTACGCTTGAACCGTTCGCTAAAATAAAGAAAGGTGTTCGTTTGTCCTCCGACCAATAGCTGTCTAAATAGAGATAATTAATTGTTGATTTGCCGTTTTTAGCCACTATTTTGGTCGTATCTATTTCTTGGAAGTAGGCATAAAGTTGCGCTTCAAGTGAGTGCTTCTCTTCTTTTTTGATGGGGATAAGGTCAATAGTCATTTTCAACCGAAATATTAAACGATAACAGTCCTAATAACGTCAATTGCAAACAAGAAAACTACAAATAAACAACTAAAAATCCGCTAGTTTCGTTAGGCACAATATGAAAAAATTACTACTTCTCATTGTTTTCGTCTCTTTTTTCGCCTGTAAAAAAGAAGCGACCGTTCTCAACGAAAATGTACTGGCGGACTATATCGAACTCAATAATTCGCTTGCAATAGCGGATTTAGTGGCCTGTGCGGGCGGTACACCTGATGGATTATTAAAAACGTCTGCTGAACCCACCGATGTCTTTTTCTATCCCATTTCGGGCGCAACGGAATTCCGATACTTCGAAGCGGACAACGTAGTGGATTCGCTCGATTTTACCAAATATACTGCAAAACCGTTAGCCGATGAACCCATCTTCAATGGCTACCTGTGGAAATTCAATAACACGCCCTTCACGGGAGAAAGAATGGGGGTAGTGACCTACAAAACATCGGGTAAACTGCACGTCTGTACGCCCATTCGATTAAAAACCAACTTGAAGCCAACGGAAGTGAATGCCAATTTAATAACCGTCGAAGTGCAGGGAACCACCCCCGCTTTTTCGTGGTCGGATGGTAACATTAAAGAAAATGTGATTTACTTTCACGTGATTTCCGATGCCGATAATAATTTGATTTCGGGGACCTATACTTTTGAGAAGAATTTCACCTTTTATGACCTCAGCAACGTTGTTTTCAATATTACGGATACGACTACTACCCCCATCTTACAACCCAACGAAACTTATCAGTTTACCTTGATGGGTGTCAGCGAAGATAATTGGGTGAACCTTTTTGCGGAGACTACTTTCCAGACAGAATAACGTTGTTACAGATGCTGTAAAATAGCAACCTGCCCGCCTAGCGGCAGTCGGGCGGGTTTAACAATAAAGCAATACAACAATGATTCCCAAAGGTATTTAGTAGTTACACAGATAATTATTTACATATAAGGACTTTCTACCCCCCCCTACGACTCGTCCATTTCCAATTCCAAATCCAACTGCACCGAAAAAATATCCTCCTCTTCTCGCATCGTCAACTCGTGGCGCTGTGGGTACAATAATTCCAAGCGCTTCCGAATATTAGCTAGTCCAATACCTCCCGCTTCGAAGCCTTTCAGCATTTCATGGGTATCCTCACTAACGGTATTGCTGATTTTAAAATGCAGTTTTTGGTCATTCGTAACCAGTAAGATGATTTCTACAAATCCATTTTTGTTGCTACCGTGTTTAAAAGCATTTTCCAAAAGAGGCATCAATAAAAGGGGCGCAATTTGCACTTGTTCGATGGTCGATTCTACCTGCCAACGGACGTCAAAATTTTCTCCTTTGCGCAGTCGGGCGATGTCGGCAAACTGTTTGAGGTAGTCGATTTCTTTTTTTAACGAGACCGTTTCGTTATTGGCTTCGTAGAGTTGGAAGCGCAGTAGATTAGAGAAACCCGCCAAGGCATCGGCGGCCGTTTCGGGGTCTTTTTTGATAAGAAAATAAATATTATTCAACGCATTGAAGAGAAAATGGGGATGGAGTTGAGATTTTAATACTTTGAGTTCGGCCTCCAATTTTTCTTTTTCTAGTCGTTTGGTACGACGGTCCATTTCGATTCGCTGAAAAACAAAGTGAGGAACGGTAACGGCCGTAATACCAGAAAAATTGCTCCAAAAAACGGGACCGATAAAGGTATCGAAGAACTCTTGAAAAGTAAAAAAGGCCTCTTCCATCAATAATCCGTAAAAACCCATCAAGCTGAACATCAAAGCCACACCAAAAACTAAAATGGTTAAAGTGGTGGCTAGTAGAAATCGACCATACTGCCCCTTTCGATAGAGTTTGGGGACCCACCAATCCAAGGTAACGTAGGCGGCGCCCGCATTATGGGCCAAAAAAATCAGTTGGATACAGATATTCCGCCACCCAAAGAATTCGGGGGAAAAGATAATATGATTAACCAAAAAGTAGATGGTCCAAAAAATCCAGTGCCAGTTTCTATTTATTTTGTAAGGCTGCATCTGCACAAGATAGTCATTTTTCTATTTTTTCTTACTCACGGCTTGATGAATGGCATGTCTGTGTTGATGAACGGTTATCCTTGCTTGATTTGCTCTATTTATAGTACTTTTTACCAATCGTCAAGCGCTGTCCTCCATTCATCAATCACATTTTTAATAAGAGCACTTTCCCCTTTCCTTTGTACCATCACTCGATTTTATTTCATCATTTCAAAAACTAAAATCATGAAAATAAGCACCATTATTACCGCTTTTTGTTTAGCTATCTGCTTTTCTACTACCAATATATTCGCACAAGAAGCACACCACGACAAAGCCATCCAACAATTTTACACCGCTTACATGACCAATAGCGTACCCGCCTGGAAAATCTCTTTAGGCCAATTGGAAAAACACACCGACGACGCCAGTCTGCTACTATTAGCCAAAGGGTACTATGCTGCTTCTGGGACGGCCATGGGAAACCAAGATAAAGACTTGGCGGGCGAAATGTTGGAAAAAGCCGAAGCCGTCAACAAAGCCATTTTAGCAAAAGATAAGAAATCACCTGAAGCAAATGCGCTAATGTCTTCGATTTACGGTATGAAAATCGGCTTATCGCCCATGAAAGGGATGTTTTTGGGTAGTAAAAGTTCCGCCGCCGCCGAAAAAGGAGTGACCTTGGACCCAGAAAATGCTTTTACCAACTACGTTAAGGGGAACTACCTTTTTTACACGCCCTCCATGTTCGGTGGCGATGTGGAAGAGAGCATCACTTTCCTCAAGAAAGCCCAGCAACTTTTTGAGCAAACGGGCACTACCCAAACTTGGGAATATCTAGCGACCATGGCCGTTCTGGGACAGGCTTACCACAGCGAAGAAAAGTATGACGAGGCCATTGCTACTTACGAAACAGCGCTTGCGGTCGCTCCCAATTTTGGGTACGTGGGAAAATATTTACTTCCTATGACGAAGAAGGCGGTTAAGTGATGGGTTACACGCTCGCTAAACTGGTAGCACAGCCTTCAGGCGTATTGATTACCCATAAGTTTTGAATAACCAATTTTAAGGGCTTTAGCCCATAGCCGTCAGGTTAAGTATTTTAGGAAAACACTCACTCTAAATTAAACAAATGTAGTCGGTGCGATGCACCTTTGATACGTAAATGTTCCACCGAAATTGATACAAATGTGGTCGATGCTCTGCATCTACCACATTTGTATCAATTTCGGTGGAACATTTACGTATCAAAGGTGCATCGCACCGACTACATTTGTTTAATTTAGAGTGAGTGTTTTCCTAAAATACTTAACCTGACGGCTATGGGCTAAAGCCCTTAAA
>JBCCQK010000081.1:0-21022 GCA_039024375.1 Bacteroidota bacterium
CAGAAAAAATTGAAAGTTTAAGCTTTTGTTTGAATTTTTACTAATTTTCTTGAACAAAATGCCCGTGTTGAAGGGGTAAAGTTGCCGTTCTACTGTAACGGTATTCTATATTTTCTTTTCAGATGGGTTGATTACATCATATTCGTTGAAACGAGTAAATGTGCTTGAACTTTTCAAGCATAAACACAATTTCAGAAAAAAATCAAATTTCAAAATAAGCATTAAACGGAATAAAGCGTTAAATTAGTCATAATACTTAGTGTTAATTTTACAATAAGACTCCTAAATCCATTGCCCGATGCTGCGACTTTTTCCTCTATTAACTTTTGCTCTTTGCCTCTCCCCCTTATTTTCACAAACTGAAACGGCCAAAACGACTTTAAACGTCTTCTTAGACTGCTCTTTTTGCGACATGACCTATTTTCGCACGAATGTGAGTTATCTCAATTACGTTCGGGACCGAGAAACGGCGGATGTTCACGTTCTAGCGACTAGAGTTCGGGGTGGTACCAATAGTTTCAACTATACTTTTGATTTTATTGGGTTGAAGGAGTTCAAAGGCGAACAATTACAACTTGAACTGAGTGAGCTACCGAACATCGCTCGCCTACAAAGAACGCAGAATATTGCCAAAAAGGTGGAGGCAGGACTAGTTCCTTTTTGGATAAAAACAGGTTTGGCAGAACAGCTACAACTCAATATCAAAAATCCTACGTCTAAGCAGCAAGTGGCAGTGCAACAGGTGGAGGATGTCTGGAAAAATTGGGTTTTTTCCATCGAAGCGGGTGGTTCAGCCAACGTCGAATCTAGCAAAAAGCGCTTTGTCGGCTGGGGGCGTATTCAAGGCAATCGAGTGACAGAAACGTGGCGCATCCGCAACCAAATTTTCGCCCGCTACCAACGGCAACGCTTCGAAACCGACGAAGATGCCCCTATTATCAGCGCTACGGAGCGCAACTACATTTCTAGCAGTACTGTTCGAAGTATCAACGACCACGTTTCGGCCGGTTTTTTCGCTTCAGTTGCCCGCAGTACTTACAATAATTTAGACCTAGAGACTCGCTTAGCACCCGCCTTTGAATACAGCCTTTTCCCGTACAGCGAAGTAAACAGAAGAGAGGTCACTATTGCTTACCGATTCAATCAAACCTACCGAGACTATAACGAGTTGACCATATATGAAAAATTAGAAGAGGCGTTGTGGAGTCAATCGCTCGTCTTTTCTACTCGTTTACAACAACCCTGGGGTTCCTTTTTTACTCAAATTCAAGGGTCTCATTATTTGCATAACTTGGACGAGAATCGACTCGAAATGAACACTCGCTTATCGCTAAGGGTAACAAAAGGTTTATCCGTTTCCTTACGAGGGGAAGTAGAAGTAATTAATGACCAACGGTCGCTTCCAGCGGGCGATATTTCCTTCGAAGATTTGGTCTTATCTCAGCGACAAATTGCGACCAATTTTCGAGTTTCGGGTAGCGTTGGCGTAAATTACACCTTTGGGTCGATTTATAATAATGTGGTGAATACTAGACTGTAAAAGCAATTGTAGCAGATTCGGTACAAATCCATTAATTTTGTGGATATCCATCGACTGCTTCTGTTTACTATTAGTTGCTCAACTTCATCAATGAAAAATATCGACATCCAAACGACCCAGAACGTAACCATAGAATACGAACTGGCTACTCTGCAAGACCGTTTCGTGGCGATGTTCATCGACTTGATGGTCGTTCTAGGTATTTCGATGATTTTGCTTTATGGTATTTCTTTCCTCGTCAATGGTTTGTTTGACGGAGACGAATCCGCTTCAATGGCACTAGGCTTTGTTCCTATCATTACTTTTTTGGGCTATCACTTAGTTTCCGAAATCATGGTCAATGGGCAATCCATTGGCAAAAAAGCAATGGGCATCAAAGTAGTTCGGCTGGACGGTGAAGAAGCGAGTTTGAGTGATTATTTACTGCGGTCTATCTTTCATATCATTGATACTTTGTTTTCTTTGGGCATTTTGGCCGCTTTGATGATTTCTTCCTCCCAACGGAAGCAACGACTAGGAGACATGACCGCCAATACGACGGTCATTAAGTTAAAATCGACCAACCAATTTACGTTAACGGACATTTTAAAAATCAATACAACGGAAAGTTACGAACCTGTTTACTTGGACGTAAAGCACTTCAGTGAATCGGATATGTTGTTGTTGAAAGATGTCATTACTCGCTACAAGAAATTTCCAAATATAGCACACAAGGAGGCGCTTAATTTAGCGGTTCACCGATTCAGTGAATTACTGGAATTACCAGAAATACCAAAGGATAAAATCGCCTTTTTAAACACTGTCATCAAAGACTACGTGGTTTTAACCAGATAAGCATGGGGAGAAATAGAAGAAAGCCATTTTTAATAGAAAAACTAACCATTACCGACTTAGCAGATAAAGGAAAAGGCTTCGGTAAAGATGCCGAGGGACGGGCAGTCTTTGTCGAAGATACTGCGCCAGGGGACGTGGTAGATGTAGTAGCTAAGCGAAAGAAAAAGTCTATTTTTTTAGGCACTGTGGAAAAATTTCACACCTATTCGCCCAATCGAGTTCAGCCCGTTTGTCAGCACTTCGACCTATGTGGTGGCTGCAAATTACAACACGTCGCTTACGAAGCACAATTGGCTTTTAAGCAAAAAGATGTAGAAAATGTCATTCAGCGGATTGGCAAAGTACCCGTTGGCGAAATGTTACCCATCTTACCTTGTCAACACCAATTATATTACCGCAATAAATTAGAGTTTTCGTTTTCGAGCAAACGTTGGTTAACTAGAGCAGAAATCGACAGTGGTATTACCAACGAAGCTAAGGTACTAGGTTTTCATCCTAGCGGAGCGTTCGACAAAGTAATTGACATTGCCGAGTGTTTCCTACAATACGAGCCGTCCAATTTCATTCGAAATACGGTAAAGGCCATCGCCATCGAACAAAATTTGGACTTTTTTGATGCTCGGGCCAACGTTGGTTTCTTGCGCCAGTTGATGTTACGCATCACCACAATGGGCGAAATTATGCTGGTATTATGCGTGTACGAAGACGACCAAAAGAAAATTGCGGGCATCCTCGACGAGATTATCCAAAGAATTCCTGCGTTGACTTCCGTTTATTACTGCGTGAACACCAAGACGAACGACTTCATGTACGACTTGGATATGCAGTTGTATAATGGAAAGGCGTTTGTCGTTGATAAATTAGGAGACGTTGTTTTTCAAATTGGCCCGAAATCTTTCTTTCAAACCAATACTCGTCAAGCGGAAGCGCTTTACCAAGTTATCGTCGATTTTGCCGATTTCAACGGCACCGAAAATGTGTACGATTTATATACAGGCATTGGGAGCATCGCTCTATTTATTGCCAAGCATTGTAAGCAAGTCGTCGGTATCGAAGAAATTGAACTAGCCATTGAAGATGCCAAACAAAACGCTGCTAATAATGCGATTACCAATACTACTTTCTACGCAGGAGATGTAAAAAACATTTTAACGCCTAATTTTGCCCAACAACACGGTAAACCCGATATTTTGATTACTGACCCACCCCGTTCGGGGATGCACCCCAAAGTAGTCAAAATGCTATTGGAATTAGCAGCGCCAAAGTTGATTTACGTAAGTTGCAAACCTTCAACGCAAGCAAGAGATTTTGAAAGTCTTTCGGAAAAATACGAAGTTATAAAGTGTCAACCCGTCGATATGTTTCCGCATACTCACCACATTGAAAACGTTGCTTTATTACAATTGAAAAAATAGCCAATGGACGATTCTAAAAGTGCTATCGACCGATATTGTGAGACACATACCACTCCACAATCTGAATTATTGTATCAGTTAGAGCGAGAAACTTTTTTGAAAACACTGGCGCCACAAATGGCAAGTGGTCACTTACAAGGACAGTTATTAACCATGCTCTGCCAACTAATTCAGCCCAAAATTGCCTTAGAAATTGGCACTTTTACGGGCTATGCGGCAATTTGTATTGCCAATGGGTTGCCTGAGGACGGCGTATTACATACCGTAGAAGTCAACGAAGAACTGGCCTATATTAGCCGCAAATACTTTGCCCAATCGACTAGGACTGCTCAAATTAAAGCCTACACGGGTGACGCCGCTGCAATTGTTCCCACACTACCTTATCCTTTTGACTTCGTATTCATTGATGCGGGTAAAAAATCCTACGCTCAACACTTTGACTTAGTGATTGATAAAACCAATTCGGGCGGAATTATCCTAGCAGATAATGTACTTTGGAGTGGTAAAGTCGCTCAAAAGGAATTGGATAAAGCGACGCAGGTTCTGCAAGATTTTAATCGAAAAATTCAAGAGGACAGGCGGGTTGAAAATGTTCTACTACCCGTTCGAGACGGTTTGATGGTTATCCGAAAGAAATAACCTAGTGATTAGCTAGACGCTGTGCTAATTGCCGAGTCTTTACTTCAAAAACGACGGAAAAAGCTCACATTAATAGACTTTATTCCAAATAGGCTTAGTGGTTCCAGCACTTCGAGTGCTGGAATCACTTCTCTTGCGAAAAATTTCAAGATAAATCCTAATAGACTGAACCGAATACTACTAAAATAGTAAAGTCAATTGCTGCCCTTGTTCTTCAATAAATTTTGGTCCCCTAGTCGCCACATTCGGAATAATCGCCTTGGCTTTTTCCACTAAGTATAACGCTATTTCAGGTGCTCGAATATTATCGGGTTCGTGTGTAAAGAAATATACTTCTCGCAATCCTTGATCGAACCACGTTTTTAATTGGGCAACCCATTCGTCAATTCTGGTGTAATCGGTGGGGTGTAAATCATTTCCATTGAAACGAATAACCGCTTTATTGTTGGTCAACATTTGATGAATGACGTCTCTTCTACCCGCCACGTCCGTAATCACAAAAGCACAGTTTTTCCCAGCTAATAGTTCTGCCAACGATAAGGTTGTTACTTGGTCGGCGAACCAACTCTCGTGCCTTACTTCAACGGATAGGGGAATAGAAGCGGGCCAATGGTCTAAAAAAGTTGCTAAAATACCCAATCGCTTCGCATCGAAATAAGGCGGCATTTGCATAAAACAACAACCTATTTTTTCCTGTAAGCCCGCTATAGCTTCGCAAAAAGTGCTCAACTTCCCATCGTTCAATCCTAGCCCATTGCTGTGGCTGATGGATTGGGGAATTTTTGGGCAAAATCGAAAATCTTCCGTCGATTCGTTGTACCACTTTTCGATAGTTGCTGCATTTGGGATTCGATAATGGGTCGTATTTAACTCAATCGTATTGAATTGCTTGGTATAGTGCTTTAAATAATCTTTAGTTTTTGTTTTTTTAGGATAAATCTGCCCTAGCCATTCTTTCATACTCCAACCTGTACAGCCTACGTACAAAGCAGGTGCTGGAGCAACGGAAAATTTATCCAAGGTTTCTTTGGTATAAGTAGGAGCAACAGGCAAGGAAAAGTCGACATTACTAATGTCCGAGAGTCGGCCAAATTTCATTCGTCGGTCGTTTAAAGATTCAAATAATCAACCATAAAATCATTTTGTTGGAGTAGTTGTTTAGGTTTTCCTTTAAATTTTGATATTTTTAAGTTTTCTGTAGACTTACTTTCCCTACGAAAAATTTTAGGATAAGTACTTATTTTAGTTCCTGCTATCAAAGGCTGTAAGTACTAACAAAAATAATTGCTTTGCGTTTGGTGTCTTTTTATGCCCCGAAGTTATCAACTACGAATAACCGTAGAGAGTTGCAGAACTAATCACCAATCAACTAATTACTAATCACTACCACATGTCAAAAAAGAAAAAAATACTCATTGTAACGGGAGATGCTGGCGAAGGCTACGAATGTTTATATGCAAAGCACCGCTTCGAAGAGGCGGGTTACGAAGCGGTTATAGCTGCCCCGAGTGTTAAACGCTTGAACTTAGTTATCCACGATTTTGAGCCTGGTTGGGACACGTACATTGAAAAACCTGGCTATATCGTAGCATCTAATATTGCTTTCAGCAAAGCCAAAGAAAAAGACTACGAGGCAATTCTTTTACTCGGCGGACGAGCACCCGAATTTCTGCGCAATGACCCTAAGTTAATCAAATTAGTCCAAGCCTTTGATAAAAGTAAAAAGTACATTTTTGCTATTTGTCACGGTATTCAGATTTTAGTGACGGCGGGATTAGTGAAAAACAAGAATATCACTTGCTACGAACACGTAAAATTTGAAGTAGAAGCCTGCGGTGGCACCTTTATTGGTAAAGACGAAGCCGTCAAACACGGTCGTATTGTAACGGGTCAGACGTGGCAATCACACCCCGAGTTCTATCGGCTAGTATTTCAATGTTTGGAAAAAAAATAAGTCCAAAATCTCAGAAAGTAACCAAATCCAAATCTTTACGCAGCTTTACTTCCCTAACATTGTTCTGTTGCCAATAAGGCGTCATTACAGTTTGCTTTCGAGTGGCTCGGGTCGTCAGCTTTTCTCCCGAAATAGCTCGGTAAGTATCTTGCCAACCCTCAATGATATACGGTGCTTTTTGCTGATAAAAGATGGTTACTTGACGGTCTAGTTCGGGGTAGTCGATGGTGTAGGCGATTAAGTCTTTTTTGCCGAGTTCGTTCCCTTTGTACTTTCCTTTAGTAATATTTGCTTCGAACGAACGAGTCGGTAAGTGCATCAATCGGAGAATCGTAGCTGAGGGAACCAGTGAAGTTTTTCCAACGGGCAAAGCATCGGGATTTATTCGGATTCGGTTCATCAATTCATCTTCTAACAAAGAGGCATTCACCGTAAAATCCTTATCTCCTTCACTTTCGAAATAGGAACGAAGGACTACTTTGTATTTACTTTTCTCTCGATTGAACTGCATAAAACTCTGCCCACACCAATCCTGTGCAGAAATCGTTACTTTTTGGGTATTTGGAAATTTTTCTGTATTCGTCGGTGTAAAAACCGAAGTCATAATCGAGTAGTCGTAAATGCCCGTAGTGAAGCGGCGAACACTATTGTTTTTCAAAATAGGCGTCGAATTTTTATTGGTATAATTATCATTCTTTACCTGTTTATCCGTCAAAAAATCTTCGGTCACAAAAATCAATACGGCTTCGCCGGGGTGCTGGTCTCGATAACGTACTTGTGCCAAATCATAGCTACTTATTTCTGCCTTTCCTTGATACCAATAATCGTCGAGTTTCGTAATTGTTGAGTTACCGCTCGCTTGCTTGGAAGGGGTAAAAATAGCTAACGTACTTTTATCAGTAACGGATTGCTGACAAGCTAAACAATTTAGTACCAAGCCGAAGAATAGAATACGTTGTAGTAAATTTTTCATAATACAATTTAGTATAGTAATTAGTTGACTAATGTAAATTCTCAGTAGTTCGATGTATCAAGTCTCCAGACCTGCATTGAGAACTTACCATCTAAGAGGTTCAATTTACGGCTTGAACCACTAGCCTTTCCGAGCCAGTAACATGTACTGATACGCCAATGATTTATCGTCCACCCACTCTATTTGATACCCAGCTTGTACCAAATCTAATTCCACTTGATACAAAGGCACCTTTTCGGATTGCGGCGGGCCGATGGGTAGTTGGCGCATTTTGAAATCAACAATCAATAATTTTCCTCCATCTTTGAGTCCTTTTTTCAAGTTTTTTAAGTACGCAATGCGGGCGGGCAGGTAAGCATAGGTATCTCGAATAGTAACTATATCAGCCTCTTCGAAGCGCAACTTAGGATTATCGGGGCCAACCAATCGAGTTTCTAATCGGTCTTGCAGAGAAGGAGGCAATAATTGTATGCGCATACTATCAATGAACCGAATAGCGTTTGGGTCAATATCAATGGCAATGACTTTTCGAGCTTCATCGGCAATTTGGAAAGAAAAATAGCCGTAAGGGCCCGCACCAATATTGGCAACCGTTTTATCCTCTAGCCGCCCCAACCTTTCAATCAATGTAGCGGGACTATGCCATATCGTCGGGGTCTGAACGCCCGTTTTTTCGTCCAATTCACCGAGGATGGGCTTCTCTTTTTCGGTCTGCTTTTCCGTTTCGACTAAACTATTATCCACTCTATTATCGAAAGGATTTTCGTCCGAATCACAGGCAAGTAAAAAAAAGCATAAGCAAAAGGCTATTAAAAGATTAGGAAATCTCATAAGTTCAACGATTGAAGTGACCGCCACAGATTGGGTTTGCTAAAAATAAGCGGTAGTTGGTCGAAAAAGAAACTCCGACTTGGGTTTAATATTTTTTTAGCAAAGTGAACGTTTTCTCTTAAAATAATGTCAAAAGCGGAAAGTTTATAGGGGACTTCTTTTTTTGTCGAATTAGTCGGTTTTTGTTACTTTGCAATAGGCTATTAATCAGCAGCATTATGAAAAAGATTATCTACGGTATTATGCTCCTACTCTTCTTTGGAATGGGTGTTTACTTAACTCAAAAATACTACGCATGGAGTGACCTACAAGCGCAAGAACAATCACAGGTACTATTAGAAAAAGTGAAGAATGTCTATAAATTGGTCACCGTCGAAGGTCATTTTTCGGAGGTGTATGACTATCAAGATTATTGGGGGTACGATTTGAGTTTTTTCCGAAAAAAAGCCTTGATTCGGGTAAAGGCTACAGTTTTGGTTGGTTATAATTTAGAAAAGATGGAGATAGAAGCGCATCCCGAAGAGAAGAAAATCGTTATCAGCCAATTACCCGACCCCGCTATCATTTCCGTCGAACACGATTTGGACTACTACGACATTACCGAAGGGACTTTTAATTCTTTTACTAAAGACGATTACAACCAACTCAATGCGAAAGCAAAGGCATTCATCCTACAGAAAGCACAAGAAAGCGATTTGTTAAACGCTGCTCGCCAACAGGGTAATCAAGCAGTAGAGATGATGATTTTTTTGGTAAAAAGCGCAGGTTGGACACTTGAATACAAGAAGGGATTAGTGAATCAAGAAACATTAGACGCTATTCTGAATAACTAACATAAGAGAAGTCCAAAATTATAAATTCAGCACCTAAAAATATCAAAATATTGCTTTACTTAGCAACTGAATAACGTCTGTTATTAATTCAGTATCCTAATTTTCTTATCAAAATAACGGCCCAATGACGAATCGTATTTTTCTTTATTTACTAATTCTTTGCGTTTGTTCTTCCTGCAAAGAAGACCAGCCCATAGCCGATATGGTACTAATCAACGGAGAAATTGCTACCGTTGATTCAGAGAATCCAGAGGCCGAAGCCATTGCTTTCAAAGAAGACAGAATTATCCACATCGGAACGACGGAGGCCATTCAAGTATTCGTTGGAGAAAAGACAAAGGTCATCGACCTAAAAGGAAAATTTGCGATGCCCGGCATCATCGAAGGACACGGACACTTTTCGAGTATTGGTTCGACTTTACAAAATCTGAACTTCATCAAATCAAAAAGTTGGGACGAAATTGTAGCGATGGTGGCCGAAAAGGCAAAAACGATGAAACCGGGCGAATGGATTATCGGTCGAGGTTGGCACCAAGAAAAATGGGAGGGCAGTTTGGATAGACAAGTATTTGGCTATCCGTATAATGACAAGTTGAATCAAGTGGCACCCAATAATCCAGTACTGCTGGGGCATGCTAGTGGTCACGGTTTAATGGCCAACCAAGCCGCAATGGATTTAGCGGGCGTTTCAAAAGAAACACCGAATCCAAATGGGGGAGAGATTGTGCGTAATTCGCGTGGCGAGGCTATCGGGGTCTTTGAAGAAACGGCTATGGGAATTATTAATAATGCCTACGACGATTATTTAGCAACTTTATCAGAGGAAGATAAAGCAAGAATTTGGTACGAAGGTATCGAGTTGGCGGAAGAAGAATGTATCAAAAAAGGGATTACGTCCTTCCAAGATGCGGGGTCCACTTTTGTGGAAATCGACCGTTACCAAAAACTGGCCGAAGAGGAAGAACTGGACTTGCGCCTGTGGGCAATGATTGGCAGTCGGGAAGAAAATCTCGCCGAAAATTTAAAACGTTTTCCCATTCTCAATGCGGGTAATCACTTTTTCACAAGTCGAGCCATCAAAGGCTATTTGGACGGCGCCTTGGGTTCTTTCGGCGCTTGGTTACTAGAATCGTACAATGACAAACCCAATTTTCACGGACAAAACGTGACGCCCATTAAGGAAATCGAACGCATTGCGGGATTAGCCGCCGAGAATAATTTACAATATTGTGTTCATGCTATTGGTGACCGAGGAAATCGAGAGATGCTCGATTTATTTGAGAAGATATTTAAAACCATGCCCGACGAATCGGACTTTCGGTGGCGAATTGAACATTCGCAGCACATCGACCCCGCGGACATTCCTCGGTTTGGTGAACTAGGAATTATTGCCGCCATGCAGGCCATTCATTGCACGTCCGATGCGCCTTTTGTTATCAAAAGATTAGGCGAAAAAAGAGCAAGAGAGGGAGCGTACCCTTGGCGGTCTCTGCTGGATGCGGGCGCTATCGTAACGAATGGTACTGATGCCCCCGTCGAAGATGTGGACCCGTTGGATAGTTTCTACGCTTCCGTGACTCGAAAAAGAACCGACTCTGGCATGGCCTTTTTTCCCGAACAAAGCATGACGAGAGAAGAAGCGCTTCGTGCTTACACGATGTCGAACGCTTACGCTGCTTTCGAAGAGCAAGACAAAGGGTCTTTAGAGGTTGGAAAATTAGCGGATGTGACGGTGCTTTCCAAAAATTTACTGACTTGTACAGATGATGAAATTTTGGATGCGGAAGTGCTTTACACGATTATTGGCGGAAAGGTAAAATTCGAGAATACTAATGGTTTAGAAGAGAGAATAGGGAGTAGAGAATAGAGACCGCCTGTGTAGATTACTTACTTCGTGATGCCTAAAGCAAGTCATTTTGAAGAAGGATTTGTCAACGCTGCGTTTGAAAAGAACTCCATGTACTCTGTGAACTCTATATCCTTTATGGTAAAAAATAGGTGCTGAGTAGTTACCAATTAACTGACCTTCAAAATAATTTTCCCAATATTTTTATTCGCTTCCATGTAGCGATGCGCTTCCGCGACTTCCGTCCAATCGTAAATTGAATCAATGACGGGACGGAAGTCGCCGTTTTCAAAATAGGGCCACGCAAATTTTTGTAACGCTTCCGTCAGTTCTTTTTTGTAAGTCAAACTTCTTGCTCGTAGCGTAGAACCAAAGATTCGTATTCTCTTGAACAAAAGCGGCAAGATATTCAATTCTGGAATTTTATAGCCACCCATAAAAGCTAGTAAAATAATCCGACCGTCGTGATTCATCGACCCTAGATTCTGTTGAAAATAGGGCGCACCGATAAAATCAATCAGCACATCTACGCCTTTCCCTTCAGTGTAATCTAGTATTTTTTCTTGAAAATTTTCCGTTTTGTAATCAATCGCTTTGGTAGCACCCAACTGTAAACAAGTGGTATGCTTTTGTTTGGAAGCGGTGACAAAAACGGTAGCCCCCATTGCTTTAGCCAATTGAATAGCCGCTGTCCCAACTCCACTTGCTCCCGCATGAATTAAACAATTTTCCTCCGCTTTCAATTGACCAATCCACGATAATGCTTGAAAAGCAGTTAAGAATACTTCGGGAATCCCCGCCGCCGATTCGTAGTCCATATCTTTTGGAATGGGCAGCAACTGTCCTACGGGAACAGTAGCGTATTCTGCGTATCCGCCGCTCGCCAACAGGCCACACACTCGGTCGCCAATCGCCCACTCGTTAACTTCACTGCCCAAGGCCACAATGTCTCCCGCTATTTCCAATCCCAAGATTTCACTTTCTCCTTTTGGTGGTGGATATTGTCCTTTTCGCTGCATGGTGTCCGCTCGATTAAGAGCGGTTGCCCGCACTTTTACGAGGACTTCGTGGGGTTTTGGGACAGGCTTTTCCCAATCACCAATGAATAAATTTTCGGGACCACCGAAGGCTTTTAATTGAATGGCTTTCATGCTGTACTTAACGTTTAAATAGGCTTGAGGTCTTAGTTTTTTTACAGGATTTCAAGACGAACAGGAAAGTTCTCAATGTTATTCAAGATTACTGGATAACTTCCCGCCGTGCCCGTCTGGGTTATCCAGTAAATTGGTGACTAAATTTATCCAGTAATGGGAAATTACTGGATAATCCATACGACCATTGAGAACTTACACGAACTGGATTTAAAATATTGATAATCAATATCATGTAAATCGTGCAATCCTGTCTAATAAATAAATATAATTCTGTCTAATTACTCCGAGATGAAAACATAATACAGAACATAATCGAAGCAGCGTCCGTCAGCGTCAAAAAGAAACGCACACAGCTTCTACTCACATCTTTCGATGCCGTTCCCAATAATTCTGCTGCTCCACTTCTCCTAAAATTAGCAAGTAATTTTTGTAACGGAGTTCACTAATCCACCCTTGTTCGATGGCGTGTTTGACGGCACATTGCGGTTCGTTGCGGTGCATGCAATCGTTGTATTTGCAATCCTCGGAATAGAGAAAAAGTTCTCGAAAGTTGTGGGCCACGTCCTGTGGTTCGAGATTATTGAAAGAGAGCGTTTTAATGCCTGGCGTATCAATGACAAAGCCGCCAAAATTCAATTCGTGCATTTCGGCAAAAGTAGTCGTGTGCTGTCCTTTGCCCGAGTAATCAGAGATTTCTAAGGTGTGCAAATTGAAAGAGGGCTGTAAGGCGTTCATTGCGGAGGACTTGCCAACGCCCGACTGCCCGCTAATCAACGTGGTTTTGTCCTTGAGTAAATTTCTCAATTCGTCGATGCCTTGTCCCGTTACCGACGAAGTTAGTAAAGTGATATAGTTAATTTCTTCGTAGATGGCTTTGAGGGACTCATAAACGGCGAGGTCTTCGTCTGTGTAAATATCTGCTTTGTTGAAGACAATAATGGTAGGAATATTATGCGGTTCGGTCATTAGAAGAAAACGGTCAATAAAACCCTGTTTGAGTTTAGGCCGCCGAATCGTCATGTAAACAACCGCTTGGTCAATATTGCTGGCAAGTAGGTGCAGATTGTGCTTTTGGCGCGGTGATTGTCGGACTACGTAATTTTCACGGGGTAAAATCTTTTTAATTAAGCCCGTTCCTTCTTCTTTCTCGACGGTCAATTGCACTTTGTCGCCCACCGCTACGGGGTTCGTCAACTGCAAGTTGTTCAGTTTGAACTTCCCTCGAATACGACATTTGAGAATTTCACCTTCGTCCGTTCGGACTTGGTACCAACTACCCGTAGATTTTATGACTGTTCCTGCTTTGATAGGTTACTTTTTTTAGTGGGTTGATAAGGTTTATAGGGTCAATCGTATATTTGAGTTATAACCAAAAAAGTTATAAAAACTCATGAATTTGTGACAAGTGAGTTGGATAAATCGCGAGGCTCATATGGTACTGACCTCATCAACCCCTGAATTTCCCTACCTCCCATCATTCCCCATTTTGTGCAGAACGGGCAACTGCCCGCCGTAAGCACGACCAATATTTTCTTCGTTAAAAACGGTTTCAGTATCACCATGGGCAATTAGTCGTTGGTTGAGTAGAATAACTTTATCAAAATATTTTCGGACGGTCGAAAGGTCGTGGTGAACTACCAAAAGTGTTTTACCTTCTTGAGCTAATCGTTTCAATATTTGGATAATTTTCTCTTCGGTGGTTATGTCCACGCCAACAAACGGTTCGTCCAAAAAATAAATATCCGATTCTTGGCACAGGGCACGGGCGATGAATACTCGTTGTTGCTGTCCACCCGATAACTCACCAATTTGACGGTCCTTAAAGGCGCTCATACCCACTTCTTCCAAGGCGGCCATCGCAATATCTTTATCGGTTTGATTCATTCGTTGTAAAACCTTTTTGTGCGGATAGCGTCCCATTAAAACAATGTCGTAAACCGTAGCGGGAAACTGCCAATCCACATCGTTTTTTTGTGGCACATAGACCACTTTCTTACGCACTTTTTCAATCGGTTCGCCTTCAATTCGGACTTGCCCCGTATCAATTTCTAATAAATCTAAAATTGCCTTGAAGAGCGTTGATTTTCCAGCGCCGTTGGGCCCAATGACCCCATAAATATTTCCCGCCTCTATCTCCAAATAAATATTGGTCAATACTCTTTTTCGGTCAAAAGAAACGGATAAGCCTTTTACAGATACTGCGGACATTTTTTGTGGAGGTTGAAAGGTTAATAGGTTGAGAGGCAGAGAGGTTTACAGGTAAAGAGGTTGATAGGCAGAAAGGCTAAAAGGTTGACAGGAAGTAGATTAAAAAACGTCTTTTAGGTATCTAATCATTTTGACCTCTTAACCACTCGACCTATCAGCCTATCGACCTTTATACCTCTCCACCTGCTCTAATCAATGTACTCGACGATGCGTAGAAATCGGAAACCAACGCTTAGTTCAAGCGTCACGTTTACAATTTTTCTTTCGGGAATCGAAATGGTTTGCCCTGGATTAGAAGGGCTGACGACATTCCCAAGGGCAGGTTGTTGATACTGAAAGGAAACGTCGGGGTTGAGCGATAAGTCAACCACCGCACCGATTAATTCCGACAGTGGAAACTCTAGCCCGCCTCCTACGCTGACACCGTAGTTGAATTTTCGAACAAAAAAGTTATCGGGAAAAGTGAAAGGAGCCGGATTAGAAGGTGTTTTATAATCGTCCAAGTTGGTACTAACCGTGTAATCGCCTCGAAGACCAAAGGAATAATATTTTTTACCGTTTAGACCAAAGTCAAATTTTTGCTTCGCTCCTAGAACGACTGATACATTCCTGAAAATAAATTCGGTCGTGGGGGGCCGATATTCGTCTCCGTTGGGAAAAAAGAAACGTTGATTTCGGATGGCACTGCCTTTTAAATGCAGGCCCGCTTGGGCAAACAAGGCAAAAGCATTGCCTTCTGGTACGGACTCAATGAATACGTTGCCCGAATATTTGAGCAGTGGGTCTCGCTGGAAACCTTCCCATTTTTGTAAGCCTACTAACAATCCACCTCTAACGCCCCAAGCGAAGGATTGTGCTTGTAAAAGCGATGTGGTGAAAAAAGCAAAACTTAGCAAGCAAAGAAAACGTTTGGTCATAACGATTTATTTAATTCTAGTCGTCAATGTAGTTGATAAAATCAAAATTAAACAAAAAGCCAACATTATTCCACTCGCAGTCGCATTCCTACCTTGATTATTTTAGTATTCAAATTGTTTAGCCGCTGGAGTTCCTCCACGGTCGTGTTGTACGTTCTGGAAATCCGCCACAGGGTTTCGCCCGCTTCCACAATGTGAAACCGACGCGTTTCAATGGTCGGCTGGGGCTTCGTGACTACTGGAGTAGGCCGTTCTTCGACTGCCGTCGGTTCAGTTATCTTTTCGGCGGGTGGTGTCACTACTTTGGGTTTATCACGGTCGGTTACGGTGGGTTTGAAATCTGTTTCTTCTCTTTCTTCAACGTCAATTTGCGTTTCCTCTTTGGAGTTAGGGCGGACGGGGTCCTGTGTCTCAATCAAGACAGGTGGTGGAGGTGGGGTGAAGTCTTCCGACGACCGCAAATTGGGTCGCCGTTTGGCTTTTCCTCGAATTTGAACTAGTGCACCAACGGCGGGCTGAGTCCCCGTTTTCATTTTATTTTTTTTGTACAATTTTTCTAATCGCAGTCCGTATAATTGCGAAATATCGTACATCGCTTCGTTGGGTCTCACTTTATGTACTCGTTCCTTACCACGGAAATTACGTCGTTTCTTTTGGATAAATACGAGTTCGTCCGTTTCTAGGGTTTGGTAGGAAGTATTAATTTTTTCGTTGTATTTCAAAATCCGCCTAACGGAAGCCCCTGTTCTCTGCGCTACGGCTTGCACCGTCTCTCCCGCTTTGGCGTAGGTCATTTTGGCATCGTTGATAAAAAAGACTGTTTGTGGTTCTAAAATCCTATTCTCAACTCTCGCCACTCGGTCGGATGAAGCCATTGCATCGTATTTGAATAGTCGATATTCTTGAATGATGCGGATAAGTTTTTTGTCATAAGTCCTGCTAGTAGCGTAGCCCGCTTTTTTTAACCCTCTCGCCCAACGTTTATAATCGTCGGGGTCGAGCCTAAATAAATCACTGTATCGGCGATTGTTCAATAAAAAATCCGAATGGGCGATATAGGAACTTTGGGCATTTTTATACACTCTGAAACAGGACTTAATCAATTTTCCATTTTTATAATCATCATCTTTTCGATAAAACTTTCGCCCACGCCAACGACTGCCACATTTGATACCAAAATGATTGTTCGCTTTTCGAGCGAGCGTACTTCTACCCGCATTGGATTCCAAAATTCCTTGGGCCAATTTGATGCTTGCGGGTACGCCCGTTCGTTCCATTTCGCTGATGGCAATGTACTGGTATTGTTCGATGTACCGTTCGATGTTCTTGTCGCCTGCCCAAAGTGCCGCACAAATACCTATTAATAGTAGTAAAATAATATTTAGCCTTTTTACCATCTTTTTTGCTTTTATCGTAATGCTAAAGTCCCAAATTGTGAAACTACGAAAAAATAAATTCCGCATTTTTCAATTAAACTTTTTTGTAATGGATTAAAAATCTATGATAAAAAAGTTCAATTGAAAAATCGTAGGCGGGAGTTATTTTTTCGTCATCATTAAGTACTTTCTTCCGTCGTTTTCCTAATTTTGCTATCTCTCTCAATGTATAATGCAAACGTCAAAACCCTTCTAAAAATGTATAACCGAGCTGTTAATACCTTATTAATGTTTTTACTATTATTTTTTGCTTGTCAAAATGCAACGGAGGAAAACACTGAAGGTTTAACGGACTCCCCGAGTGCGGTCGAGGAAAAAGTAGTCGAAGAAAAAGCACCCGCTAAAATAGAAATCTACGTTTGGGTAGATAAATTGCGACTGCGTTCCGAACCGACTACCAAAAGCGAAACGGTGGCCACGTTGCGAGAAGGGGATGCCCTCACGTTCTTAAACGAACGGTCCGATTTTACCGAAAAAATAAATCTGCGAGGGACGCTATTCGACGAACCGTGGTTGAAGGTAACGACTAAAAATGAGGCGACGGGTTGGGTCTATGGTGGCGGCGTTAAGTTTTATAAAATTGGGGTGGACGAAGCACCCACGCCTTACGACGATTGCTTCAAATTGCAGAAAGACCGCAAGATGACCCAAGCGAAAAAGTGTATTGACCGCACTCGTTTCAGAGAACTAAAAAAAGAAACCTTGGTACAGGAGTCTAGTACAGGCATCACTTTTCAGTTATTGGGCGGCGATAAATTCACCTTGAATAATGTTGGCCGAGATTCGCTCTACGAATTTCGTTACTATCTAAAAAAAATGTCTTTCTTCGTCGTGCATGGGCAGCTACAAGGCCAAGACCGCTATTTACTTATCGACGACAAAACGGGCAAAATCACTTACACCAAAGGGTTTCCCAAGGCAGCTACCGACCAAGAACATCTAGCTTGCCTGAATCCCGATTGGGGAGACAAGGGCGACTTTTGTGGCGTTCAACTGTGGGGCTACGTGGACAATCGTCTGACGGTACTATTTGAAGAAGAAATGGACGACTTACGTCCGGTATTGCCCAAGTGGGTGGACGAGAATACGCTGCAATTTACGCTGTTGGAAAAAGCCGATAAGCGCAATCGAAAATCTCGCTACGGGCAGTTGGTTAAGAATAAAGTGGGGGATTGGGAATTGGAATTATAGTGACATTTCGATGTTGGAAGATTGTATCTTTCAACCATTATCTTTCAAGTTTTCAACTTGTCTAGCTTTAAAATACTAAGCAAGACACGATAAAATCGTAGAAAATATGGATTTTAAGATAAAATCTTAAGATGTCGCTCCTTTCATAATATGTTGAGTTGTAGAGACATTACCTTCGGCGAGTCCTTCAATCCCTCAATCCTTACATCCTTCAATCCTTACCTTCCATGAGGTATTTTTTAGAACTAGCCTACAAAGGCACCCACTATTTTGGTTGGCAAATACAGCCCAAGGACATCACCGTACAAGGCGTGCTAGAACAAACGTTTTCCACTATTCTAAGAACGCCCATTGCCATCACGGGCTGCGGCCGCACGGACACAGGCGTACACGCTAGTCAATATTTTGCTCATTTCGACTTTACGGGCGATTTGCCCCAAAATTTTCTCTACCGCATCAATAAATTCTTACCCAAAGACATTGCAATTCGACGAATCTTTCCCGTAGCGGCGGATGCCCACGCCCGTTTTGACGCTTACCTTCGTAGCTACGAATACCACATTGCCCTAGAAAAAAATCCTTTTTCTTTGGAAACGGCCTACTATCTTCCCTACGCTAAGAAAATGGAGATGGCGCAACTCCAAGCGGCCGCTAGCTTGCTACTCGAATACGATGCTTTTTTCCCTTTTTGTAAAACGAAGTCAGATGCCAAGACAATGCTCTGCGATGTGCAACGGGTCGAGTGGGTATTCCACGAATCTACGGGAAAGCTCGTTTTTCATATTTCTGCCAATCGCTTCTTGCGGGGCATGGTTCGCTTGATTGTGGGCATGTGTCTAAATGTCGGTTCGGGAAAGTTGTCGTTAGCGGAGGTGCGGACGGCTTTGGAGGAGCAGAAACGGTTGCCGAAAGACGCTAGTGTGGTGGCAACAGGCTTGTTTTTGACGGAGATTCGGTATTCTTTTTTGGACAACTAGTTTTCCCTAAAGTTTAGGGGGTGTAGATGTAAGATTCATCAGGTATAAGGCTAAATTCTGATTGTCCCAGCGGGACATGATATCGGTAGTAAAAAATTGGGTGGTTTCCTACTGTGCCATAGGTACAGGATATATCGTACCTACGGCACGACCATCTGGAATAATTAAATAATTGCTACCGATATATCGTCCCGCTGGGACGGTTAGCATTACATTTGATATACCGCCAACGTCGTTTGATGCACTTCAATTGGAAAAGTGCCGAAGCTACGCTCCTCAATTAAGGAATTTGAACGATTTTATTTACAGACGGTGTCAGAGCTACGCTCTTTTTCGAAAAAACGAAGGAGCATCGCTCCGAAACTGTCTGTAGATACTACATTTTACAATATTACGGTAAGGAGCGTAGCTTCGGCACTCCTCTTCAGCACATCAAATGGCAGCTATACCCGTTTAGTTTCGATTCTAATTTAAATATTACCTTTCTTTTTTAAAAGATACTTTTAGAAATACCCTTTCTTTTTTAAATTAAACCTACTTTTGTAGCAAAACTAGGTAATGAAAAGAGCCATAACGGAAGAATTAATAAAATGGAAAAACCAGTATAATCGCAAGCCACTTATCGTGCGAGGAGCGAGGCAAGTAGGTAAATCGTGGACGATTACGGATTTTGGGCAAAGGTATTTTGAAGGACAACTGCATCTCATCAATTTAGAAAAACGGATAGACTGGCATCCCATTTTTGATAAGAATTTAGATGCCATAAGAATTTTGAGGGAACTAGAAATTGTACTAAATCGTACGATTGAGATAGGCAAGGATTTAATCTTTTTCGACGAGATTCAGGCTTGTCCTAGAGCGATTAGCGCTTTGCGTTATTTCTACGAGCAGTTGCCCGATTTGCACGTCATTGCTGCGGGTTCGCTCTTGGAATTTGCCTTATCAGACATACCTTTCCCCGTCGGTCGGGTGCAGATGTTGAATATGTTTCCAATGAGTTTTAGTGAATTTTTGGATGCAACACAGCAAGAAAGACTAGCTCAAATCGTCCGCAACAAGCCCGAAGCACAACCACCCCACATAGATAGTTTGCTCAAAGAATCTTTGAAAAAATACTTCTTAGTTGGTGGAATGCCCGAATGTGTCCAAACATTTGTCGCAACGGGCCGATTGGCAGATGTACAGCAAGTACAAACGGATTTAATTGATACCTATCGGCAAGATTTTTCTAAATACACGCCACAAGTGGATAAGCAATGTTTGAACGATGTGTTAGTTACGACGGCCAATAAAGTAGGGCAACAGGTAAAATACACCCATCTTTCCGAAAATTTTTCTAGTCCTACCATTAAAAAGGCATTTGATTTGCTAACCACCGCAAGGGTGCTTCATAAAGTTAGAACTACTTCGCCCGCAGGTCTTCCGTTAGCGGCGGGTGCATCGGATAAAAAATTCAAAGCCATTTTTGTCGATGTCGGCCTATTGAGTCGCTTGAACGGTTTGTCTTTATCCGTTGAGTATCAAAAAAAGGATTTATTGGCCATGTACCAAGGTGCTTTAGCGGAACAGTTTGTTGGACAAGAACTACTAGCTACTAGCCAAGAAGCCTTATTTTATTGGGCAAGAAATGCCAAAAGCAGCAACGCCGAAGTCGATTATTTGGCGGTTCGAGGTAGCGATATTGTGCCGATTGAGGTTAAAAATAGCACGGCGGGGCGCTTGAAAAGTTTGCATTTGTTGTTGGCAACTTATCCTAATTGCTCTGGAGGCGTGGTTTTTTCGGATGCGCCGTTTGGGGAGATTGCGGAGCAGGGGTTGGCTTTTTTGCCTTTGTATTATGTGGGGAGTATTTTTTCAAAAAAGTGGGGATTATTCTAGTTCGGCGATTTTTTCTTTGAGCCATTTGAGGTTCGCTATACCTTTAGTTTCGCCTATCTCTGATTTCAGTTTATCAATTACTCTTTTATCGCCAGGAATCACTTTCGTTAATTTTTTTGTGAATTTTATGAAGTTAGTATAAAATTTTTTATGGTCTTGTGTTATTTCTTTTTTTCTATTCAAGTATACTCTAAAGCTTTCAAATAGTGAGTATAATGGTTCTATTTCATCAGTTTCGTAATAAACAGCAATGAGCATTAACTTAGAATTTAGATTATATGCCAAGTCTTCGTATTCAACTTGATTAAGTAGCTGAATCACTTTATCATACTTTTTTTGGTAAAAGTATAACGTAGCGGTATTATAGGTCACGGCATTTTCTCTAAATTCTTGAGG
>JBCCQK010000082.1:0-20918 GCA_039024375.1 Bacteroidota bacterium
CCACCCCCTTCAAAAACTCACTACTAAAGACGGGCAGCAATTGGAATTGTTTCTTTCCTCGCCTTTTTTCAATACCTCGAAGACCATTCTATCCCTCTTTCAACAATTACAAAATAATTTGAAGAAGGGGCAACTCCCTAATAAATTAGACCTATTCCACAAAGTTTTTGGCCAATCAGCAGCTTTTAATGACCATAAAATCCGCTTACTTTTCAGCGATTTATTGAAATTAGTGGAGCAATTCATTAGTATCAGTGCTTTTCAAAAAAAACGAGCACAACAACAGTTGGACGTTGCTCAATTCTACCGCAAAAACGAACTCGAAAAGCACTTCAACCGCATTCAGCGAAAAGGGAACAAATCCTTAGCGACTCAACCCTACCGAAACTACGAATACTACGCCGCCAAAAGTCGTTTTAACTGGGAGGTTTATGAACTACAATCGTCGAAAAAGAGGGATATGGCGATAGATTTACAAGAGTTTGGACAAGACTTAGACCTCGCCTACTTTTCTCAAAAATTGCGACAAGCCTGTTTTCTGAGAGCACAGCAGGCCCTTTACAACGTGGAATACGATTTTGAATGGGTGCAGCAAATTTTAGAGTACATTGATTCTAAGCAGTGGTGGAATGTTCCGGCCATTTCTTTATACTACACCGCTTACCAATTGGCAAGTCAACCCAAAAAATCTAGCTATTTTGAAGACTTAAAAGAAAAGATTCTGTTGGAAGGTCATTATTTTCCACCCGAAGAAATCCAAGATATTTATCTATTGGCCATCAATTACTGTATCAAAAAGGTGAATAATGGACAGCGGGAATACGCTATCGAAAGCCTTAAATTGTATAAGAAGGGACTGGAAATTGGTTGTTTTCTAGAAAACGGTTTTTTATCCAAATTCAGCTACGCCAACATTGTTGCTTTTGGACTGATGGCCAAAGATTTTGAATGGACGGAGACTTTTATCAACGAATACAAAAATAAACTAGACAAGAATGCCCGCAATAGTGCCTACTTTTTCAATTTGGCCAGATTGGTCTATGTGCAAAATAGAGACCACGAAGCGGCGCTCCAATACCTACAAAAGGTAAGCGACAAGGACTTGATAAACACAATGAACGCCAAGATTCTACAATTGCGAATTTACTGGGAAATTCGAGCATTCAGCTTACTGGAATCTCACTTGGAAGCAATGGCCAATTTTATTCGACGAAAAGCTTTGGTCGGATACCACAAAGAAAATTATCTTAACATTATTAATGCCACTAAACGGCTACTCAAGGTTAATTTTTATAATAAAAACGAAGTAGAGAAATTGAAAAAGACGATTACGGAAAAGTCCATTCTTAGTGAAAAACAATGGTTATTGGCGCAACTAGCAAAATTGGAAGGATAACGCATCACTCAACTTCTCCATCGTCAGCTACTTTCCTAGCCGCTCTCTCCGCCTCCCGCTCTTCCTTTTTACGTAACTTTTCCTCTCGTAATATATCATCCGACTTTTGGTAAGCTTTGATAATTTCTTTCACCAATCGGTGCCGCACTACGTCATCCGCATTGAGGTAAACTGCCGCTATGCCTTCCAAATTGCCCAATAGTTCAATCGCTCGCCGCAAACCCGATTTTTGACTATACGGTAAATCCACTTGGGATAAATCGCCCGTGATGATACACTTAGCCGTGGGGCCCAAACGAGTCAAAAACATTTTGATTTGCGTAGTCGTGGTGTTTTGCGCTTCGTCCAAAATAATGAAAGCATTGTCCAACGTTCGACCCCGCATAAAGGCCAATGGGGCAATTTCAATTACCCGATTCTCCATAAAAAACTTCAACTTATCGGCGGGAAACATATCTTCCAAACCATCATACAATGGACGCAAATAAGGGTCGATTTTTTCCTTCAAATCGCCCGGTAAAAAGCCCAAACTTTCACCCGCTTCCACGGCCGGTCGAGTCAGAATAATCTTTTTAACGATTTTATTTTTTAAAGCACGGACGGCCAAGGCAACGGCCGTATAGGTTTTTCCCGTACCAGCGGGCCCAATCGCAAAAACAACGTCATTGCGTTCGGAGGCTTCCACCAATTTGCGTTGATTATGGGTTTTTGCTTTGATAGGCTTGCCCGTCCGACCGTGAACGATGGTCGCATTCCCCGGGCCATTGCTCAATCGAACTTCGTAAGGATTGCCACCGTTGAGTAAGTCGGTAACGGTATGAGTGGTGAGTTCTTTTTCGGCTCGCAACATTCGAACCATGGCTTCTAATTTCGATTTGGCTTTCTGCGTATATTTTTTCTCTCCCGATAATTTGACGCTGTTTCCTCTAGAGGTAATCGTAATGTCGGGAAAAGCTTGTCTCAATAAATTCAATTTGGAGTTTCCTTCTCCGTACAACTCTACTAAATCTACATCTTCAATCGTTAAGATAATTTCGCTCAATATGCTAATTTTTTAGGTACTGGATACTAGATACTAGCTTCTGGATACTGGTTGCTGGATGTAAAAAATGAAATGTAGTTCCGAAAAAACTAATCTGTCTGTCCAGACATTAATTAAATTTATCTATTCAGAATAGAGAACAGAGACCATTTCATTGAGAGAACGGAGACGCAAATTTCGGGTAAATCGACAAAAAATTTGATGATTACCTTCGTTTTTCAACATTTCAAATCTCTATTTCCTATTCTCTACTCTCGGTTCTGAACAATTACAATTAAACTTATAATTCACATAAGCATTCAAAAAATGACGTCCTAATTTAAACTGAAATACAGCAGCTAAAGTTCCATCATTACAAGCTACTTTCCTCAAGTTTCAAAACTACCACTGCTGCTGCTACTGCCACTACTCCCTCCTACATCTTCAAAGTCTGATTGATATAGTAGTTAACTTTATTATAAATCCGCTTGTACTGGATTTTATATTTTCGATACAAATAAGAATTGTAGGACGGCTCTTTCTTTTCTTTCAAAAATCCGACATCTTCCATCCAGTCGTCACTGTAAATTTTACCCAAATAGCGACTTCCATGGTCCGAGAATAGTACCACAACTACATCATCTTTGGTCAGCTCTCGCTTCAATTTATGTACCGCCTGCATAGCTGCACCCGCCGAATAGCCTACAAACAATCCATCTCGCTGCGCTAGTTGCCTAGCCCGAACGGCACTGTCCTTATCGTGAACTTTTATCATGCGGTCGATGAGGTCGAAGTCAACGTTACCGGGAATAATTGTCTTTCCTAAGCCCTCAACTTTATAAGAATAAATTTCTTTTTCGTCAAAAATGCCTGTTTCCCAATAGCGCTTCAAAACAGAACCGTAGGCATCCACTCCAATGACTTGGATGTTCGGATTTTGTTCTTTTAAGTATTTTGCAGTTCCCGAAATAGTTCCTCCCGTTCCCACACAACACACGTAGTGCGTAATTCGGCCTTGGGTTTGCTCCCATATTTCTGGTCCCGTAGTCGTGTAATGCGCTTCCTTATTGGCCGCATCAAAATTCTGATTCAAATAGTAAGAATTGGGAATTTCTTGATGCAACTGTTTCGCTACCGAATAGTAAGAATTGGGGTCTTCGGGTTTGGCACTAGACGGACAAATGAATACCTCGGCACCCATTGATTGTAGCAAACGCAATTTTTCGTCGGAGGCTTTGCTACTAACCGTCAAAACACATTTATACCCTTTCAATAGGCTGACCATTGCCAAGCTAAACCCAGTGTTTCCGCTAGTCGCTTCGATGATGGTAGCGCCCGGTTTGATTTTTCCTTCCCGCTCTGCTTTTTCTACCATGTAGAGCGCCACTCGGTCTTTGGCAGAGTGCCCCGGATTGAATCCTTCTACTTTCCCCAAAACTTCCGCTTTCACTCCACCTAATGAGCGTCGAATGCGTACCATTGGCGTATTCCCAATAGACTCTAACACATTGTCAACAACGGCTGGTGGTGAAACTTTTGTACTTAAAATCATATTACTTTTTTTGCTGTGAGTCGCTAGGGAAAATCTAAAATTTTAAATCTAGAATTTCGAATCTAAAAATCTTGGCAATCAGAAAGTTAGTATTCAAAATCAATTTTACTTCTATTACATTTCCTAGCTTAGCCTTATTTGACAAATCGCACAACTATACTTATCAAATAAGTCAATATATTAAACATAGACAGCCAACATTTTGTAAAAGCCCTCTACCTAATTACGTCATTATCTGCCATGAAATCTTAATAAACTGCAATGGAAGATAGGGCAATATACCACAGGATGCAATGTAAATGCGTTATTTAATGAACATATATTCCTACGTTAACTTTAATTGCAAAAATAAAAATTATTAGGACTTTACCTGCTTTTCGGGAACGGTTTCTTTGAGAATACAATTTAATCTGACATGCAGGGGAGGCTACTAGAAAGTTAGTAGTAGTGACTAGACCTTGGAAATTTTGTTGGTATTTGCCAAATAAAGACAGTAGTTTTGTCAAAGCGTAAAATACTATTTTTAGCGTTTCAAAAATTCAAGCCTCGAACTCCTATGAGCTCTTTCATTATAAAAGCTAGACTGGTTCTGAAAAAAGCCAACCAAGTCCTCTTACTCACTCAAACTAATGAGAAGGGAGGAAAATTGACCTTACCTGGCGGTACCGTGGAAGGACCAGAGTTTGCCCTAGAGACGCTCGTTCGAGAATGTCAAGAAGAAATAGGCATTACCTTAAATCCAACGCACCTTTCTCTAATTCACGTACTACACAAGAAAAAGGGAAAAGACAACCGCATTACTATTTATTTTACCACTACTCAGTACCAAGGCACACTACACGTCAGAGAGACTAACAAATTTCAAGGATTTGCGTGGGCTTCTCTACGGGACTTACCCCCCAAAACCTCTCCTACCGTTAAGCATGTCATTCGGCAAATAAACCAAAACGTTCAATATTCCGAGTGGTCCAAAAAAATACAACCTTCCCAAGCGCCGAATAAACTAACATGAACCTATTAAAAGTATTCATTTCCCGAGATTTAAAGAAGGACAGCCCCTTCCAACAAATACTAACCCAAGCGAACTTTTTGGTGTACGGAAAAAATTTGCTGCAATTTCACCCAGTAAAATTTTCCTTACCAGCTACTTTTGATTGGCTATTTTTTTATAGTAAAAACGGCGTTCAATTTTTTCTCCAAAGCTTGCCTGACAGGGCACTTATTGATACTAAAAAAATAGCAACCATTGGTAAAGGAACAGCCGATTTTGCCGAAGAATTAGGTCTCTCCGTTAATTTTGTGGGAACAGGGCAGCCCATAACCACGGCAAAAAACTTTGAAAAAGTCGCTAGCCACCAAAAAGTGCTTTTTCCTCGTGCTAAATATTCTCGTCAATCTATTCAAAAATTATTACTAACTTCTTCGATAGAATGCCTCGATTTAGTTATTTACGAGAATATTCCCAAAGACCATTTTTCGGTTCCTAATTGCGATATTCTAGTTTTCACGAGTCCATTAAACGCAATCTCCTATTTTCAACAATACACTTACAAAAATTCGCAACACTTAGTAGCCATTGGGAAAACAACTGAAAACGCCCTTATTCAACTAGGGCATAAAAATGTTTTAACTGCTACGCAACCTACCGAAAAGGCTTTAGCAGAATTAGTACTTTCGCTTGACCGCTAGAGCAGTTAAGAAAACAGCTTCGTTTCTTGTCACACTTTACCCTACCGCTCAATACTCCGTAAAAGAAGGTAGCTACGCTTTTCTGATAATTTTGTCCTAGCTAATTCAAGTTGCGGAAAACAGCCAGAAAGCAATACTTTGTCAGCATTTATTTCTTTTAGGCGCTTGAAAAGCAGGAGATACTGTCAAAGTATCGCCTGCTGAGGTAGTACAGATTACAGTCTGCAACTCGGGTTAATTAGCTCTAAAATTGGATGTATTCCGTCCAATAAAATTCATTTCAATCTAAATATGCTCGTCACAAATCAAGTATCTTAGTTTAATAACCAAACCCAAAAACTACTAGATTGCAGATTATTCCGATTCCTCCAACCTCCTCCTTCCCCTTTCCTCCAACCCCCATTTTCATTCATAAGTCGAGCCAAACACAAGGACTATTTTCACAACCGTACGCATGAGAAGAATTGTTACTAGCGCCACATTAGGCTTATTGCTATTTTTACCAACCTACGTATCAGCAACCGTTTCTCCTATTCAACTGTTAGAAAGAATCGAACAGTCGGGGCAAATTGTCATGGCCAAAGCCATCGCAGCCGAATCCTATTGGGATGCCAACCACAAAAATATCTATACGGCTTATACGATGGAGGCCAAAGTCTATATGAAGATAAACAGTGTAGCAACTACCTTTCAGTTTATCATTCCCGGTGGAGAAGTCGATGGCGAATTGGAAATCGTTACGCCCAACGTCCAAATGTCCATCGGGCAAGAATACATGCTGATGTTGAAAACAGCTAGTAGTAGCGCCCTCAAGCCGAACGCTGAAAATGTGGGCCCACGAACTCCTCAATTTCAACCTTTCGCACACGTACAAGGAGTTTTGCCTAAGGTAAACGGAAGATATGTCGATTATAACGATGTGAAACCGATGGTGGAATGGGAGCTGATGGAAATAGTGGAAGCGGTGACTAAAATGAAGCCAGTTACACCAGATGGTACTATCTACATCCCACAAAAGCCACAGATTGATTTGGACAATGATGGGGTTTGTGCCGCTTTGGATTGCGACGATAATGACCCCAATTTCCCAAAACCCGTTGGCGCTCCTTGTAATGATAATAATAGCCAGACGGAAAACGACCAAATTCAAGCGGACGGCTGTACTTGTGCGGGCAACTTAGGGACAACCGCCAATTGCGAATCGTTAACATTTACGGTTCAAGGTAGCACGATTCGGATTGATAATTTGACCGCAAAACACGAAAGGATTGAGTTTATTGGTCTAGAGACGAACGGCCAAACTACATTCATTTGTGATGGTAACTGCCTCGAAACCCAGTACATCGACGGTTTAATTCCTGGCAATAAAATTATCAGAGTATTCATGACGGGTGCCGATGGCAGCACTTGTGACAAAGAAGTAGTCTTAGAAATAAAAGATTACATTTACCTAGATTCGGATAACGATAATATTTATGACATCAAAGATTGCGCACCCAATGATGCATCTTTACCTGCCATTCCCGGCAATAGTTGTGACGATGGCAATCCTAATACCATCAATGACTTGATTCTGATTGATGGCTGTACGTGTGCCGGTGTTCCTACGTGTGCAAGCGAAGAAAGTGTAAAAGCCAGACTTGCCGTTGTTGCCGTCAAAAATGGCAAAGGCGATATCAATCCCGTTTTTATTGCTGGCACTATCGAATCCGATAATGATTTAGTGTTGGAAGGCTCGGGCTTCGGTGATGCTATTGGTAGCATTCAATTTGCCAACAGCGACTCGGGTGGTCGAAGTGTAACCAGTGTTGACCAATCAACGGACTTTGTCAGCTGGACCGATACCCAAATTCGCGTCAAAGTACCCACCCGTTCGGGAACGGGCACCGTGATTGTTAAAAATACGGCAGGTTCCGTAGTTGGTACTACAGAAATAACGGTTGCTTACGCCATTAGTTCTCTGTACAGTTCTTTTCGAAGTTTTCCCGCTAAAACTCGGCAAAATATTAAATTCACCAACCGCAACGAGGCGGGTGGCTATACCATGCAGTTAAATGCACCTTCAGGCTTTGCTAATTCTACAGCAGTTGCGCCTTTCGAAAGAGCAGCGAACACGTGGATTTGTAACAGTGGCGTCAATTGGCAAATTGATAAAGCGGGAACTACTACGGGTTTTGGCAATGATGGCCATTGTGTCGTTCTATTCGAACCCAATTTGCCCATCGGTGTCTTGGGTATCACCACTTCTCGTTACAAAGCGTCGGGCAATTCTTCGTGTAGTGGTCATAATACGGTCTGGTATTTAAAAGAATTTGACATTCAACTCTTACCCAACCACCGATTGGGCAATAGCTTCGAATGGAACTTTTCGGAAGCGCCGCCAAGTGCTAATCAGTTTGATTTCCAGACAATTGTCCTACACGAATTAGGACACGCTCATGGACTCGGTCACGTCATCAACGGCGAAGAAGTGATGCACTATTCGGTCACCCACGGAACGCAAAGTCGAACCGTCACACCTCATGCCCACGAAGCTAGTTTATTCAAAATGGCGCTGAGTACGCAACCCAATTGTATGTCTCGACACGAACCGATGATTCAGTTAGCCCACAGTTGTTTTCCTATCACCCAACCAAAAAGCACATCCGCCAGAGTCAAATTATTACTAGAAGGTTTCTACGATACGAACGATGGAATGCTCAATACGAATCTGCTCGACAACGAATTATTACCCAATGACCAACCTTACGACGAAGCGGATTATAGTATGATTCAAGCCGCAACCGTAGAAAATTTTCCCACTAACATCGTCGATTGGGTCGTTTTAGAATTAAGAGATAAAGACGATAGGTCCATTATTATTGCACAAAAGCCCGTTTTGGTCAAAAATGACGGTACTTTAGTGGACGTCGATGGGGCGTCCACAATTACATTCGATAATTTGGAAGACCAACCCTACTACCTCGCCATTTTTCACAAAAGCCATTTACCCATTATTAGTAACGCCGCCCAACCACTCAGCGACGACCCTACGGTATTCGATTTCTCCGCTTCTCCCGATGCAACGATGGGCACCAATCAGCAAAAAAATATTGACGGCAAGTACTTTATGAATAGCGGTGATTTTGATGGAAATGGCGTTATCAATTCCCTCGATTTTAATTTTTGGAAACAAGCTGGGGCGGCCGTAAACGCCTATTCGCCCGCCGATGCCGACGGAAATGGTATTATTAATGTGAAAGACTTTAATCTTTGGAAGGCGAATGGTAGTAAGATTAGTGTGTTGAGTGGGGATAATTAGATATATTGTCGCCCCATAAGGTCTATGGCAAATTGCTGACAGGCACTAATATCTTCTTCTTCTAAAATTGGATATTGTGCTATTATCTCATTAGAGCTATCACCCGCAAAGAGAAATTCTAAAACCGTTTGAACACTAATTCTTAGGCCTCGAACAGTAGGTCTGCCGTTGCAAAGATTAGCATCTAAAGTAATTCTATCAGTAAGATAAACCATAATTATTTAACTTTTATAGGTCATTTTATGTAAGTTCCTATAACAAAAATAGCTTAAATCCGAGACAACTCAAAATAGAAAATAATTGGCTAAATTTCACTTTTCGAAATATCCTACCTCCCATTTTTATCAAAATAATATTTCAAATATTTAAAAAAATATACATATAAATTCGTCATTCTAATACTCTTTTAACCTTAATTCCGTCAAACTTTACAACCATAATCTTCAAAAAGAAATCAGAATAGCAAGGCCCATAAACCCGTATCTTTGCAGCAAAATAATCTGTCTATTCACCTGACTGCAAAAAAAGACCACTCGACAAAATGACTTATCGTACTTGCCTAACCCTGCTGCTGGGGTTTCTGTTTTCAAGCCTGTTCGCCAATAACGGAGGTGGCGGAGAGGAAGACCGCCAGCAACAGTACCAAATCAACATCAAAAAAACCACGGAGAAAATCAAAATTGACGGTCAACTCGACGAAGCCGTCTGGCAATCTGCGGATAAGGTCTCCGATTTTTGGCTAAGTTTTCCCGTCGATGACGAAAAAGCCAAATTACAAACCGAAGTCAAAGCGGCCTACGACGATAACTTTCTCTACATCGCTGCCAAGATGACCGACCCCAATGCCACCATTATCCAAACGCTCAAACGGGACGTAGATTTTTGGAATGGCGACAACATCGTCATTGTACTAGACCCTGTGAACCAAAAAAGCAACGGATTCATGTTCGGCGTCAACCCCTACGGCGTGCAAATGGAAGGCTTGCTAACGGGCAACACAGGCAGTCGAGGTAGCCGACCAGGTTCGGGTTCCATGAACCAAGACTGGGACAATAAGTGGTACTCGAGAGCGTCCCGTAGTGCCGAAGGCTGGATAGCCGAAGTAGCCATTCCCTTCAAATCACTCCGCTACGACGAGACTAAAACCACGTGGGGCATTAACTTCATTCGTACCGAAGCCAGTAACAGTACTTTCCACGTTTGGTCGCAAGTGCCCGTCCAATTTCGCTCCGTCGATTTGAACTATACGGGGGCGCTAGTTTGGGACAAACCACCTAAAAAAGCGAAAGGAAATATCTCGATTATTCCCTACATTTCGGGTGCTACCACTAAAGATTTTGAGGCGGCCACGCCGACCAACAACACCTTGAATGCGGGCTTAGACGCCAAAATTGCCGTTACTTCTTCTCTGAATTTAGACGTTACGGTAAATCCCGATTTTTCCCAAGTAGAAGTGGACGAACAAGTCACTAACCTAACTCGCTTCAACGTTCGGTTACCCGAAAAACGCCTATTTTTCCTCGAAAACACCGATATTTTCACCGACTTCGGCAACGGTCCCGCCCGTCCTTTTTTCTCCCGTCGTATCGGTCTGGACGACGATGGAAACGCTATCCCTATTCTCTACGGCCTACGCTTGACGGGAAATGCTACGAGAACCTTGCGAGTCGGTTTACTAAATATGCAAACCAAACAAACAGACGAATTTGCGGGACAAAATTACACCGCCGCCGCTTTTCAGCAGCAAGTTTTCGGCCGCTCTGTCATCAAAGGCTACGTCACCAACCGACAAGCCTATCAAGACCAAGAATTTTCGGGCAGTGACTATGGTCGAAACGCTGGATTAGAGTTTAATTATTTGTCCGACAACAACAAGTGGCAAAGTTGGGCGGGCTACAGTCATTCTTTTAAAGAAGGTTTTTCGGAAGAAAATTACTACTTCAAAGGAGGACTTCGTTACCGCGACCGTAATTGGTCGGGAATCGTTAACTACTACGAATTACAGGATAACTACTTCGCCGATATGGGCTTTCTCAATCGGCTGAATCATTACGACGCCGTTCAAGATACAACCCACCGAATTGGCATCGGTTCTTTTTATACGGACATTGGCTATACCATTTATCCAAAACAACGCCGAAACATTAACAATCACCGAATCAGCATACTCAATTGGTGGACCACCAAAGCGGACGGTGGCGACTTTTTGGAACGCACCAACTCCCTTTCTTACCAAATCGGCTTTGCGAGTCGTAGTTCCCTAGTCGTCCGTGCGAGCAATCAAGCCATCAATCTGCAATATCCCTTCTCTTTTACGGGCGACGAACCTTTGCCCGCCCAGAATTATGTAACCAGCAGTCTCCAAGTGAACTACCAATCGGACAGTCGAAAAGTATTTTCTTACGAAGTACAATTGCGCTACGGTGGCTTCTACAGCGGCACCCGAACGGGCGTAGAAATCGAAGGAAATTATCGCACCCAACCTTGGGGTAACTTCGGTATGCGCTTCGCCTACAACCATCTCCAATTTGGCGGCCCCTACGGCGAAACCCAACTATTTGCGGTTAGTCCCAAAATTGAGATTAACTTCTCCAACAACCTTTTCTGGACTACTTTTTTGCAGTACAACACCCAAGCCGAAAATTTCAACATCAACAGTCGCCTACAATGGCGCTTCGCCCCCATGTCGGATATTTTCCTAGTTTACACCGACAACTATTTCGTCGAAACGGACGATTTAGCCGACAACTTCCGCATTCAAAATTTCGGCCCGAAGAATAGAGCATTGGTGTTCAAGGTGAATTATTGGTTTACTTTGTAGAGTGGCGGTGGCAGTAGCAGTAAGCAGTGGCAGTAGCGGTAGCAGTAAGCAACAACAAAAGGTCAACACCTAAATCCGCTGTCCAAGTCAACATCAAGTGAAGCATCCGTTGTCCAAATGAAAGTAGTTAGTAGCCAGTGGTAGCAGTAGCAGTAGCAGTAAAGCAGTCTCTAAACTGACAACATTCAACATAAAAAACACGCTAGAAAAGAAAACATAACAAAAAACATAACCGAAGCAGCGTCCCTCAGCGTCAAAAAGAAAACAACTCACAAACAAGATAAACCATAACAAAAAACCAATACCACCGTTTCAAAGAAGACAAAAAAGTCAGCACCACATGAGTACCCGAAGAAAATTTCTCCAACGTTTTGCCACCTTCACCGCCACCACTTCCCTACCCTTCTACAACACCTTAGCGGGTCAACAAGTATTAACTTCCATCAAAAAAGCGGCCACTATTTCCCCTAACGACCTAGCCAACGACGAAACCTTTTGGCACACCATCAAACAAGCCTACACCGTCTCCCCCACTTTTGTAAACCTTAACAACGGCGGCGTGTCTCCATCCCCCAAAGTCGTCCAAGAAGCCGTCGAACGCTACAACCAATGGAGCAACGAACTCCCGTCGCACTACATGTGGCACATCTTAGACGCCAACGGTAAAGAACCCTTACGGCAAAAACTGGCCGAAATAGCGGGTTGTCCCCCCGATGAAATCGCCATCCACCGCAACACCACCGAATCCTTAGCCAACGTTATCTTTGGCCTACCCCTAAAAGCGGGCGATGAGATAGTACTCAGCAAACAGGACTATCCCAACATGATAAATGCTTGGAAACAACGCCAGCATCGAGACGGCATCGTACTAAAATGGGTCAACCTCGACCCCGTAATGGAATCCGAAGCCGCCCTCGTCGAAAAATACACCGCACTTTTTTCGCCCAAAACCAAACTCGTCCATCTCACCCACCTCATCAATTGGAGTGGTCAAATGCTTCCCGTTCAAACTATTGCCGACCAAGCTAAAGCCCAAAACATCGAAGTCCTCGTGGACGGTGCCCACACCTTCGGCCAAATCAACTACGCCATTCCCGACCTAAACTGCGACTATTTTGGAACCAGTTTGCACAAATGGCTCTGTGCCCCTTTCGGAAGTGGACTGTTATACGTGCGTAAAGAAAAGATTGCCCCACTCTACCCCCTCATGGCGGCCCCCAACTTCACCGCCGACGACATCCGCAAGTTCGAACACCTCGGCACCCGTTCCATCCCCATCGAACAGGCTATCGGTCAAGCAGCCGACTTTCACCTAATGATTGGCGCCGACCGTAAAGAAGCCCGTCTCCGGTACCTCAAAGATTATTGGACGGCTGCTGTTCAAAAAATCTCGGGCGTCAGTCTCGCTACCCCAAAAAATCCTGCCTTGAGCGGTGCGATTGCCCTCTTCAACATCGCTGGAAAAACACCTCATGAAGTTGCAGGCCAATTGATGAGCCAGTTTAAAATCCACTCCGTTGCTATCGTGTGGGAAAATATTCGTGGGGTGCGGATTACGCCTAATGTTTATACCTTGACGAACGATTTGGATAGGTTTGTGGCGGCGGTGAAAAAGATAGCCAAATAATTAGTGAAATCTAAAATGTAAAATATAAAATTCTAAATTTAAAAACACTGAAAACCAGTAGTTTATATTTCAAACTGGCAAGTTCTCAAAAAGTGTATTGGAGGGAGATTCCTCAAGGGAATCTTTCTCCTTTTTTGACTAAAAGATGAAGATTCTCTGAAAGAATCTCCCTCTCCAGCTTACGGATTGAAAACTTACTTAAACTGGCTCAGGTTAATTTTCACGTTTCACTTATAAAAGTTCAATCCTTTTTCATTCGGACACAGCCTACCCGTACGGGTCTGTGCAAGATTGCCAGTCCCAGACTCCCAAACGCTCTGCATTTTATCCCGATTTTTTAATCGGGATTCAAGTTAAATCACTCTGTAATTTTTATCCCTATAAAATTATCAAAGAATCTTTCTTTTTTCCTACCAATCCCTTATTTTTGCGCCGCTCCAGTAGTAACTGAATCAACTGGGATTATAAATCGGCTGTTTTTCAATTACTTCAGTCCTGTTCAACGGAACGTGACGAGCAAGACCCGAAAGAATAACTTCTAATTACTCTTTCTTCACCTCTAAGGAAAATGATAAAAACGAGGTTCCATCGTAAAATTCTAATTTTCAGAACTTTTAGATTTTGAATTGGTAATTTTAGATTTTACATTTTCATAAAGTTCGGGATGTGGCGCAGTCCGGTAGCGCACACGTCTGGGGGGCGTGGGGTCGCAGGTTCAAATCCTGTCATCCCGACACTGATAATCAAGGCGTTACGAATATATTTTCGTAACGCCTTTTCTTTTTTCAAACAATTATCACCCAGTACTTTAATTTCCCACCAGTATCGTACAAGCTACCCCAAAAACAAACAACCCTTCAACGAGTAACTCATCGCTTTCCAGCAGTCGAGCCGTTTTTTAGACATTTTCAACCTTTTAGACGACCAAATAGCCCCACTATCCAAAACGAAGTGAATCGTCACAGGTTCTTATGGGTATAGTAACTCCCATTTCACCCAAATACGACGTAGCAACATGAAAAGATTAGAAAAATACATTCAACGACAAACCAGAAAGGTCGCCAATTTGGAGCAATTCCTGACCGATTTCCGACGAGGACAACTGGACGACAACCAACGCTGGCTATTACAAAATATGCTAGAAAACCAAGTTAAATTGTTCGAAGCGATGCCCAATTACCATCGGCTAAAAAACCTTCCTTCGGAAGGCTTACAAGCTGACCTCGCCAAAAGATACAACCAACAAGCAACCCACTTTCGTACGCTGTTGCATCATTTACAGACTCCCCAAAAAGAAAAATGCGTATTTTTGTTATCGTGAAGAAAACGTAATAACAATGCTAATGAATACAGCAACTGACCGATACATCAATCCGCTAACCGATTTTGGGTTTAAAAAGCTATTTGGGACCGAACCCAATAAGGACTTACTCATTGATTTTTTGAATGAAATATTACCCGATTATAAAGTAAAGGACCTCACTTATTCCAATAACGAACATTTTGGGCAGTATAAAATTGACCGAAAGGCCGTCTTCGATATTTACTGCATCGGCGAAAATGAAGAACGCTTTATTGTAGAAATGCAAAAAGCCAAGCAAAACTACTTCAAAGACCGAACAGTATTTTACGCCTCTTTTCCTATTCAAGAACAGGCCAAAAGAGGTGACTGGAATTATCGACTAGACCCCGTTTTTTCCATAGGCATTTTGGATTTTGAGTTCGACGAACATAAAAAAAATAAAGAGTTATTGCACATCGTAGAGTTTAAAGACCAAAAATGCAACGTATTCTACGATAAATTAAAATTCCTCTACATTGAGCTACCCAAGTTTAAAAAGAAGCCTTCGGAGTTAAAAAGTCGTTTTGATAAATGGCTCTACGTATTTACCCATTTACAAAAACTCCAAGATAGACCCAAAGCGTTACAAGAGCGGATATTTAAAAAATTGTTCGAAATAGCCGAAATAGCGAGTTTTACAGAAGAAGAAAGAAAAGAGTACGAAGAGAGTTTAAAAACTTACAGAGATATAAAAAACGTAGTAGATACCGCTAAGGAAGAAGGAAAAGCAGAAGGCAGAATTGAAGGAAAGGTAGAAGGAAAAATCGAAGAAAAAGAAGCGGTGATTGAAAGATGTCTGGACCAAAATATGGCCCCCGAACTCATTGCCACCCTTGTAAACTTGCCCATTTCGGAGGTCAAAAACATTTTACAGAAAATCAAAAAAAAGAAGGGCTCTAAATAAGTAAATGAGAAGTCAGATTTAAGACCGATAAACCTGCACGACTGCGAAGCGGGCGAGTCTGTCAGCCATACGGCCCGTACTGAGGAAGTCAGAATTCGCAACACATTGACAAACAGTTATTTGGATAAAATAGATGCAAATTTACTTAACTTATTTCGGTACCTCGACTTACTTAAACATAAGGCGGTGCGTTAAATATAAGGCTGGACGTTTACTAAACTTTGGAAGTTTAGTAAACGTTTGGCTGCAAATAAGCATTACTATCGCTACACCGCCAACCATAAATAATCGACACCTTTTACAACTAAGACTACTCCCTCCTATTTGTTAGCCTTTCCCAAAAAACTTCCTTCCTCGAAAGAATCCCTTCTTCACCTCCGTCCTTTTACTGAATACTCATAACTATCAATCACCGTTAGCTTTTGGGTGTACAGCTTTCCGCACAAGCTGCACTCGAAAAAACGGTGGGAACTCCGTGCCCTCCATACCTTTGTGGTAAAAAGAGCAGGTGGTCAATAGTTAGAGATAATCAAAACCTCTTTTTCCACACCAAAATCAACCGCTCTTGAAGTCTTCCAAACCACCGAAGCCCAAGTTAACCCGTCAGCGACACCAACACCAAAAAACGGTATTTTGTAGCATCAACTCCATTTCGGCCTTAGCGCACATTCTGAAAACGGAGAAACGAAAACTTCTACTCATGGCAAAAAAGCCACGCTATCGCACTTTTAGCGTACCGAAAAAAGGAGGAAGCGAACGGCTTATCGAAACGCCATTTGCCGAACTAAAACGCTTGCAGGCCAATTTGAGCAACTTCTTACAAAGTGTCTATTACTTCGAGAAATCTCGAGCCGCCTACGGTTTTATTGTTGGCGTCCGCAACGAAGAAGACCGCCGCAATGTGTTGACCAATGCCCAAAAGCACGTCAATCAACCCTACATGGTCAACATTGACTTGAAAGACTTTTTCCACGCCATCTCCAAAAAACGAGTCATCAATATTTTCAACAAACCGCCCTTTAATTTTCGCCGAGATTTACCACTCGTCTTAGCCAATCTAACCACCTACGAAAACAGGCTACCGATGGGCACCCCTACCTCGCCCGTCCTTTCCAACTTGTCGTGCCGAGCAATGGATAGAGAACTTATTGTGTTTGCCGAAAAAATGAATTTAGTTTACACCCGCTACGCCGACGACATGACGTTTTCGGGTAAACAGAAAATTGATGCCCAAACCTTCAATGTTTTAAAAGGTATCATTAGTAAATACGACTTTGCCGTCAACGAACGCAAACTAAAATTCTACGGTCCCGATGACCCCAAAATTATTACCGGCTTAATCGTAACGGACAAAGTAGCGCTCGAACCTAATTATCTTCCAACCATCAAAACGGAGATTGAACGACTTAAATCAATCGTCCACTCCCAAAACGAGCAGGGACAATTCTCTACCAAATGGGTCGAACAATTCAAACGACAAATTCGTGGGCGACTCAACTTTGCGGGCTTTGTACTCAAACGCAGAGACGAAAATTACCTCGCCTTGAAAGACGCTTACTACGAGGCGATTCACCCTCCAGAGGAAGAGTTTGGTGCTATTAACTGGCGGAGTTTCCCTTATAATATTTAGTAGCAGTAGCAATATCGAACACCTAGTATCTAGCAACCAGAATCCAGTATCCACCAACCAATCAACCGTATCCAGTATGCAACTTATCCTAGATTCCAGCGGTATCAAGTTAGCCAATAAAAACAACGCTTTTCACCTCACGACCGAAGGCGGACAGCGAACTATCGGCGCAGGCAAACTGTCCAGTATTGCTATTTTCTCCAACGTGACCATCGAGGCCAGTGCCATCAAATTGGCGATTGACCACCAAATCCCGATGCTTTTCTTTAGCCGATTTGGGAAAGTAATGGGTCGGCTGTGGAGTCCGCATTTTCAAAATATTGCCACCTTACGAAGGCAGCAAGTTAAATTTTACGACTCGGAAGAGGCAACCGCTTGGCTAATCGACCTTTTCTGGCTAAAAACGGAACAACAAATTAAAAACTTACAGTATATCCAAATGCGCCAACCCGTTTACGCTAGTGTATTGGGTAAAGCTATCAAAAGCATCAAACAACACCACAAAAACTTTGAAAAATACCGCAGCCAACTCATCGACGAAGCCCGAAATGGGTTCATGGGTACGGAGGGAAATATTGCCCGACTTTACTGGCAGGCGGTGGGCAACACCCTCCCCCGTGCCTATCGGTTTCAGAAACGCACCCGTCGCCCCGCTAAAGACAACGTCAACGCTGCCATCAATTACGCTTATGGGATGTTATACAGCGTAGTCGAAAGTGGCCTATTTGCCGTAGGGCTTGACCCACAACTAGGCTTACTCCACACCGATGAGTACAATAAACCAACCCTTTCTTTCGACCTCATTGAAGCATTTCGACCTTGGGCCGACCGATTGATTATCGAAGCGTGTATAGATAAGCATTTACGCAATAACTTTTTCACCCACAACCAACACGGTATTTTCTTGAACAAAGAAGGAAAAGCTTGGCTTATTCCAACATTTAACGAAATGCTGCGCACCGAAATTAAGTGGCTTAACCAAGAGGCCAGCGCCCGTAACCAAATTTATTACTTAGCTACTCGATTGGCGAGAAGAATTAGGGCTACTACCGAGGCATAGTTTTTTCATCCAACCCAACTTTTATCTACTAATGTCCATCCATGAATGTACATCAACAAGTCCACCAACTCTACCAAAACCACTTAGACCCACAATGGCAGTACGTTCCATTCTACAAGGTGGAATGCTTTTGGAAAATCGGCGCTTGTTTAGGCGAAGTATTTGTTGAAGTAAAAAACGAACGGGAACGATTAAAACAGCACCTAATCACTTGGTACCGTGGCGAACCAGCAAAAGAACGACCATCCATCCCAGAATTACTACTTTTTGTTCAGTTTTACTTTGCCTTTCCTACCTTAGAGGAGCTATCTGCTCTCCTATCTTGGAGTCATTACCAACTGCTATTAAAAATTTCGGACGCTGACTGCCGCAAATACTACTTTCGAGAAGCCGTCAGCGAACGGTGGACGGTCAATGCACTACAGACTGCTATCAAGAATCGGCAGTACCATCGAGTACAACCCCAAAACCAATCACCCAAGAATCTACGAGCAGTGGCTGCCAAAACCTATTTCCAGTTCAGTTTTTTAAAAAAATTTTCGGGCCAAAAAATCCCCGAACGACAACTCGAATCGGCACTCGTCCAACAATTACAAGATTTTCTAAACGAACTGGGCAAAGGCTTTGCTTTCGTCGCTCGTCAAAAGCGACTTCTTACCCCCAACGGTAAGCAACTATTCGTCGATTTGCTTTTCTACAACTACATTTTACACCGTTTTGTCCTGATTGATTTAAAAATTGTGCCATTGACTTACGAACATATTGGCCAAATGGATACCTATTGCCGCCTATTCAACGAGACGACTCCCCTACCCGACCGACCACCCTGCCTCGGCATCATTCTTTGCCCCAAGGTAGATACCAGTTTTCTGCATTACTCCCTCCTGAAAGACCACCCGACGCTCTTTGCTTTCGAATATACGCTACATTCCCTCGACGCCACCATGCACCAGAAACGCACCGACCAACAACATTGGGAGCACCAACTTTTTCAAAAACAATGAACAATGGGCAATGACAAATGGACAATTAGCAATGGACAATGTGCAATGAACAGTGATAAAATACAACGCACGATGCCCGTATAATTCAATTGCTACAAATTCCTCATCATTCATCATCCATCACTCATCATCCATAAAATATGCCGCACCTCATCTGCTATGACATCCATAAAAATAGCCTCCGAGCAAAAATGAGCAAAACCATCATTGCCTACGGTTTGGATAGAATCAATAAGTCCGTATATTTAGGCAGCATTCAAGCGCAGCCGCTACGAGAATTAGAGCAAAAATTATCCACGGCTTTGGCCAAAGTCAATCACCCTACAGACAGTTTGATTATCATTTCCGTCGCGCCGCAAGCCATTCAAGGAATGCGCATTTATGGACAAAATCAATTGGACCGAGAAGAGTTGGCGGGGGAGAAAACGACCTTGATTATTTGAGTAGTTTTTGTTATCTATTTGGAATAGAGAACAGAGACCATTTCATTGAGAGAACAGAGACGCAAATTTCGGGGAAATCGACAAAATTTCGATGATTGTTCTCATTTGTCAACATTTCAAGTCTCTATTCCCTATTCTCTACTCTCGGTTCTGAGTAATCATGTTATTCGTTGGGACAATATTTAGACCTTTTTTCGCCCATCAGACCGTACACCGTGTACCGATAACCATACACCGAAAAACCAGCATTCAAATTGTTATATTGACGAAAAATAATTTTTGTAAATACCTTACTACAATCTCAACAATACGTTGAAATGTTAAAATGTAAAAGTCGCAATTATTTTTTCATAAACTGTTTTCTATAAACGCATGAAATACAATAAAGCAACATATATAATTTTAGGCAGAATGAAAAAAAGGCTCAGTTTGTTAAATTTTTAATAAGTCCGTCAGCCGTCAGTCTAGTAATAAAAATCTGACAATCAATTTTTTATTTCGTTAAATTTTCCCTATGTTTACGAAAAGTAGCAAAAAACGACCATTTTTTGATCCACAAAAAGTAATGAGTTATATATTGTTAAAACGACACTATGAATTTTCTGACACTCTCGTGACATTAAATTCAACTCAAAACATTGACAATCAATACTTTACAAATTTAGAGGGTCAGAGTGGCCATCCAAATTAGTGAGGACTGCTACGGGTTTGGTCATGAATAGGATTCCCAACACTCGGAGTCAGAGTGGCCATCCAAATTAGTGAGGACTGCTACTCGTATGGCGCAGTAAGTTGCTTATTCTTGGCGGTCAGAGTGGCCATCCAAATTAGTGAGGACTGCTACCTCTAAATGCCTCCCAGACCAGACTGGCAGCCGTCGTCAGAGTGGCCATCCAAATTAGTGAGGACTGCTACCTGCAAAATAGATACCGCCTCGAGTCTATATTTTTGTCAGAGTGGCCATCCAAATTAGTGAGGACTGCTACCACTTCCAATGCAGCAGAAATAATTTGCCCAACAAGTCAGAGTGGCCATCCAAATTAGTGAGGACTGCTACCAATTCATCCGTAAAATACATAGCTGCACCAAAAAGTCAGAGTGGCCATCCAAATTAGTGAGGACTGCTAC
>JBCCQK010000083.1:0-20838 GCA_039024375.1 Bacteroidota bacterium
GACCTAAAAACAGGCCGCTGGCCGATGAAATTTAATGAGAAAAACCCTTACGTAAGGATTATTTTTTGGGGAAATTATTTTAAAAGGACTCGCTGAATTTTTGCTAACCCATTTTGTCGAATCACTAAGTAAAATTCGCTGTCGCTCCCGCTGGTTATTGGCATGGTATCTTCAAATTCACCAGAGAAATCGTCTAATTCATAAGTATAATTTTTTCGACCATTTTGATTATACATATTAATTAAGGTATTACCTCGACTGGGAAGGTCAAAAGTGATTTTCATCAACCCTTTATCCGATACAATATTCATCGCTAGATTATTAACGGTTAGATTTGTTTTGTTAGAAACCGTTACCCCAATCGTGCTTAAATCACTTAGGGTAGCTGGCAGAACGGATACCGACAAGTCACTTAAATTAGTAGTACTAATTTTTCGCTCGTTCCACCCAGCTTCGTCTTTTTCCCAAACGCTTGTTTTACTCACTCGTGTGGTTCGGTTATCCGTATCAAATGAAGCATAATCACCGTATTTAGATTCATAATAGGACTTAACTTTGCCCGAAGTTTGCTGCTTCTTTCCGTCTCGAACGTAGTCGATGCTCATGGTACTTCCCACTTCGCACATATCTATGGCAGTACCCAAGTCTGTCCAATCTACAATTGGAAAGCGGTTGATGTGGGTGATAAGGTCACCGTCCTCTAAACCCATAGATTCAGCCGTGGAGTTGCGGACAATATTTACTCGAATTCCAATTTGGTCGTCGTCCCAATTGCGTCGGGCTTGTTCGACCCCCAAAAACGGGTCTTCTTTTTTGCTGCGCTCCTCGTATTCGGCATCCGACCGTTTGCCCAGCCGCATTTTCAAGGTCTGAGGTTTTCCGTTCCGGTAAAAATGCAAAGTAACCATGTCGCCTGGGTCGTATTTTCGGAGAATATCGGTTAAAGAGCGGTCAAAGTCCGTTCGATATTCGTCGATGCCGTATATATAATCAAAGGGCTGTAATCCCGCTTTTTCGGCGGATGTGTTGCGGATAATCCCCGTGACGTAGCTACCGTCTCGATTTTTGAATTGGAGTTTCTTCGCCTTATCCTTAGATATTCCGTTCGAATAAATACCCAAGAAAGGGGTACCGTAGCAATCCTTGCATTGGGCCATCAGCGAACTATTGGACAAAAATAGTAGGCCACAAAAGAGTACTAAATGCTTAATCATCTGTTTAGATTTGAACGTTCTTTGCGGCTCCTTTAAGAATTGGCTGATGGATTAATTCATAAAGGTCTACAAAAAACTTTTTGTTATATTCACTATCTTTAACGACAAACAAAGATAGAAAGAGGTTGCGTGTATTAGGCATGGATTGCCAGACAGTTTGTCATTTTTTGGCTAAGAAAAATTAAAGGGCCAATTATTTTTTCTCGTATGGTTTTAAGTAAAGTGGTTACCAACCACAATGAATAGCTTGCCCGTACGGGATGGTTGATGAGTGATAAATGTTGAGGGCAATGAAATCCCGAATTACTTCGAGGATGGTTGTTGCACGTCGTAAGACGAATATTTTCAATTTACTACTACATTAATATCATTCATCATTCATCATTCATCTGGCGAAGACATTATTTAAGAAATGGGTGTAAAAAAAGGAAAATCGCTAGATAGAGTATAGAATTATCTATAATGTGGATAACTTTTTTTTAAAATAATTTGATTAAAAAAGCTGGTTATTGAAAATTCTTGCGGACAATAGTTTTCAAAATGTATGAATACAAAATAGACTAAAAAAGTGTTATATAAAAAATTGAATATCAATAGGTAAAATTCAAGAATATAGACGAAAAGGGTAACCTTAGTGTCGTTGAAGGATAAAATTATTTTAGCTTTTTGTAAAAACATTTTGTTTTAATTAAATATTTTTTCTTATCTTTGCAGAGCCAATAAAATAAAAAGACGACCAGAAAGCGTTATGGATAAAGGGTTCGACGTTTTTATGATAAAAAAATTTTGTTTTGAAAACCGAACCTCCTAGTTTTGCGCGAATTTTTTCAAAGCACATTTAAAATTTTTCAAAATGAACAAAGGAGATTTAATTAACAAAGTAGCAGAAGATGCCAATTTGACGAAAGCACAAGCGACCGAAGCGGTCAATTGTGTATTGAACAGCATCGAGTCAACACTTAAAGAAGGAGACAAAGTAGCCATGATTGGCTTCGGTACCTTCAGCGTTTCTGAAAGACCTGCTAGAACGGGTAGAAACCCTAAGACGGGAGAAGCTATTCAAATTGCTGCGAAGAACGTCATCAAGTTCAAGCCAGGTAAAGAATTGGCGGCATCTGTTAACTAATTCTAGTTGTCAAAAGATAACATCATATAAAAAGGACAGTCTGATTTAGTTCGGACTGTCCTTTTCTGTTTTTTAGCGTTTTCTTTGATTTCCTTTCTACACTTTTGTACTTTCGCACTTCTATCTAAGCGAGTGATTTCAATGGACGATTATGAATGTACAATTAGCAATGCGCAATGTACACAACAATTGATTAAAACTAGTAAAACATAATACACCAACTATGGCTGCTATCAAAAAGTTAGAAAATATTGCCACACAAGTCCGAAGAGATATTCTTCGTCAAGTTCATTCCGCCGCTTCGGGACACCCTGGCGGGTCGTTAGGATGTACCGATTTTCTAACGGCCTTGTACTTCGAAATCATGGACCGCAAAGAGGGGTTCGACATGGAAGGAAAAGGGGAAGACGTATTTTTCTTATCCAACGGCCATATTTCTCCCGTTTTTTATAGTGTCTTAGCGCGTGCAGGCTACTTTCCTATTGCGGAATTGGACACTTTTCGAGATATTAACTCTCGATTGCAAGGACATCCAACGACGCACGAAGGTTTGCCTGGCGTTCGAATTGCTTCGGGTTCATTGGGTCAAGGTCTATCCGTTGCCATTGGCGTAGCTTTGGCCAAAAAATTGGACGGTGACGATAAATTGGTCTATGCGCTAACGGGTGACGGGGAATTGCAAGAAGGACAAAACTGGGTAGCCATCATGTTTGCTCCCCATCATAAAGTAGATAATCTAATCGTGACAGTAGATTGGAACGGTCAACAAATCGACGGGCCTACTAAAGACGTAATGGAATTAGGTGATTTGAAGGCCAAATTCCGGACTTTTGGTTGGGAAGTTATCACAATGGACGGTAGCAGCATGCGAAAAGTTATCAATGGCTTGAACAAAGCCAAGCAAAAAGCAGGTAACGGTAAGCCCGTCGTTATTTTAATGAAAACGATTATGGGGCAAGGCGTTGATTTTATGATGCACACCCATGCGTGGCACGGCAAAGCCCCCAACGACGAGCAATTAGCTACTGCTTTGGCGCAGTTACCAGAGACACTTGGGGATTATTAGACATAAATTAGATGAACGATGAATGATGTAAAAATTGTTAATTGTGCATTGTTCATTGCAAATTGTCAACCTCCGGAAATGCAAAAAATAGTTCGTTATTTTTTGCATTTCTTTTTTTACAGCAAACCAACATAGATGCACGAAAAAATATTGATTCTCGATTTTGGTTCTCAATACACCCAATTAATTGCCCGAAGAGTCAGAGAGCTGAATATTTACAGCGAAATTGTTCCTTACAATAAAATTCCTGCGCTGGATGACTCCATTAAAGCGGTCATTTTATCGGGAAGCCCTTTTTCGGTAACCGACGAAAAAGCATTACAAATAGACTTAGATAAAATCATTGGTAAAAAGCCCGTATTGGGCGTTTGCTACGGTGCGCAGTACATCGCCCAGAAAATGGGCGGCAATGTGCAACGTTCCGAAAAAAGAGAATACGGTAAAGCCAATCTGGGGACTATTGTCACTGACCCATTCTTTGCAAAAATCGAAAAGGGTTCTCAAGTTTGGATGTCACACGGAGATACTATCTTTGAAGTGCCCAACGAGTTTGAAATTTTAGCAGGCACCGAGAGCATTCCCGTAGCGGCCTTCAAAGCTAAAGATGGTAAGTTTGATTTTCCTGTCTATTGTATTCAATTTCACCCCGAAGTTACCCACAGCATTGATGGTAAACAATTGTTAGAGAACTTTTTAGTTCACATTGCTGGTTGCCAGCCGAATTGGACACCCGCTTCTTTTGTCGAACAAACCATTACCGAAATTCGAGAAAAACTGGGAGACGACCGCGTAATCATGGGCTTATCGGGTGGTGTAGATTCCACGGTTGGAGCGGAATTACTAAATCGGGCGATTGGTAAAAATCTAACTTGTATTTTTGTCGATAATGGCCTGTTGCGAAAAGACGAATTTCAAGATGTTCTCGATTCCTACAAGGGAATGGGCTTGAACGTAATCGGTGTTGATGCGCGCCAACAGTTCTGGACCGAATTGGCGGGTATTAGTGACCCCGAAAAGAAGCGAAAAGTCATTGGCCGAGTATTCATTGAAGTTTTCGAAGCAGAAGCCAATAAATTAGAAGATATTAAATGGTTAGGACAAGGTACCATTTACCCCGATGTGATTGAATCTGTCTCCGTTCATGGCCCCTCTGTCACCATCAAATCTCATCATAATGTAGGTGGCCTACCCGATATCTTGAATCTCAAAATTATCGAACCACTTCGTAGTTTATTTAAAGATGAAGTACGAAAAGTAGGAAAAGAATTGGGGATTCCCGAGGCCATCAACGGTCGGCACCCTTTCCCCGGTCCTGGCTTGGCCATTCGTATTTTAGGAGATATTACGCCCGAAAGAGTCGCCTTACTGCAAGAAGCGGACGCCATTTTTATCAATAATTTAAAAAAACACGGACTTTATAATGAAGTTTGGCAAGCAGGTGTTATCTTGTTACCTGTCCAGTCAGTGGGTGTAATGGGAGACGAACGAACCTACGAACAAGCTGTTGCTTTACGCGCCGTCAATTCGATGGACGGCATGACGGCTGAATGGAGTCGATTGCCTTACAATTTTCTAGCAACCGTTTCTAGTGAAATCATCAATAACGTTCGGGGTATCAACCGAGTGGTTTATGACATTAGTACCAAGCCGCCTGCGACAATTGAATGGGAATAGGTAAGAAGGGTTTGTGTAGAAAGTCTTCAAATTAAATAAAATCATCTGTGTAATTAAAGTGAAAAATGCTGAATGGCTATATTGTTATATGGTTATATTGCTGTAAGACAAAATGTTATGAGAACAATATAACAATATAGTTATTATTTCAGTTACACATTCAAATTTAGTTTATTAGTACTTCGATATTTCAAGTCTCCAGACTTGAAATCGATATCCGCTGGTCTCTTGACCAGCAATGAGACCTTACAAAATAACAATTTTGCTATTAGTAAAAGTGCATTCAGTTCACTTCTATTTATTTTCGGAATCGCCTTCTTGATGCTATTCACTGCTTGTGATTCCTTAAAAAAAGTACCCCAACCCGATAAGCCCAAAGAAGAAAATGAAGAATTGGAGGAAATTCAAGGTAAGCGGGTTTTCAATCCCGAAACGGGTACTTACGAGGTAGTAACTGACGTGACGGGCGACTTGGACACTATCCAGTGGATTCCAGCAGGAGAAGAGGTAGCACCGCCGATTACCTCGGAAGCTACTGGACGAGCGGAAGAGAATACTACCTTTTTAGATAATTATAAAATGGTGCTAGCCTTACCTTTTTTGGCTGACAAATACAATGCTGCGGAGGATAGGATTGACCGTCGTTCTATTCCCGCTTTGAACTTTTATGAGGGCGCTAAAATGGCGTTAGACGTACTTTCTGGCGAAGGGGCCAATTTGGAAATAAGTGTTTTGGATACGCGTGCCTCACAAGGAACGGTAATGCAATTGACCAATAATTTTGACTTAGAAACGGCTAACTTAGTTATTGGAACCTTTCGCAATAGTACTGCTCGGGCAATGGCGGAGTTTGCCAAGCGCAGAGAAATTCCGTTTGTCTCGCCCTACTTTCCCCATCAGAATTTGGTCACCGATAATGAGTTTTTTATCCAAATTAATCCAAGTGAACGGACCCACGCCGAGGCGATAATGAAGCACGCCAAAGAGCGTTTTCGACCTAATCAAATCGTCATTTTCGGTAGAAACGACCCGCAAGAACGGGAAATTATGCAGTTTTATAGCGATGCGCACTTTGCCATCGAAGGCGGAACTTTTGCCGATTCCATCCGAATGGTTTATTTGGATGATGACGTGGCGGCCCTAGACCAATTGAAATTTGACGAATACATGGACGAAATCAATACCACTGCTTTTATCATTGCTTCGTCCAGTCAGAGTTTCGTCTATGCGATGTTGAGAAATATAGATTTAGAAAAAGAAGACCGTTCGGTCGTTGTCTATGGGCAGCCGAGATGGAAAGATTTTACGCAGATTAGCTACGAATTGTACGAAACGATGAACGTACATATTAGTTCGGAATATTATCTGAATCCGAATGATGTGGCTATTCAAACTTTCAAAGAAAATTTCTACAATAAATATGGTATGCCTCCCACCGTTGAAGCCTTCAAAGGCTACGATACCGCCCTTTACTTCGGCCGATTAATGCAAGAATACGGGACGGGATTCCGCTATAAATTAGACCAAAGCCCCAAGAATGCACTGCATACTCAGTTTGACATTCAAAGAACCGTTACTCGCCCTCGAAGCGTGGAAGGGGAAGCCCTTGACCGATTTGACCAATTCATGAATAAACACCTCAACATTCTGGAATTTTCGGGCTATCAATTTAGAAAAGCGGATTAAAAAGTGGTAAATTTGGTGGTAAACGAATATACCTGTATTTTGTACTGGATGAAATCGTGATTTTGAAATAAAGAGCGAAAATCACCCTTTTATTCAGTTTCAATACAATGGTCGAAAAAGTCCATCATTCATGTATTTTAAAAATCACTCCGTATTTTCTGTATTTTTCGTGAGTCTCTTTTTTCTGGCCTGTGGCCCAGAAATACCCGAAGAAATCGTTGCTGTTCAACAAGACCTGCCCGAAGTTGTTGATTACAACTACCACATTAAGCCCATCTTGTCAGACCGTTGTTTTATCTGCCACGGTCCCGACGCCAACCAACGGCAAGCAGATTATCGCCTAGATTTAGCGGAGACGGCTTTCGCTAAAACTAACGGAGAAAATAGTATAGCTTCTACAAATCTAGTAGCAAATAGCTTAGGAAAAAGTGAGGTGTTCCACCGCATTATTTCCGACGAAGTGGAGTACATGATGCCACCTCCCGAAGTCAATCTACAATTGTCTGCCATTGAAAAAGCGTTGATTGCTAAATGGATTGAACAGGGAGCCGTCTATAAACCTCATTGGTCATTTGTCCCTCCAAAAAAAGAGGCATTGCCAAAAGTAAGAAATCAAGATTGGGCCGAGCAACCGTTGGATTATTTTGTGTTAGATAAAATAGAAAGTTACGGATTAGCACCTAATGAGCAGGCGGCAAAAGCGACTTTACTACGCAGAATCACCTTGGATTTAACTGGCCTGCCACCCACTCCTGGTGAAATTGACGAATTTTTAGCAGATAATGCCACCGATGCTTACGAAAAGGCGATTGACCGTCTGTTGGCAACACCGCAATTCGGCGAACGGATGGCGGTTGACTGGCTGGACGTAGCTCGCTACGCCGATTCGCACGGTTACCAAGACGATGGCTTGCGGAACACTTGGCCCTGGCGAGATTGGGTCATCAATAGCTTTAATGACAATAAGCCCTACGACCAATTTATAGTGGAGCAATTAGCGGGCGATTTATTACCCAATTCAACGAGAGACCAAAAATTGGCTACTTGTTTCAATCGTAATCATCCCCAAACCCAAGAGGGTGGAGTAGTGGCCGAGGAGTACCGAGTCGAATACGTGGCTGACCGTACGAATACCGTTGGAAAAGCTCTGATGGGATTAACGATGGAATGTGCCCGTTGTCACGACCACAAATATGACCCCATTTCACAAAAAGATTACTACGCTTTATCAGCTTTTTTCAATAATAATAATGATTCTGGTATTGTCCCCTACGTTGGAGAAGCGACACCAACGGTGATGTTACCGACGCCCGAAGAAGAAAAGAGATTAGCGGAGATTCGAACAAAGATGCAGCCGATTGAAGCGGCTTTGGTTAGTGAAAATTACAAAGTTGATTTCAAAAAATGGCTGAATAATCGACCCATTAAACCCACATTGAAAGAAGGTCTAATTGCCGCTTTTGACTTTGATAAAGAAGCCGAGATTTCTAAAAAACGCTTAAATCTTGACGGGAACAAAAAAGCGGGGTGGGGCGGTATCGGTAAAGAAGGAACGACGATTAGTTACCTCAATCGGGCGAAAAATAAATACGACGCAGCGGTTTTTGGCAACTTTGATAGCCGTCCCCAATTGGTAGAAGGTAAAAATGGAAAGGCGTTATCCTTCCGAGGAGATTGTGGCATCCGTTTCAATCGAGATATGGATTTTGACCGTGACCAAGCCTTTTCCGTTTCTATTTGGGTGAAAGTGTTGAAAGAAGGGGAAAAAGGTCCGATATTTTTGAATGCCAACGGTGACTTCGAAGGTTATCGGGGTTGGGGAGCTTTACTAAACGAGGATGGCACTCTAAATTTTCAACTGATTCACGTCTGGCCCGACAACGCCATTATTTATAAAACCAAAGAAAAAATCAAAGTTAACGAGTGGACACACTTGACAATGGTGTACGATGGTAGCAGTAAAGCGGAAGGATTGACTTTTTATGTCAATGGACAGCGACCCGATGCTGAATTATTAGTCGACAATTTACAAAAAAGCGTCTTGCACGGGGCCAAAGGAAAAAACTGGACGGGTTACCCTTTGGTGATTGGTAAAGAAAATTCGAGTTCCATCGAAAATATCGTCATGGACGAATTTTTGGTGTACAACCGACCGCTTGCCGAAATCGAAGTACAACAACTTTTTGATACCGAAAAAATAATTGAACCAACTGATGACCAACTACTAGATTACTACTTGGTGAGTGGAAAGAATCCAGTCTATAATCGACAATTTAAAGCTTTAGCGAAGTTACGAAAAGAAGAAAATCTATTGGCTACCGACGTTCTGGAAGTAATGGTGATGAGCGACCGCCAAGACGTACGTCCCACTTTTGTGCTCGACCGAGGAATGTACGACGCTAGGGGAGAAGTAGTCCGACCTAATACGCCTACCGCTTTGGCGAATTTGCCCAAAGACCTTCCACAAAATCGCCTAGGATTGGCCCGTTGGTTAACGCAAAAAGACCATCCTTTGACGGCTAGGGTGCAAGTGAATCGCTTGTGGATGATGCTGTTTGGAAAAGGACTCGTTGCTACCCAAGAGGATTTTGGCAACCAAGGAAATTTACCGAGTCACCCCGAGTTATTGGATTATTTAGCCGTTGATTTTGTAGAAAATGGTTGGGATACGAAAGCTTTTATCAAGAAAATATTACTGTCGGCAACCTATCAGCAAAGTTCCGTACCGAGCGAATTGGCCAAAACAAATGACCCAACTAATGATTGGTATTCCTATTATCCCGCTCATCGCTTGTCGGCGGAAGTAATCCGTGATAATGCACTGGTTGCCAGCGGTTTGTTAGAACAAAAGATTGGCGGGCCTAGTGTTTATCCTTATCAACCCAAAGGAATTTGGAAAGCATTGGCCACTCGAAATGCTACCCAGTACGAGCAGGGACAAGGCAAAGATTTGTATCGTCGAAGTATGTACACTATTTGGAAGCGAAGCGCACCACCCCCGTCGATGATGAATTTTGATGCCCCCGACCGCTATTATTGTACAGTTAGCCGGCAAAAAACTGCCACTCCATTACAATCACTGGTCTTAATGAACGACCCGCAATACGTGGAAGCGGCGAGAGTTTTGGCGGAACGGACGATGCAGTTGACCGAAACCAATCAAGAACAAAAAATAGATTTTATGTTCAAAAGTTTGGTGGGAAGGAAGCCTGACGTTACCGAAAAGACTTCTTTGTCCAACTTATTTGAAGAAGTGAAGGCTGATTTCAAAAAGGATAAAAAGGCAGTTAAAGAACTATTGAGTATCGGCGAACAACCCGTCAATCGACAGTTGGATGCCGTCGAACTGTCTGCTTACACGATGATTGCCTCCACCGTAATGAATTTTGATGAGTTTGTGATGAAGCGGTAAGTGGGAAGTCAGATATAAGGACTTGGAAAGAGTTAATTCATATTTTCAGATAGGATAGACATTAGACCGTCAGATAAAAAATTGATATTCTCGGTGCCGAAGGTGGGGTACACTTTGAAAGTGTGCCCCACCTTCTATCAATTTTTTTACTGACCATCTAATGATTTACAGAGCTCTGATTATCAGCATGTTAAATAATGTAAATCTTGGTCATCCTGTCAAAAGAAAGTTAATATTAATCTTGTCTAGGTACTTAAGACCAGTAAACTTGTCACAAGTTAGATGCCTTGAGACATTGGCAGTGTAACAAAAGCAATAATGAAAGTTTGGTGCAAGGCTCTTGTCTAGTTTTATAATCCTACTGCGATTGGTGGTTATTGATTTTTCAAGAATCCTAAAAGGATTCAACTCGAATAGCCTCGAATAAAATTCGGGGATTGAAAGGTATGCAACAAAACGACACAACGCCGAAGGTGTTGAACTTGAATCCGCAAGACAAATTTTAAAAAACAAAAAATGACCAATAAATTCGACCACATAGTAGCTAGCAGAAATCGACGTGTTTTCCTAAAAAATAGCTTATACAGTCTCGGTTCGGCGGCTTTGACTTCCCTTTTGGGTGGCGATAGCATCGAAAATATCATGAACGAGTCGAGTAGCTTGCCCCACTTTTCTCCTAAAGTCAAACGAGTCATTTACCTATTTCAAAGCGGAGCGCCGTCGCAATTGGAACTTTTTGACCATAAGCCGAAGCTAAAAGAGATGTTTGGCCAAGAGTTACCCGCTTCTATTCGGGGTGGCCAACGGGTGACGGGAATGACGGCTAATCAACGGTCGTTTCCTCTGGCAATGGGCAACTTTAGTTTTGACCAATACGGGGAAAGCCGAGCGTGGTTGAGTGATATTTTGCCTTACCATCGACGTATTGTGGACGACATTGCGTTCATCAAAACGATGCATACGGAAGCCATTAACCACGACCCTGCGGTGACCTTCGTGCAGACAGGTTCGCAACAAGCGGGGCGGCCAAGTATTGGTTCGTGGCTGAGTTATGGGCTAGGTAGTGAAAATAAAAACTTGCCCGATTTTGTGGTATTGCTCTCCCGTGGCGTCCCTGGTGGACAACCGTTGTATGCTAAGTTGTGGGGAAATGGGTTTTTACCTTCCAAGCATCAAGGCGTCCTGTTCCGTTCGGGCGACGACCCCGTTTTGTATCTCAAAGACCCTAAAGGCATCAACCGAGATAGTCGCCGTCGAATGTTGAACTACTTGGAAAAAATGCACCAAAACCAATACGAGAAGACCCAAGACGAGGGCATCAATTCTCGCATCGCTCAGTACGAAATGGCTTTTCGAATGCAGATGTCGGTGCCCGAAACGCTCGATATTTCCAAAGAACCCCAGTACGTTTATGACCAATACGGACCCGATTCTAAAAAGCCCGGTTCGTTTGCTTATAACTGCATTTTAGCTCGAAAATTGGCGGAAAACGGCGTCCGATTTGTCCAACTTTATCAAATGGGCTGGGATTTTCATGGGAATTTACCCAATCAAATTCGGCAAATGGCCAAAGCCGTGGACCAACCGTCGGCCGCATTAGTGGAGGATTTAAAACAGCGAGGAATGCTGGAAGATACGCTCGTCATTTGGGGGGGCGAATTTGGCAGAGGTTGCTACTCGCAAGGTAAGTTAACCAAAGAGAACTACGGTCGGGACCATCATCCACGCTGCTTTACAATTTGGATGGCGGGAGCAGGTGTCAAAAAAGGCATTACCATTGGACAAACTGACGATTTTGGCTATAATATCGTTAGTGACCCCGTTCACGTCCATGATTTTCAGGCGACTTTGCTCCATTTAATGGGGGTTGACCACGAGCGCTTTACGCATAAATTTCAGGGGCGACGTTTTCGTTTGACGGATGTACACGGGAAGGTGGTGAAGGATTTGTTGGTTTAGAAAGGGGATTGTGTTATTAATGTCAAGTACTAATTTTTTACCACAAAGGTATAGAGTTCATGAAGAACACAAAGCTCGTCTTCGAGCGCAGATTTGACGAGGTACCTTGTCAACTTTGCGTATTGTATAGCTATAATTTTTTGATTTCAGTCGGTTTAGATTTGTGATTTGTAATTTTGAATTTTACGTTTCTTCTAAGGAACAGTGAAAAAATAAATTTATATTTTCAAAATTTTAACTTATTCATTGTCAATACTTTTAGATTTAGGATTTGTAATTTTACATTTTTACATTTTCTTAAAGTCCCCAAGGCAAATAATCGGGCAATAATTCCTCTTTCTCACCATAATTTTCTAATAATTGACGAGTTAACAGCGAATAAAGTCCCATGTGACGCATGATGGTAAACTGGGAAGTATCTACTTTTATGCCTTCCGTAAAACCGTGCTGGATAAAGGATTGGGTAAAGTTGCTATCTCGACTGATGATGTGAATAGGCGTGGCCCATTTATTGAATCGTTTGTACAACTTATATTCTAACCCGCCTGGGTTGTGGTCGCCCATAAAAATGTAAACGCTATTGTCCTTTCCTTTCTTTAGGACAAAGTCCGCTATCATTCGCAGTTGATAATCTACCGCAGTCCAATACTTTTTGATGGTCATATCTGCTTCTGTGGTTTCTCCTCCAAATGGATTTTCTAGGGTATTTAGTGTGTGATAATCTTCGACTATAGGAGGCATTCTGCTTTGCCACGGGCCGTGAGAATTCATGGTAATGGAGGTGAAAAAATAGGGTTGCTCTGGGTTGGTAAGCCAGTTATCATTGGCATAACCTAGTGCAAATTGGTCGGGAATGCCACCGTAATAATCGTATTGATAACCTCGATAGGGAATATCGGGAAAGAGGTAGCGACGGTCAAATTGCCAAAAACGATTGGGGATAGTGAGCATATTCAAGGTATCAATTTCATTAATCCGCATGTTGGACATTCGGACCGTTTCGTAGCCCTGTCGATTGAAAAAATCTACCATATGCGGATAACCCATTTCTTTCTTAATCAATTCACTGTACTGAATTTGGTCTTCAATTCTGGCTCCGACCATAGCGGTCGTCATCGCTAACCACGACCGCCCTCCAATGACTGTCGATTTGGAATAATTGGAAACGACAGACCAACCTGCGCTATCCAGTGTTTCGTGTAAATGGGCGGATAGGGTGTCGTAAAGAGGGGCGCAATAATCGGATAAACTCGCCACACCACCGTACGATTCTAAGAAAATCAGATAAATGTTTGGTTTTTGTACTAAAGGTTTTGTCTTATAAAAGTCGTATAGCCAGCGTTTCTTTAGATGTTGTAGATGGTCTTCTCGGTTCAGATGGGCACTTTTTTGAATATCGGGCGTTGTCCAGTGCACCCAATTGTAGGTTTTTTGAATAATGGAATCGCCTTTTTCTGCTTGGTCGGAATCGATGATTTCGTTTTGGATAATAGGGGCATTTTCAAAAAAACTCACCCCCGTTGTTGCGAATAAAAAAGCGCCAATTCCCCAAAAGATGGGTAATTTTTGTAGCTGCCGCAGTTGTCGAAATTGAAAGCCTAGTAGAATAACCAACCCAGTGGACAGTCCTACAAATGCAACGATGGATAAAAGGTACGTACTTCCTTTGACCGACACTTCTCGCAAGAAAGTAGGTAGAACTTCCTTGACAATGACCCAATCGTTGGCGAAAATAGGGTGGACCGAATAGGCGGCTTTATACCCAAAAAAATAGCATTTGTAATACAGTAAAAATAAGTAAGCAAAGGCCGCTAGACTGGTATAGGTGGAGGTCAGCCATTTTCGTTTTGGTAAAAAAATTAGTGGTAAAAACAATAAAAGAAACTCTCCACACCAACGAAATAGTATCTTTACGTTTCCAGAAGAAATAGTTTGACCAAGCGAGCTAGTTGTCTCTTCGGCCAAGGTAGGATTGATAAATTGACTATCGACTAGAAAGGCTGGAATGGATAGTAGGCCATTTAAACAAAAAAATAGGCTCCAAAATAATAAAATGGAGAGAAATGAGTATTTTTTATTCATTCAATTGAGGTGGCTAGTGCTTTGGGGTTTGATTAACAAAAAGGTAAAGGTAGCGATAATTTAAAGTATTCAATGGTGCAGCCAACGACATATTTGGACTTTTGGGATTGGAAGGGTTTATCTACTTGGGATAAATGGAGTTTAACGCATAATTTGCTCGTCTTAATTTTAGTTGCAGCCTACTTTTTTAGCCAACAAAAAGAAGGATTATTATTGGGTATCCTACTCTTTTTTTTGCCGTTTTTGTATCAGCTATCAAAACAAAGACCTAGCGAAAAGCTGTGGACGTATGCCAACGGTATCTCCTTTTTTCGACTGGGCCTTTTGTTGTTCTTTGGTTTCTTTCCCACCTATTTTTCAACCACCTATAATTTTATGCTGATAGGAACCGCCATTTTTTTAGATGGTTTAGATGGTTGGTTAGCGCGAAAAATGAACCAAGAAACACGTTTAGGTGCTTTCTTAGACCTAAAAATTGACGCTTTTTTAGTGCTGCTACTTTCATTACATTGGGTCGAAGCGGAGAAAACTTTTTCCCTTTTTTGGTTACTCGGATGCCTACATTACGGCTACGAATGGTTCTTATTTTTGATAAATAAATACCTAGTTAAGACTCGTCGAAACCCAATCGGGAAGTACGCTGCGGCTTTTTTGTTTATCAGCCTTTTGACGCCGTTCTTATTGCCCCAAACTATTAGTTATCCCATATTAGTGGCCGCATTCGGGAGTACATTTGTTTCTTTTGGCATATCATTGGGGATGAAAATAAAGGTTTTTTAAGTGTCTTGCCTGCGTAATACTTCCAACTTTTGTGACTATTGCCACTTGGATTTCCGCTCAGGTCTTAATTTATTACTATCTTTCGGGCGAAAATAGAAAGGGTTCATAAAGGAATCTTAAGCTAATACCTCAGTAAAATATAAGCATCGAAAAAGTGGCGCTGGAAAAAATTTGGGAAGGTCTATTGAACCTTAAAACTATTATCAATGACACATCAGAAACTGTTCACAATTGTTCAGTATGCCTCCTATCTGCTAAAGCTGTAGTAAATAATAGTGAATTGACCGCTGATTCGTGGGTTAAGATTTGCTGTGATTTAAAGAATCAAAACAATTCCTGTGGCCATTTTAAGCTAACCCCGACGGGACATTTAAAGGCATTTCATACGAATCATCTAAACTCAGAAACCCTTCTTTTCCTACAAAAATATTTACCCTACGCTTTATTACCTTTGAAGGCTAAACGACTTGGTCGAGCCATCAGTGTGACGCATTTTGCCCAAACTTTAGACGCTAAAATTGCGACCCTTTCGGGCGACTCCAAGTGGATAGGGAACGCCGAAAACTTAACGCACGCTCATCGAATGCGGGCTTTGTGCAGTGGCGTTTTGGTAGGTTGTCGGACGGTAGAATTTGATAATCCGAAGTTAACGGTTCGGCACGTTGTGGGGCCAAATCCAACTAAAATAATCCTGGGTTCGCCTAAAAAGAACTTAACGGATTTGGTAGAGAACACCGTAGAAGAAAAGATAGTTATCTTTGGAAAATTAGCTGGTCAAGAAGCGTCTAAAGTTGCTTTTTATCCGCTTCCTTACGATGTTACGACCGCTATCATTTCTCCCCAAGCTATTTTAGAAAAATTATTCGAACTCGGTATTGAAACAGTTTATATCGAAGGAGGTGCTAAGACCACCTCTAATTTTCTGAATGCTGGTGCGGTGGATGTGCTACAATTACATTTTGCACCGCTCATCTTTGGTTCGGGAAAGACGAGTATTGAGTTACCGTCGATTGATATGGTCAAAGAGGCGATTCAATTTTCCGAATATCATTTTTTACCCTTTGGCGACAGCATGATGTTTACGGGTTTTTTGCCTTGATTGTGTTTATCTAAAAGCAAGAAGGCAGATGTCAGACCGTTTATAAATAAACTGTCAGATGTCAGATTATTAAATTGCAAATGGTTGTATATCAGTTGGTTAGATGTTGTGAATCTGACTTCTGACAGAAAATATTATTTTTCGGTCCGACTTCTATTTTATCAATGTAAGTACTATCTCATTTACATTTACATTTACATTTACCTTTACCTTCCATTCTGAACCTTAATCTAGTGACCCAATAATCGGCTGTACTGCCGCTTTCCAAATTTGATAGGCGTTTCCGTTTAAATGAATACCATCCGCTGTGTAGGCTGCTTTCAATTCGTTTTGGTCGTTCAAAAGTAGTGGATGCAAATTGATGAATGGTAGCTCTTTTTCTTGGCACAACTTTTCTAGGTCCACGTTCAATGCGACGATAGATGAATTGTCGAAAACGCTTTTTTTAACTTGTTGATTGACAGGAAGTAAGCTTTGAATGAAAAGCTGACTGTTAGGCGCTTCTGCTTGGATTTGCTCAATAATTTTACCGTAGTTTTCTAAGATTTCCGAAGCATCGGTGAATAAAAAATCGTTGACGCCAATCATCAAAAAAATCGCTTTGGGTTGCGCTTCGGTGATACTTTGCAAACGGCGAAGTAGTCCCCATGTTGTGTCTCCCGCAATCCCTCTGTTTTTAACGTTGTTGTTTCTAAGTAATTCAGCCCACTGACCATATTCGGTGAGGCTATCGCCCAAAAAAACGATGCTATTTTTGTCGATAGATAGTTGATGCAGCAATTGATTTCTATTTTCGTAAATACCTGCTAGACCGCCCGATTGAATGCGGTGCCACATAAATTTGACGCCGCCCAAACGGTGTACCAAATAACCCAAGGCGGCCACTAAAACGAGATTCACGGCCAAGGAGATGAAAAGCACAGTGCGTCTATTTTTAGTTACCAAACTCACTCGTTTAACAATTTTAGCAGCACGCCATTACTCCAACCAAAGCCATCTTGAACGGGATATTCACCGCCACCTGCCTCCAAAGTCATATCTACTACGTTATACTTTTCGACCATTTTCCCTGTGTTTTTATACACTTTTCTATTGAGTGCAATCCAGCGGTCTTTGATGGTATTGGCCAGTTCATTTTCGTCGTAATGTCGCAGCCCCTCAATAGTCATCCACTGTAAAGGTGCCCAGCCGTTAGGGTAGTCCCACTGCTGGCCATTGTCCACTAAGGTAGAAATTACTCCGCCTGCTTTCAAAAACTTCTCCTTTACAAAGTTGCTTGACCGCTTGGCTTGTTCGGGCGTAGCTATCTTGAAGGTCAAAGGATACATTCCCGCTAAAGAAGGCACTTCGGTAAAGGCTTGATTGACAAAGTTATAGTCCATAAAATACCCCACTTCTTCGTTCCAACAGTATTTCAAAAGGGCTGCCTTGCGTTGTTCGGCCCGCTGTTTAAATAGGTTCGTTTCTTCCTCTTTTTGGTTAAGTTGGTAGGCTTTTGCCAAAGTCATTTCCAAATTGTACAGCAGCGCATTCAAATCAACGGGAATAATCTGAGTCGTTTGAATGGTAGCTAGTTTCATGGGGTCGGCGAACCAGCGACTGCTAAAGTCCCAACCCGATTCGCAGGCCGACCGCAAATCGGAATATACCTGTTTGGCGGGACGTCCCGATTCTTCCACGGTCAATACGTCTTCTCGATAACTTTCGGCTCTAGGAAAATCTCCTTTATCCCAGTATCGATTCAATATCTGCCCATCGGGCATCCGCACTATTTTTTGAAAAGTAGGTTGGTCCACCGATACTTTTTCTAAACCGTCCATCCAGAAATCGTGTTCCTTTTGTAAAGCGGGTAGGAAATCATTAAACACTTGTTCTCCTTTCTGCTCGGCCAATACTTCAACCATTCGGGCGAAGAAAGGTGGTTGGGAACGGGTCAAAAAATAGGTTCGATTACCATTGGGAATAAAGCCCACTTCGTCGATGATATGGGCAAAATTTTTCACCATATTCTCAATCATCGGTGTTTTTCCCGCCGCTTGTAATCCTAGCATCGTGAAGTAGCTATCCCAATAATAAATTTCACCAAAACGGCCACCTGGAACAATGTACGAATTGGGCAACGGAATGAGACTACCGGAGTCATCTTGGTCGGGTTCACGAGTAAGAATGGGCCATAACGTATTGATGTGTTCCGCAATACTTTTACTCGTATCTGCTTGAAAACTAGAGGCGTACTGTTTGGGTTTGTCAAAGTTGGCTAGTACAAAGGTTTCCAAATCGAATCCTTCCGTCGCTTTTGATTTTTCGTACTTAGCCATGATTTCGTCCGTAGGAAACTTGGGGGTACAATCGACGAACGTTTTCCCGTCGGGAAACACTTTCTGCAGTTGAGCCTCCTCGAAAAGTTCGCCAAACCGTTCATTAGGCGGTAAAGATGCTTTGTTCTCTACGAAATCATCGGTTGATATATCGGGAGCGTTTCGGCAAGCCGAAAAAATAAGTAACGGAAGTAAAAAATACAGTAAAAAAGTAGTGTGGTTTTTCATTATTTGAATTTTTTCTGGATGCTGGATGCTACTCCCCAGCAATTGCAATGGGCGCAGCCAATAACGTATCGGGAATACCATAGGCATTCACCAAATCTTTAGCATCCGCTCTAATATCTTTGCAAAGGCTATCAATCATTCGTCGAATAGCTTTCGTTTTTACGCCGTCCATATAGCCATTTTCCAAATACCATCCTTTGTGTCCTTCGATGGTGTGTAAAGCGTACAATTGGCAAAGAGACCGTAGTGTTTCTTTGATGGCTTGATTGGGTGCTTGTTCAACACCAGCCACAAATTGTTCCAACACTTTCACCTCAACAAATGCGTTCGCTAAGGCTAATAATTGGGTTTGACAGCGCAAAAAGGCATCATAGGCATTCATTCCACTTTTTATTAAGCCCCGCAAACGTTGGCCTACGGAATAAGTCAAATAGTTTTCTCGATATCTGAACGCCGCCAGATGGAAATCAGCGTCTAATAAATGTTCTTTATCGGTATTCCGAATAGCAAATGGATTTTTTTCGTAGAGCGAGGTACTGAATCTTTGCCCCGCAAATCGAAGTACGCCCATCATGCCCTCGTTGTGAAAAGATTCCTTGAAAGTAGTCAAAACGCCTTTCGCAACTAGCTGCATCAAGACCGTATTATCGCCCTCAAAAGTAGTAAAGATATCCGAATCAGCTTTCAAATCGGCGAACCTGTTTTCGGCTAAATAGCCTTTTCCACCACAGGCTTCTCGACATTCTTGTAAGGTTTCTGTGGTAAACCAAGTAGCGTAGGCTTTCATCCCTGCGGCTAAGGTTTCGATTTCTCTGATGTCTTCTTCTGTGCGGTTAACGTAGCGTTCGGCTAGGTAGTTCAACGCAAAATTGAGGGCGTAGCTTTTGGCCAAAAGCGGCATCAGTCTTCTTTGATGACTGGGATAATCCATCAACAGTTCTTCGGGTGAAGTAGAGTTGGGCCCAAATTGTCTGCGTTTCAAAGCGTGCTTAATGGCAATACTTAAACCCGATTTTGCGGCACTCAGCCCCGCTTTCGGTACGCAAACTCTTCCACCCACTAAAGTGCCCAGCATGGTGAAAAACCGCTTGGACGGATTTTCAATGGGGCTTTCGTAGGCTCCTTTTTCGTTGATGGTGCCAAAACGGTCTAATAAATTTTCTCTAGGTACCCGCACCTTATCGAACCAAATTCGACCATTATCTACTCCATTTAAACCCACCTTGTAGCCATTATCTTTCACTTTGATACCTGGAAGCAGTTTGTGTTCTTTGTCTCTTAAGGGGACTAAAACAGCGTGCACTCCGTGATTTTCGCCATTGACAATCAACTGAGCAAACACCGAAGCAATTTTGCTATCCAAAGCGTTGCCAATGTATTCTTTTCCCGACTGTAAATTTGGCGAATGAACAATTATTTCGTCCGAAATAGGGTCGTAAGTGGCCGTCACTTCGAGGCCCCGAACGTTAGAGCCGTGTCCCGTTTCCGTCATGGCAAAGCAACCGGGTAGCTGCATGGTACCAATGTCTTTTAGATATTTATCGTGGTGCTTTTTAGTGCCCAACCAAAAAACGCTGCCGCCGAATAGCCCAAAGTGTACGCCAAACTTAATGCTCAAACTCAAGTCGAAAAAGCCAGATGTTTCGAAGATGGCGATATACTCTTTCATCGAATCCCAACCGCCGTATGCTTTGGGAAAAGCGGCGCCTCCGTAACCTTGGTCCGCCATCATTTTGCACCATTTCAAAACCTCCTTTCGGTATCGTGCTTTGGTCCGCATGGGCCGATAGTGAAATACGGGGTCTTGGAAAAATCGCTTTACTTTGTTGCGCAAATCGTGGGTGTCACCGTCTAAGTGAGCAGCCATTTGCGTTACGTCAAAACTGCTTTCGTCGATTACTTCGGGGGCCGCTTCTGGGAAAATCCGTTGGTAAGTGTCCCACGTCACTAAGTTTAATTTTTCTTCTAAATCTTCTAAAACCTTTCTAACTGCTTCATTGTCCCAATTGTCAACTTGGTGGTTGCGCCTACTTTTTTTCGCCATGGCTAATCCCAAATCAACCAGCGATTTTCGAGATTTGATGGGCAATTTTTTAGCGTTTTCTATTAAGGTGTTTTCCCAATGTAAAAATAATTGGCGATTAGGTGGATTTCTCGGATTCATCCATTTCTTGACCAACTCCTGTTCTTGCAC
>JBCCQK010000084.1:0-20801 GCA_039024375.1 Bacteroidota bacterium
AGATTGAAAAACCTAAAAGTATCCGATACACCAATGTAAAAGTTGGCTTTTTCCACCATCAGCGATTAGAAAATGCTTTCTATGTGGGATGGGAATATCAGTATTCCCAAAAACTATTCAACCGATTGTCTTTAGATTTACCTATGGGCTTGGGGTATCTCCATTCCTTTTACCCAGGAGAAATTTATGAACAAACGGAAGTTGGCGATTTTGAAAAAATTAACCAAACGGGCAGGTCACATTTATATCTCAATCTAGGAGTAGGTTTGACTTATTTGAGTGAAAATAATATTCAGCCGTTTGTTCGTCAAGAGCTTTTGTTGGAAACTCCGTTTGCAAATGGCATCCCTGTTATTCCTCATTCTTTGTTAAAAATTGGTGTACAAATTAAACTTTAAAAACATGAAATCATATCAAATATCAATCTTCGTATTTATCGTAACAACAGCTTTGGTCAGTTTAACTTCTTGTGAAAAAAACGAGGTGCTGCCAGCCTCTAATTATAGCTGTGATTTAGGGAGTGTGGACAATAGTACAAATCATCCAAAAGCTGCTATTTACCAAAACATACTTGACGAAAACAGGAAAAATGGATTAGTGGGCGCTGTTCTACTGGTCAAAGACAAAGACGGCGTTTGGGCAGGTGCGGATGGCAAAGCGGATATTGCGTCCGACATTGAAATGGCAAGCTGTAATACATTTCTTATTGCGAGTATCAGTAAGGTGTTTACCTCTGCGGCTATTTATCGATATATTGACCAAGGCGTACTTAGCCTTGACGACCCTGTAAGTAAATGGTTGGACGCATCTACTATCGAAAAGGTAAATAATGCAGACCAAGCCCAGGTAAAACATCTATTAGCGCATACGAGTGGAATAGCTGATTACTACACTTTTCAATTTGAGTTGGATAGAATCAATAAAATAACCAATAATTTTACTAAGCAGAAAGTACTCGAATACACATACGGTGTAGCCGCTACCAATGAGGTCGGAGCAACTTATTATTATTCTAATACCAATTTTCTTCTGTTGGCAATGATAGCAGAAAGTGCAAGTGGACTTACCTTCGAGCAAGTATATCAGCAAGAGGTATTCACTCCATTAGGGTTAAATTCCGCCTATTACAGCGAAGAACAACCGATTCCTGATGGAAGTGTAAAGGGCTACGTTGATATTTATGGTAATGGTCAGCACGTAGAAAGTGAGTTTTTGTATAACGATGAATTGGGGATTGGCGGAGATGGTGGAATCGCCATTAATGCTTTTGACTTAGCAACTTTTTTTGAACAAACGATGAAAGGAAATTTAATTTCTGATAATGCTATCAACCAAATGACTTCGTGGTTTGATTTACCAGAAGAATGGACTTCTCCTGATGACCCTTATGGACAAGTTGAAAATGGATTTGGAATAGAAAAATTCAATACGCAATATGGTATGGCTGTAGGACACACAGGAGGAATAGATGGATTTAGTACCATAGCGTTATATTTCCCAGATGTAGATATGACCTATATTCTTTTACTGAATAGTGCGGGGAACGAAGAAGGTGGCAACTCGAGAAACAAGATATTTAATGAGGTTATGGAGGAAATATTTGAGTAGCATTTATAGTTTAGTGGAGAGAAGTCTGTGCAGAACAAATACTAAAACGGCAAGTGGGGCTAGGCGCTCTATCTGCGTTTAGCCGCCTCGCCGTGACCGTCGGCTACAATGATGAAAAAAAGAAAATAAAAACGAACTTTACGAGAAACTAAAAATTAAGATGTGAAATTAGAAAGATACGAACTGAAATCTGGTGAAAAATTGGAAGTCTTTGAGTTTGTGAGTATTGGTAAGAAGGGAAGAACGCCAATCAAGTAGGGAATCGTGAGCCCAAATGACCCACGACGGCCCTCTCACACCACCGTGCGTACGATAAATTAAGTTTCATGAAGATTTGCAGCAAAGACCTTATTTTTGTTCAAAATGAATTGAGCTATGAAAGAAATCTTGTTGGATAGGTATCTGAAAATCCTAGAGCCTCTTAGTGTTGACTTTAAGCTAGCTATTGTTTCTGCTTTGACTGAAAATATAAGAGAATCATTCAGCAAAAAGAGTAAAGATAAAGTAAGTCTTTTCAATGAATTGAAAGGCGCATGGTCTGATATGTCATTCGATATCGAGAACAAAATTTATAATTCAAGAACTATATCAGATAAAGAAAGCTAAAAATACACAATTTCTATTCCCGAAACCTTTTGCTCAAACCATTTAACGGGCGTTTGAATCTTATCTCCCGTTTGCGTATCACATTTGAAAAATAAATAGAATAATTGAAGGTTGTCTCCTAGCTTTTCCAGCAATTGATTAAGGCGTTCTTGTCCTTTTTCTGGCCTTTTATATAAAGCAATTAATCGCCAACAGTAGTAAGCTTCGTCGTGTAGTTCTGTGATGGTCAATAAGGAGGGGTCATCCGTAAATTTCGCTAGAAACTTGCGCGCATAAACGCCGTGATGCTTGCTCCAATCTCTAGGACTCCCTTTGTCTTCAACATGCTTAAACGTATCGTGTACTAGGGTAATCAATCTTAATTTTCGGCGGGTTTCCTCAGGAATATCTAATCTATCAACGTTAGCAAACACTTCGGGAATGTGGTTAATGACAGCTCCTTCGGGGTGGCCAAATCTAGGTTTTCCCCAAAACAGGCCCGCTCTAAAATCGGGATGCGCTATAATTTTCGCTTCTAGCGCTGTTTCGGGTCGCAGCTTAGCTTCAATTTCGCTTTCAGTAGTTGCTTTACTCATGTTTCAATATTCCAATATGCCCTTTTCATCAATACTTTAAGTAATGTACTAGTTTACGGTGGCAAAGTTAAATCGTTCGATTTTGCCAAACAATCTACCACCCCAACCTTTACACAGAAAAACTTTCGCCACAAGCACAAGTCCGTGCCGCATTGGGATTATTGAAATAGAAGCCTTTTCCATCTAAACCACCCGAGAACTCGAGCGTCGTGTTAAACAAATACAGAATGCTTCGAATGTCCGTCACGATTTTAACGCCGTTATCTTCGAAAACTTGGTCATCAGGTTTATCGACGTTATCAAACTCCATATTATAGGATAAGCCCGAACAGCCACCACTAGTGACGCTTACCCTAACGAAATAACTATTGTCGTATTTATCGGTTGCCTTAACCTCTGCTATTCTTTCTTTGGCCGAATCTGCTACAAATAACATATCAATATAAGTTATGGATGATGGTTGATGAATGATGGTTGATTTTTCTACTGCTAAAGTAACAACCTTGGGTTAAGAAAGGGTTCAGAAAAAAGTAATTTTCTACACCAAGCCCTCTTTGAACATTTCCCAGACGGGGCTTAGCGCACGCAGTTGAGTTGTTCCAGCGATGACTCGTTCTGTCGTTAGGTCAATTTCTTCTTCGGTGGTAAAGCGACCCAAACTGAATCGGATTGACGATTTAGCCAAATCGTCTTCCATACCCATTGCGGTTAATACGTGAGAAGGGTCCAAAGATGCTGAGGTACAGGCGGAACCCGTCGCTACGGCGATATTCTGATTAAAAGTCATCAAAAGTCCTTCGCTGTCCACGTGTCGAAAAGACAGATTTGTCGTCTGTGGTAAACGATGTTTGGTATTTCCATTGACAATGCACTCCTCAATTTTCGTTGTAAGTGCTTGCTCCAATTTATTTCTTAGTTGGCTCAATCTATCCGCTTCGGCTCGCATTTCTGCTTGGGCAATCACTGCCGATTCGCCAAAACCAACTATTCCAGGTACGTTCAGGGTGCCCGAACGCATTCCTTCTTCGTGGCCACCGCCAGCGATTTGCGCCGTCAGTTTTACCCTTGGTCTTTTTCTGTTGACGAACAAGGCCCCAACTCCTTTAGGGCCATACATTTTATGTGCGGTAAAAGCCATCAAGTGAACGCCAATTTCTTTGGGAAATGTAGGAATTTTTCCCACTGCTTGGGTAGCATCACTAAACAACAACACTCCTTTTTCTTCACAAATAGCGCCGATGGCTTCCATTGGTTGGATAACCCCCGTCTCGTTATTAGCCCACATAATTGAGATTAAAGTGGTTGTATCTTTAATGGCCGCTTTCAGTTCTTCCAAATCAATGAGGCCATTTTCATCCACGCCTAAATAAGTTACCTCACCACCCATCTTTTCAATTTGCAAACAAGTGTCTAAAACCGCTTTGTGTTCCGTTGAAACGGTAATGATGTGATTACCTTTACGTCGATACATTTCAAAAACACCCTTCAACGCTAAGTTATCGCCTTCGGTTGCGCCCGATGTGAAAATAATTTCTCGCTCGTCTGCACCAATCAAATTGGCCACTTGGTTTCTAGCTTGACTAACGGCTTCTTCCGCTTCCCAACCGAAAGGATGGCTCCGACTAGCCGCATTTCCCGCCATTTTGGTAAAGTAAGGCAGCATGGCGTCAACTACTCGTGGGTCACAAGGCGTTGTGGCGTTATAGTCTAAATAAATTCGCTGGTTCTTTTTCATATTTTTTTGAAGAGGTTCGACTAAAATTACAAAATAACCACCAAATGAAAAATAGCTTTAAAAAAAAAGTACGCACATTCATTTAATACAAAAAGCCCTTTGTAGTAAAAATAACCACAAAGAGCTTTAAAATATATTTTTTTAGCAAAAGGGCTTACCCTTCTGTATTCTCTTCTACTTCTTCTACCACCTCTTTCTTTTCTCCGTTAACAATCTCCGTAATAGCAGCACCATTAGCGACTACCTCATCTACGTCAATAGGAGAAGCAGCGGGTTGCGTTACCGTCTGTTCGGCTTCTGTTACCTCTTCCGTAATTTTAGTAACGGCTGCACCGTCTTCCACTACTTGGTCAACAGAAGCCTCCTCCTTTTTAATACCGAGTGCTTCGGCTGCCTTTTCTATTTTTCCATCTTCATCTTTTCGAGCATCGGCCGCCGCCGCAATTTTTGAAGCAATCTTTTCTTTTGCGGCTGCTTTCGCCGCCGCAATTTCCCCTTGCTTCTGACGCTTGGTCTCTTTTTCTTTCTGTACGGCAATTCGTTTATCTAACTCGGCTTTGGTCTGCTTCATTTCGGTCAATTTTTCCGTCTTTGACCGAATCCGCTCTTTTGTCATTTTTATTTTTGCTTGTCGAATTTGTGCTTCTAGCTGGCCATCCGACGAATCAATCTTTCGTTGCTGAAATTTCAAATCATCTTCGTCTCTAGCGATAGATTTCTCCATCTTTTCAATCGCTCCCAACAATCCATTGTATCGACGCTTCAAGCGGTCGAGCGCAGAAGATTCGTTATTCGCATTGGGGCCAAAACGTTTTTCTTTGACTACTTTGAATGTAGCGTCCAAACGTTCCCATATTTTAGAACGGTGTTCTCTCGTCAACTTTATCTCTCTAAACTTACGCTGTAAATCCTTCAGTTCATCGAATAGTGCAGGAAGTCGAGTACCTTCACTCGCCCGCTTCTCCATATCCGCCAGAATACCCATAAACCTATCGTGATGTCCCTGCGAAGCATTCCGAAACTCTTCGTCCAAAGTGGAACGCAAATTTTTAAGTTGAGAAAACAACTCGTTAGTTTCGTCTCTTAACTTATCAGCGTGTCCTCGTAATAAATTCCGTTCTCGGACTTGGTCTTGCACTTTTGACCAAAAGGATTTTAGTTCGTTCCAAGCGTCGCTACTAAAAGATTTTAAATTGCCTACTTTATCTTTTAATTCCGACAGTTCGGATTGATATACTTCGTTCAATTTAGAGGACAACACAACAAAGTGCCATTCCGTTTGAGCTCGCTGAACGATGTCACCTCGTTCTACTTTGATGTCTTCGGGTAATAAGCTGTCACTCATCGACAACTCTCTTTCAAGGTGGGTAGCACTTTCGGGGAACGCTACCTCTACGTCATTTCTCCAATCGCCGAGTAACTGTCGGGCGAATTCGTCGGTGGCCACAGCTTCTGGGAAAGTCCAAACGTCAACCTTGTTATCTTCTGGGCGCAACTGCATAGCAATCAAAATTTTTTCTTCGGTTGCATTGGCGCCCCACAAAACAAGTTTAGTCTTCATATTAATACAAGTATGTGTTATACGTAAAACGGTTTATGCCGCTAGTTAAAACTCGCCAAATTCATAAATAGTAAGGGTAGATTTGGCCTTAGTAAAGTGATACAAAAAAAGTACATCGGAGTGTGGTAAATTATTAGACACATTCAAAAGCGTCCAATAATTCATTATCTGGTCATTCACTAACGAGTAAGTATTAATCAGCTAGCAATAAATTAGATACTGAAAAAATGCTTACCTGTTACGTAAAATTAACAATATAAAATATTAATTTCCAAATATTTAGCTGTCTCAAAGGCTATTACAGGGGTTAAACAGCAACATTTTCGCTTCCAACCAACTTTTTAGCTGCTAAATATTCCGCAATTTGCACTGCATTGGTGGCCGCTCCTTTTCTTAGGTTGTCCGCAACGACCCAAATATTCAAGGCATTTTCGGCAGATTCGTCTCTACGAATTCTTCCCACAAACACCTCATCTTTATTTTTAGCGAAACGTGGCATTGGGTAGCTATTTTGGTTCAAATCGTCTAAGACAACAATACCTTCCGACTCTGTCAACATCTTTTTGACGTCCGTCACTTCAAACGGTTGGGCGAACTCAATGTTGACCGTTTCCGAATGGCCTCCATGAACGGGTACACGCACCGCCGTCGCCGTGATTTTTAAGCTATCATCGCCTAAAATTTTCTTCGTTTCGTGCACCAACTTCATTTCTTCTTTGGTGTAATCATTGTCTAAGAATATATCACAATGTGGGATGCAATTATCGAAGATGGGATGGGCGTAAGCCATTTCGCTTGTGGGTAAGGCCGTATCGTGTTTTTCCGCTTCGTATTGCTTGACTGCCTTGACGCCCGTTCCCGTAATAGATTGATAGGTCGAAATCACTAGTCTTTTAATGGTATAAGCCTTGTGTAAAGGAGCAAGCGCAACGACCATCTGAATGGTAGAACAATTGGGATTGGCAATAATCTTATCCGATTCCGTTAGTTCGTCGGCGTTAATTTCTGGTACAATCAATTTTTTAGTAGAGTCCATTCTCCAAGCCGAGGAATTATCCACTACCGTCGTACCTACTTCAGCAAAGCGAGGTGCCCATTCTTTGGAAACGCTGCCACCCGCCGAAAAAATCGCAATATCGGGTTTAGCTGCAACTGCCGTTTCCAAACCAATAATTGTGTGTTCTTTTCCCTTGAAGGTCAACTTTTTACCAACAGAGCGCTCGGAAGCGACGGGTAAAAATTCGGTAATAGGAAAATCTCTTTCCGTTAAAACTTCGCACATCACCGTGCCAACTAATCCGGTTACACCAACGACAGCAACTTTCATGTCAAATGTAGAATTTGCGGACTTTTTTGAAAGGTAAAAAATGGGCTTTTACTTATTAATTGACCAATTTTCAAAAGTCCTTTTATTAAAGTAATTGAACATACGATTTATCTTTACGATTTGTTACTGATGGCTAGCAAATCTGTCAGATAAACTAATTTGTATATTCGTGAAAATTCGAATTGGCAAAGATAGGGGCATTTTTGCTTTATTGCTAATGAAATAGGGCGCCGTAGTAGTTTCTAAGACAATGGACCTACGCTTGTTTCTATCTGTAAACCACTACTATGAGGATAATACTTTACCTATACATCTTCGGTTCTTTTTTCGTTCCTTGCTTTGCGCAAATCAACGACGATTTTTCTGACAAAGATTTGTCCGCTAATCCTACTTGGGGAGGTGATATTGACAGTTTCATTGTCAATGAAGCCGAACAGTTACAATTGAACGCTTCGGCGTCGGGTACTGCCGCTATTCACACTACCGTTTCTTTCGAAGGCCAGATGGAGTGGTCGTTCTTTTTTAAAATGGATTTCAACCCTTCCACGGCCAATCGACTGAGTGTTTATTTGCAGGCAAGTAGTACGAATTTAGCAAATAGTTCAGGTTACTTTTTGGAAATTGGGGAAACGGGCAGCGAGGATGCACTCAAACTATATCGACAAGATGAAGGAGTTCCCACATTGCTGCTAACAGGAACTACAGGGAAAGTGGCAACAGAACCAATAGTTCGAGTAAGCGTTAAGCGACAGCTAGACGGTGAATGGGAACTGACGGCCGACTACGAAGGGGGTAGTAGTTTTTCAATAGAAGGGAAAGTAACCGATACCACTTACGGCTCAGCAGAAGCGGCTTTCTTTGGCTTTTTATGTAAATATACCGCTACTCGAAGTAACGGATTTATCTTCGATGATGTAATGATTACCAACGATTTGGAGGTAACTAATGAAGATGAAATAGCCCCTCAGTTAGTAGCGGTTGAAGTTATAGACGCTACTTCGGTAGCTTTGACTTTTGACGAATCTATTCGAGAGGAAACTTTGCTCAATGAAGAAAATTTCTCCATCAATAATGGTATTGGCTTCCCCGCTTCCGTGGAAATAGTTGGTCCAGAACAGGCGGTATTGAATTTATCCGCTCCTTTACAAGAGGCAACAATTTACACATTAAGCATTGGGAACGTAGCAGATTTGAGTGGAAATGAGTTGTCTAATTTTGATACCACTTTTCAATTTAATCCCATCGACTTAGCTAAACCCTACGATATTTTGATGACCGAAATTATGGAAGATGCGACGCTGACGGGTGGTAGTACGTTGGGGTTACCCAACCACGAATATGTAGAACTGTATAATCGGAGCGATAAGATTTTGAATTTAGAGGGCTTTACTTTTTCGGATGGTGGCAGTCGGGCGGCCGTTTTTCCCGACTATATTTTAGCACCTAAGGCGTATTTGATTATTGCTAGAACTAACGCCACTGTTCTAAATACCTTCGGTGATTTTTTGGGATTACCCAATTTTCCCGCTTTGGCACAAGAGGAAACTTTGGTGTTAAAGGACGATTTGGGTAATATTGTAGATGTCGTCGCCTATAATCAAGATTGGTATGGAAGCACCACGTTGGCAGGAGGCAGTGTAGCTTTAGAAAGAATTAATGTCAATGCTCCCTGCTTGGGAATAATCAACTGGAAAGGCAGTTCTTCTTTTTTAGGTGGAACACCGGGCGCAGAAAATACCGTGAATGACACCGAAGCGAATCTATCTATCCCACCTAGTTTGGTCAACGCTTATCCTTTGGACGCAAGTACCGTTCGATTGACTTTTGACCAAGCAATGGACTTGAACAGTTTAATGGACTTGGGTAAGTACAGTATCACTAATCATGATATAGAAAATGTTCAATTAATAGAAGATAATCTAACAGATATACTGCTGGAATTGAACGACGAATTGGTCATCAACCAAATTGAAACTATCCAAATTCAGTCTGATTTTGCGAATTGTAATGGTCAGTCAATTGCTCAAAATAATAACTTACCGGTTGCGCTACCTGCTCTTCCACAAGCGAACGACCTAGTGCTTAACGAAATTTTATTCAACCCTCAAGTTGGCGGTAAAGATTACGTAGAATTTTACAATCGTTCCGAAAAAGTCGTTGATTTGAATGGTCTCTTTTTAGCCAACCAAGTACTAGATAACCCTCAGTTTAAGCCGATTGAAATTGAGCAATTGATTTTTCCTAAAGAATACATCGTATTAACGGAAAATGTCAGCGACATTAAAAGTCGTTATGCGGTTGAAAATCCACTACGGATTTTTGAGCAGGACCTACCCACTTTCCCCGACCAATCGGGCAATGTTTTACTTTACATTAACGACGGAACATCCACTGTTTTTTTGGACGAATTTGACTATTCGGACGATTTGCATAATGGGCTTCTAAACGATAAAAACGGCGTTGCTCTGGAACGTATCAGCACGGAATTGCCCACCCAGAATGCAGGTAATTGGCAATCGGCGGCTTTAGATGCAGGCTTTGGTACACCTACCGCCGTGAACTCTCAACAGGCTACTCCCTCCTCGTCCAATTCGTCTATTTTTTCTTTATCCAATAAAAGAATTTCTCCCGACAACGACGGTTTCGAAAATTTTATTCAAGTCAATTACAGAACTGACCAAAGTGGCTACATTGCTACCATTCAGATATTTGATGCACAAGGAAAGTTAATTAAAAATATTGCCCAATCGGATTTACTAGGAACAGAGGGAAGTTTTAAGTGGGAAGGTTTGGATGCCGAAGGACAACGGGTTCCAAAGGGCATATACGTTTTATGGATAGAATATTTTGACCTATCTGGAACAAAGCGCCAAGAAAAGAAAGCGATTGTGGTTGCTGAGAAGTTGTAGATTCATATCAAAGAAATAATCAAAGCGCCTTCCGTTCGAATATCCGTGTAATCTATATTTAATTTTTCACATTCAGCTATCCACTTACTCACCTTCCAAGCTGGGCAAGAAGTATCAAAAATTAATTTTTTAAAATTAAAATGTTCCTTTAGTTGTTCGATGGATTGCTCCGCTTCTCCTTGCAAGATGATATAGTCGCATCGGAAAGGTTTAGCGTTCGACTGCCTAAGGTCTATACCTTTATCAATAGTCGCCAAACGAATATTATGGAACTGCATAAAATTTCCCTTTTTATAAAAATGTGCTTGTTGTGCACCCTCTTTTGCTGCCGAAACGACGGTTGAAATACCTTTGGCCCAGCGGTGATTCTGTCGATTGTATTGATGGTCTTTTTCCGTTAATGCGGTAAGCTGATATTCGTACACTTTTTTACCATCGACAAAATCAATGGCACTTTTTGCCGGAATCGCATAAACGATAATTTGTCGTTGACTCGTTTGCCAGAAATAGGTCAACAGTTGACTACAAGATAAAAACAGCAAACCACTTAAAGCGACGAATAAATACGAATATCGATGACAAAACAGCCAAATACCTACACTGATTAGGACGAGGTAGCTGCATACAACTTCCCATTGTTGTAACCAAAATCCGTCTACACAGTGAAAAGGTAAATGTTGAATTGCCTTCACAAATTCGTTTTGTAAGTAGATAATCTGGTCGAGTAATTTTCCTAAAAGACTAGCGAGAGTGGTACAAAAAAAATCACTAATCAACAAAAAGATACCGCCGTACAAAATAATGGAGGCAACGGGAATGACGACCAATCCCGTTAACCAAAAATAGGTAGGTACTTGGTGAAAATAATAAAGGCTCAGTGGCGCAACGCCAATTTGGGCGCAGAGACTTACTAGCGTCAGTGTCCAGAAATAGTACGCTACTTTTGAAGAAGGTACCCAAATCTGATGTAGCCTTGGATATAAAAAAATGATGGCCAAAACAGCCGAGAAAGAGAGCTGAAAACCTACGTCGAAAAGGGCAAACGGATTGTACAGAAGCAGTAGAAAGGCAGCAATTGCCAAAGAGTTGTAACTATTCGACTGCCGTTGCAAGTGCGAACCAATATAAAAGATAGTAAACATGCAGCTTGCCCTTACTACCGAAGCTGCTCCGCCCGTCAGCAGCGCGAAAGACCAGATGGTGAAAAGAATAATCAACAGTTTCATACCTCGCCAATGCTGCCCCGAGAACGGCAGTCGCCGTAGAAAGAGTAGGAACAACCCACTTAAAATACCTACGTGCAATCCCGAAACGGCAAGTACGTGAATAGCGCCACTTTGAGCGTATGCGTTTTTGGTTTTGTCGGATAGTTGGGTTTTGTCCCCTAACAATAGCGCCGTAGCAATGGAACGTTCCTCGTCTCCCGTAATATATTTGGTCAAGACACTTTGGAATTGGTGGCGCCAAGTATAAATCCACTGCAAGAAAGCATTCCCTTGGTGAGACGCTACGATTGACCACTGCGTTGAGTTGACAAATGATTGATGATGAATATTTTTAAAAAAGAGGTATTGTTTGAAGTCAAACGCATGTGGATTTTTGGAAGTGGCAATGGTAGTAATACGACCTTTTAATACTATTTTATCGCCGTAAGCAGGCACGACATCATCGGTCGAATCTACTTTCAGTAGTACTAGCAGCTTTCCTTGGCAATCTTCTATCGTTGTGGCTGTTTCGCCAATTCCTTGTATTTTTAAGACTGCTTTGGTATATTTTTGATTGACCACAGGGATTTCATCCACTATGCCAACTACAACATTTTCTGACCGAAGGGTCTGTTGAAAATGTTTGGCTCGATTCAAATCATTGTTGAAATAGCCTAATTGATAGCCCAATAAGAATAAGAATAGATGCAGACAGATTCCTGTACACCATCGGCGACTAGGGTGTGTTTGAAACTTTTCCAAATATATATATCCTACTACGGAAAGTACAAATAGTACGAGTAGCAGATAGTGCTGCTGATTAAATTGATAGGCTAGGTAGCTGCCCAACGCAAATGGAAAGAGTAAGCGAACAAAAGGCGCAGGGCGCCAGTTGACGACGGGGTGTGTAAGTTTTCTCAAGTCTGTGTTGTTCTCTCGTTTATGTAGTCTTATTTTACTTTTACTACTTATATAGAGTACCTAACAGAGAAAATTCCACACTTTTTAACTAACTTTTTTTTCTTAATTCGAAATTTTTTCCCAAATAGACCTTACGAACCATCTCATCAGCGGCTAATTCTTCGGCCGTTCCCGCTTTTAGAATATTCCCTTCAAACATTAAATACGCTCGGTCGGTGATGGATAGTGTTTCTTGAACATTGTGGTCGGTAATTAGAATGCCAATATTTTTGGTCCGTAATTTATCAACAATCGTCTGAATATCTTCCACAGCAATGGGGTCAATTCCCGCAAAAGGTTCGTCTAGCAAAATAAATTTGGGGTCGGTGGCTAAGGCCCGAGCAATTTCCGTGCGGCGACGTTCTCCTCCCGATAAGGTATCTCCATTACTTTTTCTGACTTTTTCCAAGTTGAACTCGGCAATCAAACTTTCAAGTTTTGCTTCTTGTGCGGGTTCGTTCAAGTCAGTCATTTCCAGTACGGCCTTCAGGTTATCTTCTACACTCAGTTTTCGGAAGACAGAAGGTTCTTGGGGTAAATAGCCAATTCCTCGCTGCGCCCGACGATACATCGGCAAACTGGTAATATCCTCTTGGTCGAGAAAAACGTTGCCGTCGTTGGGTTTGATAAAACCGACAACCATGTAAAAAGTAGTCGTTTTTCCCGCTCCGTTAGGGCCTAAAAGTCCAACTATTTCTCCTTGGTTCACCTCTACGGAGACGCCTTTGACAACGGTTCTTTTACCATATTTTTTGACTAGTTGATTGGATGATAATTTCATTAGACCGCTTGCTTTTGGGGACTAACGGAGACTCGGTCAAAGATTACGGGACGGATATTTATCAGTTCTCCAAGTCGTAAAAAGGCCTTTTTCCAACCTTCATTGACGAACGTTCGCTCTCCTTTGTGAAAGTTTTTCAATAAAGAATAGTAGGCATTTTGGCTTTTCCAAATGTCCAAATCAAGATTCATCTCATTTAGGGTCTCCAAAATTTCTACTAGCGACCAAATTTGCGTTTCGGGTACGCCTTCAAATTCTAGTTTTTGAATTTCGTAGAATACCCGTTCGCCCGCCGCTAATTTCAACGTTTGTGGATGGTCAATAGGCAAATCCCACTTTTTTAACTCTTTTGACAACCGCTTTAACTCCAGAATATTCAAGATGCTATCATCGAAAAAATGGTGCAAATCAGTATTGATAACGTGTCGCAGGGCACTTTTATATACATCTGGAATCGGTATGCCACTATTCCGCATACCCATAATTAGTTGGTAATTGTCGTTATAGATTTCTCGGAAATCTTTTTCAATTTGAGTCAGACTTTTGCTGTTGATGCGCTCAAAAATCTGTCGTTTTTCATCTCTAAATAAGTGCCAGATGGAAAACTTTTCGGAAGAGAAATAGGTCTGCATCAGCCCAATTACTCTACCCAAGTCGGTTGCTCGGAATCCTTCTAACAATAAGTCTCTAGCTTCCTTGTAAGCCGAACTAGGCATTTGCACGGATAAGTTTCCAATAATATTTTGCTGCCCTAAATAGAGCACTGCAAAGCTGAAAGCCGTTTGGGAGTGGGTGATTTTAGACTGAACGGTTGTCCGACCAATGACCAGTCGATAGTTGCCCGCAATAATACGGTCGAAGTATTCATTCTCCGCCGTATAATTGAATAACGACATTTGGTCGGGGTTTTCGGCAAAAAGCGAGGCACAAGCGTAGTGCATCCCCACTCTTTCTAAATCCAAACGAGTGGGAATCACCACTTTTTTGTAGCTAACGGCTCCATTCTCATAAACGTTACTTGGAATATCTTCGAGTCTGCGCTGAAATTCCGGATGTAAATCCATACCTGATACTTGTCTAGCGTAGGCGATAGCGCGTAACGCGTATTGCAGTACTTGATTCGTTTCTAAACCAGAAATTTCGTCAAAAAACCAAGCACAACTGGTGAACATCAAAATGGCGTTGCGCTGCATTTCTAGCAGTCGAAAAACCTTAGATATTTCGTGAGCGTCCAACTCTTTAGTGGCGTATTTTTCTAAAAAAGCCTGTGTGGTCTCGTCCGTTCTATTCTGAATAACTTGGATGTATTCATTTCTAGCATCCCAAGGTGAGACGATTAGCCCCGAAGCTTCTACTTCGTAAATGGGAATCAACGTATCCCTCAACCAATTCAATAATTCTCGTAGCGGTTTTCGCCAAGCTTGACTCCATCCGTTGTTGACGTCGGCGCGGCAACCGCAATTAGAACGCCATCTTTCCACCCCGTGTACACAACTCCAAGAACTATTTTCGTGGATTTGAATTTCGTACTGTGGCGGAAATTTTTCTAAAAATTCACTGTAATTGGAAATGATGGCCAAATTATTTTCCTCAATATAATTCAAACAAAAGGCGAGCGCCATTTCCCCGTGGCGGTGATGATGCCCGTAACTCTCACCATCGGTAGCTACATTGACCAATTGGGGTTCATTATTGTCATTGAAGGTACTAGTGAGTCGATTGGCAAAGTGTTTTCCGTTATTCAGAATACCTTTAAAAGCCACATCTTGTGCAATATTCCCGTCGTAGAAAAATAGTGCTATCGACTTCCCAGAAGGCAATTTACACAGGTAGGGTCGGCGAGGGTCAACCGCAGCGTGTCCCAACTGCTCCCAATTGTCCGCCCCAATTTTTCTGAAGGCTTTGGCTTGTCTAGGGGCTAAAATGGTAAACTCAATACCGTACTTTGCTAGTGTTTCTAAGCTAGCAGTATCCGCCGCTGTTTCTGCTAACCACATCCCTTTGGGCTTGCGACCAAAGCGTCGCTCAAAATCTTTGATTCCCCAGATAACTTGAGTGTCCTTATCTCGTTGATTAGCTAAGGGAAGAATCATGTGGCTATACGCCTGCGCTACGCCCGAGCCGTGACCATTGAATTTTTTGCTACTCTGAATATCCGCCTCAACAATCGCTTGATAGGTATCTTTGTCCGCTTTTTCCATCCATGAGAGTAGCGTAGGACCGAAGTTGAAACTAATTCGCTCGTAATTATTGACAATTTTGATAATCTCGTCCCCCTCTTTGATTCTAGCAGCCGCATTAGGGGCGTAACATTCAAAGTTAATTTTCTCGTTCCAATCGTGAAAAGGTGCCGCAGAATCTTGGCGTTCAACCGCTTCTAACCAAGCGTTCTCCCGAGGAGGTTGGTAAAAATGTCCATGAATACAGATATATTTGTTCTTTCGACTCATTATTTTAATTACTTTTTTCTTGTTGGGGTTTGGAATATAACTTCCCTATTTATCTAAGTGTTGAAGGAAAGTAAAGGTACGCCATTTTGAAATCACAAAAAAAGAGATATTTAACCTATTTTGATTCTATTAACCTATTTTTCTGCTTTTTAACGAACCTGATGCCAGTAAAATGGGGCTTTTTAACGAGTGACGCCAAAAAATGATACAACAGTTCGAATGTAGATTACCCGCCTACGGTAGAGGCTATCATCTGATTGATGAAGAAATTTATCGTCAATTACCCGAATTACCCCGAATGGGAATCTTACACTTATTCTTACAGCACACTTCTGCTGGTCTAACCATTAACGAAAATGCGGACCCTTCGGTTCGAGTGGATTTCGAACAAATTTTTAATCGACTTGTCCCCGAAAATGAACCGTATTTGACCCATACTTTAGAAGGTCCAGATGATATGCCTGCGCATATTAAATCCACGCTTACGGGCTGTTCGGTGACTATCCCCATTACCAATCATCGACTCAATTTAGGTACTTGGCAGGGTATCTATCTTTGTGAATTTCGAAATTATGGCGGACAAAGGAAGCTAGTTGGCACAATTTATAGTTGACGACGCAATCTCTTCTCGTACTTTTACGATTATTTGATGAGTTGTATTTCCAAATTTTACATCATGAAGTACTTGGTCTGTTTTCTTCTTTGTAGTTATGGCGCTTTGTCGCTCTTTGCCCAAGAGCAACTTGGTTTGCGTACCGAAAATTATTCGGGCGTTAACGGTATTGCGCTTAATCCAGCAAGTAATTTGACCACACCGTTTCGTTGGGACGTTAATCTAGGTGCCTTCGGGGTGTTCGTGGATAATAATTTTGGCAGCTTTCAAAATACTAGCATTGGTCAACTATTATCGACTCGCTCGGAGGATATTTTCTTAGCGACTGACTTCCCCGCCGACCAACAATTCTCCAATGATGCTACTGTATTTGACTTCGCTGAGCCGGGAAAAAATAAGTTTTTCTCAGCAGTCACTACCATTCAAGGCCCTTCTTTTTTATTAAATTTTGACCAACACGCTATTGGACTCTTCACTAATTTTCGGGCGATGGGTGGCGGCCATCGGATTCCCGCCGTATTTGGTTACTACGATTATCAGAGTATATTGCCCAATAATGACTACGATGTATTTCCGACCATTGCGTCGGGGATGGCTTGGGGAGAAATTGGTATCAACTATCTATTTAAAAAAGAAGTAGCGAGTGGTCAAATTGGCTTGGGGATAAGTGCGAAATATCTACAAGGTTATGAGTCTTTTTTTATCAAAAATGATTCCGATTTAGACATCACAAAAATGAACCGAGATGTGCTGACTTTTAATGGCGGAGCTATTGTTCGTTTTGGTTTCACCCATTCCAGTTTGGACGAAGAAACCGTCAATCTCCAACAAAATGGGACGGGCTTCGGTTTGGATTTAGGTATCACTTACGCTTCGGAAGGGTATTTAGACGGCTACGGAATTAAATTAGGCGCCGCCATTTTGGACATGGGCCGTATTCGGTTCGAACAAAATACTGAATCTCACAGAGTGAACATTAATGAGGTGTTTACTTTCGACCCTAGAAATTTGAGTGACGTAACCGATTTTCGAGATGGCTTAAGTCAACTCAACGAGGAGCTATTCGGTAATGCAAACACCACTTTTCTGGGAACGAGTTATACTATGGGATTGCCGACAACTTTTAGTTTGCAGGCCGATTTGGCTATCCAAGAATCCTTTTTTGTGAATGCGACACTTTTGCAAAGATTAGCCATTCCCGACTTGCTAGTCGAACGGGGGAACTTATTAGCTGTCACGCCTCGTTTTGAACATAGATGGGTATCTGCTTTTCTGCCAGTTTCGGTGTACAACTGGAAGCACCTAAAAGTAGGGGCGGCGTTGCGAGTAGCGTTTTTTGTAATTGGTACAGAAGATTTGGGTAGTTTTGTAGGACAGGGAAATCTAACAGGTACGGATTTCTACGCAGGTATCAAAATCAATCCTTTTCGGGTGGGAAATGGTGGCAATCGACGTAGTAAGGCCGTAAAATGTTATGAATTTTAAGGAATCGTATAGGTAGCTATTTGCACTTCGAGAGAAAAAATTCAATTCCTAAATCATACCCCGTTAGTCCTAACCCAACAATGCTTCCAACACATTTCGCACTCAAATAAGAATGATGCCTAAATGTTTCTCGTGCGTGGATATTGGAAATATGCACTTCCAAAACGGGCGTTGTAATCCCTCCAATTGCATCGGCAATGGCGATAGATGTATGGGTGTAAGCGCCCGCATTTATGACAATGCCATCAAAATCAAATCCCACTTCGTGGATTTTATCAATCAAGGCACCTTCCGAATTACTTTGAAAATAAGTTAACTCGATTTGTGAATATTTTTTTTTCAACAACTGGAAGTAATCTTCGAAGGTTTGTGTTCCATAGATTTCGGGTTCTCGCTTTCCTAATAAATTGAGATTCGGGCCATTGATGATGAGAATTTTCATACGCTTTTTATCTTTCGTTGAATAAGAAAGCCTTTCAGACGACTATCTAAAAGGCTTTCTGCACGCTCAGTTATACTATTCACTAGTCAACTAATTACTAGTCACTAATTCGCCATTTCTGACAAAAATTTAATCCGCATTAATTGAATTTCTTCAATGGTAATATCATCTTCCTTTAGCTCTTTGAAGGCTTCCTCGGGAGAATCCGATTCCGCTTCCATAAAAAAGTCATAGATATCTTCTCTAGAGTATTCATCGACTTCTTCTTCCAAATAATAGTCGATATTTAATTTTGTACCCGAAGTAACGATAGCGTCTAATTCGTGCATCATTTCTTCCATCGACAAATTATTGGAAGAAGCAATATCGTCCAAAGGAATTTTTCGGTCAATGCCTTGAATAATGGCCACTTTTACCTTCGATTTTTTAGCAACAGACTTGACGACAAAATCAGTCGGTCGGTCAATTTCGTTGACTTCTACGTATTCCTTTATCATTTCAATGAACGGCTTAGCGTATCGAATGGCTTTACCGTGACTAACCCCCGAAATATTTTTCATGTCCGCCATTGAAATTGGATATTGCGTTGCCATATCTTCCAGCGAAGGGTCTTGAAAAATAACGAAAGGCGGAACGTTCCGTTTTTTGGCTTCTTGCTTGCGCAAATCTCGCAACATCTTAATAAGCACATCGTCCAGAACGGCCGATTTGCCAGAGGACTCAGCGTAGTCAAATTCTACGGAGTCATAATTATGATTTATCGGAATCATAACGGAAGAAGGGTTCTCGATAAACGCTCTTCCGGCATCGGTCAGTTTGAGTACGCCGTAATTTTCGATTTCCTTTAAAATAAAGTTATTCAAAATACCGTGACGGAACACGGAGTTCCAAAAGGTATCGTCCTTTTCTTTGCCGACGCTGTACCCTTCTTTTTTGTTAAATTTGAAGTCCTGCATTTCCTTCGTGTCCTTTCCTCGAACGAAGTCCACCAAGGTCTTGATTTTATAATTTTCTTGCAGGGCCAAAACTGCTTTCAAAGCTTGCGTCATTTCGGCTTTAACTTCCAGTTTTTGCTTCGGGTGACGACAGTTGTCACACATATTGTCGCATTTTGCGTCGTCATATTCTTCGCCAAAGTAATGCAACAAAAATCGGCGACGGCAAGAAGTCGTTTCGGCGTACGCCATGATTTCCTGCATCAATTGAGCACTCAATTCTCGTTCGGCGACGGGTTTGTCCCGTAGGAATTTTTCTAAACGGAGAATATCTTTATACGAATAGAAAGCTAGACAATCTCCTTGCAGACCATCTCTCCCCGCACGACCCGTTTCTTGATAGTAATTTTCAATACTCTTTGGAATATCGTAGTGGATAACGAAGCGAACGTCGGGCTTGTCGATGCCCATTCCAAAAGCAATCGTTGCTACGATGACGTCAATTTCTTCCATCAAGAAATCGTCCTGTGTCTTACTTCTCGTTTTGGCATCTAGTCCAGCATGGTAGGGCGCTGCCTTTACGTCGTTGACGTTGAGAATCTTAGCAATTTCTTCCGTAGATTTTCGTGATTGTACGTAAATAATGCCCGATTTATCCGCTTGCCCTTTAACGTACTGCACGATACTTCGGAAAGTAGCTTCTTTTTTGCCCTTAGGTCGGACTTCGTAGTACAAATTGTCCCGATTGAAAGAAGAGATAAAAATCTTCTCATCTTTCATATTCAAGTTCTTCACGATGTCGGACTGCACTTTTGGTGTAGCCGTTGCCGTCAACGCAATAACGGGAATATCTCGGTCAATGTCATTAATCATATGCCGAATACGCCGATATTCTGGGCGAAAATCGTGTCCCCACTCGGAGATACAGTGCGCTTCGTCCACTGCTACGAAAGAAAGATTGACTTCTTTGAAAAAGGCAATATTCTCTTCTTTGGTCAACGTTTCGGGAGCGACGTAAAGCAACTTCGTCCGTCCGCTTTGAATATCCGACTTAACCTGTTTTATCTGTACTCTAGAAAGGGAAGAATTTAGGAAGTGCGCCACGTCATCGTTCTGACTATAACCTCGGATAGAATCTACTTGATTTTTCATCAAGGCGATAAGCGGAGAAATAATAATGGCAGTGCCAGGCATCATCAGTGCGGGCAATTGGTAACAGAGCGATTTTCCACCGCCTGTGGGCATAATTACGAAAGTATCGTTGCCATCTAATACACTCTGAACAATTTGCTCCTGATTCCCTTTGAATTTGTCGAAGCCAAATTGATTTTGGAGCGCTTCGTGAAGGTCAATTTTCGTTTCTACCATTTTTGGATTTCTTTCTCTAAAATTAAAATGGGCGTTTTGCAGTCTTATCTAGCGTCCTTGACTGCAAACGGGGCTGTCGCTAAGGGACACACTTAATTTGTAGAATCGTAACTGCAACGATGAAGATAGTATAAATTTTGTTTTCTTAATCAATTGCTCTACGAAAGTTAATAAAAATTGTGCAAGTTTTCCCTTTTCCCTTCTTTAATTTTCAGAGTTTAGTCGTAAGGTAAACTGGAAC
>JBCCQK010000085.1:0-20616 GCA_039024375.1 Bacteroidota bacterium
AGGTCATCTACTATTATGTAGTTGCTCAGGATGATAATTATAATAAAAGTGGCATCGGCGAAATTGTCGAGATAGAACGACCCGATTTTGTTCCCCCAATGACTCCACATCTCAATCCCACCGTAAGTACGGATTCTGCTATCATTGTCAGTTGGGCAAGAAGTGGTAGCGAAGATGTGGTGTCATTGGGGGAACAAAATCGGGTCGTTCTATCTCGACAATTTCGCCGATGCCACTTTTATTATAATTATCATCCTGAGCAACTACATAATAGTAGATGACCTCATTCATCACGTGGGTAGGTAAAGTATCTCTAAAGAAGTTTTCTGTCAAAGCATAATCCGTTCGAGGTAAAAAGACCGAATTGGTATCATGACTGGAATAGACAAAATAACCCGTCACATCATTGGATGTACTATGGTCCCAAAATAGGGAGAGATGTCCATTTTTATCAATTAGTCCTTCGACGTTTTGAGGTGGTTCGGGTGGTAAAAAATCTGGATAGTGTACATAACGTGCCACCGATTCCCCTGCATTTCTATTGGTATCCCAGGCGAGCACTTTGAAAAAGTGTAACCGTTCTGTATATTTTTCTGGACGATAGATAAAGCGCAAAGAATCTTGAGGTACAATATTAGTAAGCGTATCAAACAGACCTTCTGGCCCCTTCCCCAACAGCACTTGAAAGCCTAGAAAATCTTGTGGATAATCTACTATCCTCCATCGAATTTCCATGGTTGCGGTATCTTCCAGAAGGTCAGCAAAAGTAAAAATGGGATTGGGCGGCGGCGTCCTATCCTTACTTTGAGCCCGTACTTCTGCGGGTGGACTCAAGTCAGCAAAGGAGGTCAAGCCAATTAAGCGATACACAAAAGAGACCTCATTGGTATTAGTAGAATCTAGGATAGAATAAAACTCAAGGGGCAATCGGTCATCTTCTAAAAAAACTAGGGGTTGTTCATTTAGACGATAAAAAGTCTGCCCGCCATCATCGGAACGCTCCACAAAATAGCCCGAAAAATGCTCTTGATTGCGTGCTATTTCCCATTTGAGCAAAATAGAACTATCTCTGGGGGCCGCCACAAAACCAAAGGGTGTTGGGTCGGGAATGTATCTATTTTCAATTTCAAAAGACCTTCCCGACATGGCATAAGTCGAAGCGGGAGAATTGACGTAATAAGTGTAGGTTTTACCCGTTTCGACTTGTCTATCGACGTAGCGTAAGCCCAGTATATCTCCCGCTAATTTTGAACGTTCTGCAGCATACAAAGCAAAGGCGTGCCGATTTTCAAATAAACTGGCCTCATCAAACATATTCGTCGGTGGAGCATCCATTGCTCCATAAAGGGATTGGGCAGCGACTAGTGCCATATCATCTCCCGCAATTGCCTCCGACAAAGAATCTTGCGGCCAAGGATAAATCCTACCTATGGAGTCAATATTGACTTCTCCTTCACCAATTTCCATGCGCATGAGTAAATAACCTTGCTCATTGGCGGCTTCCCAAAAAGCGGGGGTATTCGGTCCCCAACGCAACACAATCGAATCTTCGTAGGCTTTTCCAGTCAAGACTACCATATCAATCGGCACATTATTCAAACGCCCACTCATTTCGGTGATAGATTTGCCGTCGGGTAAGTCAAATTCTAAGTCTACTTCATTACTAACAAAGGTCCCCGTTTCGGCATCCATATCGGCCTGTGCTTCTGCTAAAATTCGTCCATTTTGGGTCGCAAAAACTCGATAGCGATATAGCAGGCCATCCACCATTGTACTATCCGTATAATGCAATCCTAAGGCATGGGCAGCAGTATTATCCGAATACATTGCCTCCCGCAGCAAATAATCGTAGCGTAGTTTTTTCGCATCCAATAAATCTGATTCGTATTGAAAATCAGGGTCGTAGAGTAAATCTCCCAAGGCGGCTACGTAATAATTTTGCAAAGCTCCATTTTCTACGAACCACAGCGAATCCTTAGGTTGTAAGGGTGGACTGCTAACCAATATCGTTTTAGTATTGGCTTTGACCTGCCCATTTTCGGTGAGTTCCCAACGTTCGATTTGGTAACCCGTTTGGTTACCTTGTTCCCAGATTTTGGGGTTCATGGGAAACCATTTGAGGTTGAGTTCGCCGCCGTAGTGGGTAATTTCTAGGTTGAGTTGGGCAATAAGGGTCGTACCCAATACCAGAAAAATTAGTAAGATTATATATTTTCTAAAGTTCATTGTGTTTTTTTAATGACTATCTGAATTTAGTCCTAGTTAAATCAATTTCCACTCTTCTCATTCCAGTCAATTTGTTTTAATACTGCGCCACCATCCTTTTACTTTTGCTTTCTGAAATTCACTATTGGCAATCGGTAAATTCTGGCTATCCTCGCTAATTGACCAATTCCCTATGTGGTCGTGGTTGATGGGAACTACAGGAATGCCCTTTAAATCAGCTTGTGCCAAAAGCACACCGCTCCTTCCTACCCAAAAGAGTGGCATCAGCAATACCCTATTTTTTTCAAGTTTTATATATTTATACACAGTTGCTCCACCTATCAGTTTGGAATTCTTATTATCATGTTTGGTTCTACTATACAACCATCCAAGGCTTTTACTTTTAACAATTTAAAAATTTTTGATTGCCGGTCTTCTTTCGCACTAATTATTTCATTAGGTATAATCACTGGTCGTTGCTCCCTATCATTAATGGAGTAAGTTATTTCGGCAGGCTTTTTCTGACCATCAATAATGAGCCTTAAAAGGTGCTCTCCACCTCCTATGGGTTGAGAAAACCACTGAATATTTCTAGGCCCTTCTCTAGGAATCATCTTTATATCTATTGGAGAAGATAATGATTTCACTAATTGTCCCTTGGCATCCGTTGCTTCTTTAATTTTCACCTTTGCTGTGCCATTAACATGAAACTTAATAGGTGTTCTATTTTGGTAATTCTCAATCACTATTGGCTCGCTAATATCATCATCAATTACCAAACGATAGGGCGGCGTTCCCCCCTTGATGTTAGCCTGCACCCAAATAGGGCTACCAAAGCAAACTTCTTGAGACTGGCCCAGTTTACGAAATTCAACAGTAGGTGGCACATTAGAATTATTTGGGTTATTAGAAGAAACTGAAATGTTCGCCCCAGAGGCTGTTGATGAGGTATTGGATGTACCCGTTGTAGTGGCCGAATTATTGGTCTGTACCCAAGCCGATTGTAATTCTGCCTCAGAAAGGACTGAATTCATTCCATTACCAGAATTAAATGGTTTTGCAGGAACACAATTATACTCATTATCCATTATTGTGGAACTTGGGGTTTGATTAAAATGATAGTAAAATAAATAGTCGTAGGCATTAAAGGCTGGGGCATTATTTATCTGGGAAATTATCTCCGCTTCCGTCAAGGCTTTTTGAATAAAATAAATGTAATCCAATTGACCATTAGTAGTACCAGGGTAAATAGTTTTATCACCTATTGGAACGCGAGTGGTAGGTGTCCCTCCAATAAAATACGTTATTTTCATTAGGTCATTATTCGTTTTTTCCTTGGTGCCTACTTTCTTTCCGTCTATAAATAGGTTTAAATCTTGACCATTATCAATAACGGCAACATGATACCATTTACCTGCCTGAATTTTTCTTTCAGAAGTTACCTCAGCTTCGTTATAGGTAGCCCTAATTTTTCCCTTTATAACCTTTATAGAAAACTTAGGCATACCATCCACAGCGAAGATAGTTTGTGGTAGCTCAACCTTATCCAAATTCATTCTAAAAGCTATTGTGGTATTCTTAGAATTTAAAGCCGAAACGTTAGGTAGAGAACCCGTAATTGCATATTTACCCGCAAAATTGAAGGCATAGTTATCTTTAGTAATTATCTGATTGTGGCCTTGGAAGAAGGCCTCGGCCTGCGATAATAGTTTGGAATCTTTTAGTTTCCACGCTTCTTGGAGCGCAATAAATTGTTTTTTAGCATTTGCGTCATTTCCACTAGTAATCGTTGTGGCTTCACTCCTTGAGATATAGTATTTCCCATCAGTGCTTTTAGCGACTAATAATGGATTTGATAATTTTTGGTATTCCTTATTAAGTGTTGTTATATCTATATTTTGATTCCAATTCTGGTTCTTCATAGATTTATAACCCTCACACTTCTTGGCTTCAACCGTTATAGAATTAGCCGAGAATTCCGAAAAGGTTACCGCCTGAAAATCAAAACTTTGGTTCGCTGGATTCCAATTTACTGCAGCAACTTCTAAACCATTAGGTAGAGATTTGATTCCTTCTTTTTGTATTTTAACTTTGCCAGACTGAACATCATAGGTCATACTCATGGCTGGAAAAGGGAAATTCAGTTGGCTAGGTTGATTTGTTAGTGTGGTCATTTCTATTACCTGTAACTCTTTCTTTATATCTGCTTTGGTTTGAAAATAATCATTATCTACTTGTACATAAAATTCATAATTACCTTGGTTAAAATCTCCTTCAATTACCTTTTCCTTTTTTATTTCGTGAGTCGCCAAATGGTAATCATAATTAAAAATGCCCAAGGGGGAGGTTCTGATTAGTTGAGTGCCTCCAACTTTGTCATAATAGAGTGTTAAGTTGCCAACTTTATCATATATCGCTAGTTTATTAATGGTGCCATAGTGAGGAGGAAGAAAGAACCTAATAGCACCATCTCCTGAGCCTTCATTGATTAAAGTAACCTGCGTTCGCCTTATCTGAACGTTTACTTCCCCTTTTATCTCCTCTGCTGCAGTTCCTTTGGCATCTTTGACGCTAACTAAAGTATATTTCGTTGAAATAGCTGGATTGATTGTAATGGGTGTTCCCTTTACATAATCATTGATGGTTCTACTAAGATTCCCTGCCTTATAAGTAACCGTAAAAGGAGAGGTACCACTTGTAATATCTAAGGTAAGGCTTGCCTGTTTACCGGCAGTTATTTCAGAGGGGCCGCTCAAGGTAGCTTTAATCGGTTGATAGTCGTTAAAGGCAGAAACCACCCAATCCGAATTAGTCATATTTTCTAAGGTACCATTGGCATTTTTTGCACTGCCTTTATTTGTCAAACTATTGCCTGAGCCATCATTGAAATCGTAATAATACATAAGATTAGGGTTGGTAATCTGTTCCTCTAACATATCTGCTCGAATCTGAGCCTGATTTCTAGCGGTTTTCCATACTTTCACATTATCTATTTGCCCTTTGAAAAAAAACGGATTATTACCAATTTTAAATTTTGAATCACTGTTCCATTCTGCCCGAAAAAAGCTATATGACTTTTTTTCTGAAGCAATTAACTCCCCATTTAAGTACAGGTCTAATTTAGGTTTATAATCTTTATCGATATAAAAGACCCCAGCCACGTGTATCCATTTCCCAAGTTCTAATGTCGGTCCATCAAAGGATTTAACCCTCAAAAGGGACGACGAATTTTGAACTCGAAATTCAATAACCTTCTTCTTAATCCTCTCTCTTGTATAAGAATTATATACACTAGATTCATTAATAGATATTCCAATAAAATTATGTTTCATGTAAAACCCAAAGACATTACCAAACTTTTCTGGCTTAATCCAAGCTTGGATGGTCAACCTATCTCCGCTAAAATTTTCTAAATTCCCTATTTCCACTACGTCATCTTTACCATCAAAATCGAGCGCATAATTTACCTTTTTAGAAAGGTTCTCCTTTGTGGAGGGGGCCTTCATTGGTTTCCAATTGGCAGGCACCCAAGCATTGGCTGGCATATTGGACAGTTGTCCGATTCTTTGCTGGAAATCTTTACTTTTTGAGACGGTGCCTTCACCTTCATTAAAATCATAACTGAGTATCAAATTACCGTCTCTCACCACTCTGTCTTGCATATCATCGGCAATCTGGGCTTCCGTTCTAGCAGTATGCCAAACCTTTACATGGTCAATGACCCCCTTAAAATAATTTCCTGACTCCCCTTTGCCAATGAAGAACTCACCACTAGCCATTATATGCTTATCTGTAATACTATTGCTCGGCTTATTATTTATAGAAAATTTTGCCGCTTTATCCTGCACTCCATTTATAAAAAGTTTTAACCGCCTATCCTCAAAGACCCCAGTTACGTAATACCACTTACCTTTTTCTAGCGTCTTTTGAGATGATAACCAATTCGCAGAATAATAATCATTAGAGGAGGACGTTCCAATACCAAATTGTAATCTGGCGGTACCGTTTATTTTGGCAATCCGCAATAGGGCAAAGTTGTGCTTTTTTTGACTAATGTAGTAAGTCTCCCTATTATTATCTTTGACTTCAATGCCTGCAATATCTACTGGAAGATTATTTAGTTCGTTCACCTTTATCCAAGCCTCCATGGTTAAGGTTTCTTTTCCATTTAGGTCAATATTTCCTACTTTTATAAAGTCATTATTACCATCAAATTCTAAAGCATAGTTGGACACCGCTAAATCTTTTTTGACCACCTGTTTCGCTGCATTTTTGATAACAGAGGTAGGAACCCATTTATTGCTTAAATCATCCTTATTGGGGACATATAAATCACCGACTCTACAATTAGTGACATCATCAACGATATCTATGGAGGGAGCTTGATTGAAATGATAAAACAGAAAATAATTCTCTGCTCCAGGTAAAGGTTCTTTCGTAACTTCCAAAGCAATCTGTGCGGGTTTAAGACTTTGTTTACGCATGCATATAAAATCTAAGTAACCATCAATATAATTTGAACGAGAGGACCTAAGTGGGTCCCCTCCGCTAAAGAACAGCCCACTAGCAGGAGTAATTCCCGATATATTATCAGAAGTGATAGGAGCAGATCCCAAATCCTTTCCATCTAAGTAAAGTGTTAACTTACTTCCATTTCTGACTAGGGCAATATGGTACCAAGATTCTAATTCCAGTCCCTGTCTAGTATTGATAATTTCATTGGACCGGTTAAGCAATTTTATACCCTCTGAGTCCAACAATAAAGAAAGTGGCCCCATGTTTAACAATTCGGTGTTGGCTTGGAGTGACCTGAGCCATATTTTCGCAGAAAAAGTAAAATTATCTCCTAGGTCAAATTCTTGACCATCGGAAAATATCCTAATCGAGGAATTACTTGCTAAATCTAGCGCCATATTTTGGCTAGTGGGAGTAATAGTTGTGCCTTTTTTAAATAATTCTTCTCCGACAGTTCCCCAAACAGCACTAGCGTTATTGAAGGAAAACCGCAATGAATTAGGATTTTTACCCTCCTGAACGTCTCCATACGTTATATCTGATTCCTTGTTTTTACCTAAAAAGACATTACCAAAGTCATAAGAATAGGGCACTGCTTGCCCCCAAGCAAATCGTTTTCCTTTTCCGTCCAAATTATTGCAGCCTCCTTGGCGTAAATGTACCGTAAAACCAGAGGCATCAAAGTTGGTAAATACGGCTCTACTTTCGCCTGAAAACAACGCCGTTCTGTCAATATCATAAAAATGCTTTTTCTCAAGAAGCGTAACAATTGCGTCCTTAGGTGCAACTGAACCAAGATTTACCAATTTAATAGTTTTATTTTGTTGATTATAATCCAACTGCAAAATTGGAAAATTAGGCATAAGACTATTTGGAACACTATAAGTTCGATTAAGTGGAAAAGACTGTTTTTTGTTTTGTAGATTGAGCAGACCTTCATAGTAGGCATTATCTAATTGAACCGCAAACTGGTACTGCCCCATTTTCAGCTCTTCCAACTCATTAATTATCGCACCCGAGACGAATGGACTATCTCCAGTACTAACCGTTTGCTCCCCATAATAGCTATCTACTTCATAAATTTCCTTCAAAGATTTATTATAAGAATAAAGAAGTTTGCCTGTATTATCCTTAATAGAAAATCGCTCTACGACCCCTAAATTAGATGGAAACAATAGGTTAAGTTTACCAGCACAAAAATCTCCAAAATGACTGATGGTTGGCCTAGTTACTACTTGGCCGGAACAAGCAGCATTACATAGGTCCAACGTATAGGTAATAGGTCCTTCACTCAAATTGCATTCAAAGGAATTAGCATAAAGCGTCCCATCATTTTTTTTAGAACTCAAATCCCTTATTTTTTCCTTGAGATCATTATTAAAACTATAGTGAAACAATAAGTCAGCCTCCGAACCATTGGGTTGATGGCTATCAATTGGTAAGTTACAGGCATCAAATGCTTTTGTCCAGAAATTAATATAATCCATTTGTCCCTTAAACTGCTTCCCAATTTGGAAAGGTTTGGACTTGTCTAGGCTGAGATTAATACCCTGAGCATAAACTTCTTTGTTATTCAATAAAATAATGAGTTTTTGACCATCATAAGTACCTGTTAAATGGTATCGGTAGTTAGAATTAATCCCTTCTTTTATTTCTGTAGTGATGTTGATATTACCTGGATTAATTTGAATCCCAGATTTACCAATTATAACGGAAAGTGGACCATCTAAAACAGTGGCGGTAGTGGATAATTGGTCCGCTTGAAAATAAGTACCAAAAGAAAAATGATTATCCTTAGATGTTCCCCACTTGACTTGACTTTGAATATAATTGTTGGGGGAGCCGTCGAACTTCAGGGCTAAATTACGAGATCCTGGAGGTGCAGTAAACAAACAATTATCCACCATTGTCCCATTGTTTTTTACTAGGAAAGTAATTCGATTATTTTTAATAAATTCAGTAATAGCTTGGGATTTCATACTAAAGTTCTTCCCGTTTTGCTTGAATCTTAAATAGATTTCAAAGGGAGTCCCATTCTGTATGGGTAATTCTTGGGGAGTCCCATCCCTGCTTACATTACCATAAATGTAGCGATTATCAAATTCAATTGGCGTTATATCATTAATTCGATATAGTTTTGAACCATTATATTGAGCCAATTTTTTTCTAGTTCTAGGGTCATAAAAAATGACATCTCTTAAACTAATTACATTGGGTTGTCGGTAACCTTCAAAATATAATTGCTGAATCGACCATTTCTTCTGTTCTCCCAAATAAGAAATTCTCAATAGGGGATAGTCTTTTAATTGCTCGACTTTTTGGGTACGTTCACTTCCTGAAACTGGCTTGAGTTCAATTTTTGCCGCCTTCCCTCCTGTAATCATAGCGGTGTAAATTTGCCGACTAGAACCTGATTCTCGAACTTGAGCAATCACTTCATACCGACCCCTTCCTTTAAAAACAGGAACACCTGATTGCTTTGCAGGAGGTGTATAATCGATGATTGGAATAATGTCAGCTCCACGATGCTCGTAATGGTGGTCTTCATCAAGTTTTTCGTCCCAATAGTAAATTAACCTATTGGATTGTGCCTCATAAACAGCTATTTTGACTAGGTCGACCCCTAAAAAATCAGGATAAATAATTTTCCATTCACTGGAATTGATAGTTTGCTCTAGGGCATATTCTTTATTACCGGGTCTATCCACTATGGTCTTAATTTGATTAATTTCACCTACTGGGATTTGCCATTTTTTCTCTCCTGCCGTTTGACGTTGTAGTGGGCTAGCAACCTGGTCAAAGCGATTCCATTTATTTATTTGAGGATAACCCAATTCAATAAATTTGCCCTTATAATCGGCAATTCCAGTCTTTTCGGCCACCGTCCTACGATTAAACCAATAGGCAATATCATTGAATAAATCATACGTTTTACACCTATCACGAAAAGAGAGATAGGAAATGAACACCATATTTGTCGCCACCGATTTGGCTAATAAAAATTGATTCTTCAAAATTCGCTCTCGACTATCTTCAAAAGCAAAATGCGGATGTAAGCCAGGTTGGAATCCAAGAATCCCGTCTATTTTACCATTGGGTACTTTGTTTTTAATTACTTTATCCTTCTTTTCTTTGAGCGATAATTTTTTTTGGTATTCGTCGGAATTAAACCGCAGGTGAAAGGCCCAGTCCGCTACTTGGTAATAGGGAGCCATAATTTCTTTCATAAACTCTTTCCAACCTGCTTCTCCCAATTGGTCTTGGGCACTCCAAGTTTCACCATAGGCTCGGTTACATTCCCACGATTTAGTAGCTAGTCTGTCCCGAAACTGTGCAAATTGTACATTCTCTGTGGTTGGAGGATGTTTGTGGTGTTTATACGAGGAAGGGCCATAATTGGTGTGCAACCCTGTTTTATCAAAAGTTCGCCAACTTTTTCTAGCATTAATTTGGTCAATTCTGTCTTGGTTTAGGATATTTTCTGCTTTTAAATCCGTAATTTCAAAGGCAGTATTCTTTTTCTTGCTTCTGTTGACATCAATGTAAGCAGGTACATTTTCATTTCGGTCGATATATAGGTCTTTTTCCCAAGGGTGAGCCCCTTCACTCAAGGTATTCGATGGAATTCTTGGCGTATTAACAATTAAATTCGTTAATAACTTTACTTGGTCAAATTCATCAAACCCCTCTTTTCCACCACTAAAAGTAAAGTATCTGTCCTTATATTTTTTGCCTAAGGGTAAAGTAGGAAAGGCCTGCACTCTTGATTTTGGGTGGTCATATTTTGCTTTGGGAGCCGCATCCTTTTCAGAGACCTTATCTACTTTCATCGCTTCCAGTTTTTGGTACAAATGGTCATAAGTACTTACCCCAAAAGTGTATTTGTATAGGATTTTATTCATGGCTGCTTGCGCCGCAGTTGTACCCGTAGCCTTAAGCTGGGTGACATTTCGAGTAATTGTTCCACCAAAATCATCGAAATCTAATTGACCACTCGTTACCTGCGTATTGGCAGTTGTCTTAGCTGGACCTTGTGCGCCTTTATCGCCTCTCGTAATCTGCGTATTGGCAGTTGCCTTATCGTAGGCTAGTACACTGGTTTGCTCAGTTTGAGCCTCCAAAGCCCCTTTTATCGGACGTCTTAGTACTTCAATTTGATAAAAATATCCTTTCTTGAGTATTTGGTCCCGCAATTTTCTAAATTCTACTACCTTACCAGACACTTTTTTGGTTTCTACAAAAGGCAGCCTATAATTTAGATTGGCATATTGACTAGTCGACTTATAGCTGACTACTGGTCGTTCAATACTTTTTGATTTACCTGGATAGATACCAAGCGGAAATTCTACGGTATTTATTGCCGCCCCTGTAGTTTTGTTGAACTCGGTCAGTTGGATGTAATACTCCAAGGGGATACCCGAAGGAATACCCTCAACTTTTTGTTGGTCTTTTTGTAATTCTATTTTTAATTTGTCGGTATCCTTCGGGAATAAGTAGTCATAACCTTCTTGGGCAAACAATAACTGGGGCAAGGCATAGTCCTTGTGCCAATAACGTTGGTCATAACCAGGAGCTTGGTATTCCAGCATTTTCTCATTGATAGCTTGAGGGCGTGGTCCCGTTTTAAACTTTATTGGATTCGGATTGGTCGTTTCTATATAAGCCGAGCCGTTGTAAATGAAATCTTTCCATACGCCATCTTTGTATTCCTGCCAGGATGCTTCTACCTCTAAATCGTAGTCGGTATTGGGGTCTAAAATATGCTGTAAAGGTAACGTCGCACTATATTTGTTTTTGGCAATCACAAATCCCTCTTGCACAAGTGTTCGTTGACCACCTTGGCTTTTATACAACTTGATGCTTTTCAAATGAGGTCTAAAAGAACGTTGCACGGGGTCTACCCCTTGGTCGTAGTCTTTTAGAACTACTATTTTCTCAATTGGGAAATTAAAGGAGACAGTTGGATTTTGGTAAATGGGTACATTGGTTGCAGTGTTTCTGGGCAAGGTAGATTCAATAACGGGAATACTAGCCAAAGGATTACCCACCAGACCGTCACAACGCTTGCCCAATTCCATTTTAAAGCGAATATTGACTTTCAGGAGTCCATCTAGCACACTACCTTTGACCTTGAGGGCAGCGCGCATCCACGTAGGATTCGGCAATTCAGCTTGTACGAGGGCCGCCGCATTGATGGTCACTAAATTCACCCATTTATCAATAAAACCCAGTTTGATGTGCATATCTAAGGCCCCATCTACATATCCGTAGGCTTGCCCACGGGCGTACCAATTACGCAGCCCAAATTTGCCACTATTCGTACAGTTGAGCGATTTAACAAAACTATCGTCGTAATGCACCATCGACACATCAAAGCCCATCGCGGCGTCCAGTCGAGCTTTGAACATCAAAAACTCGTAAGTATTATCAGGCACATTAAAACGTGCTCCAAATATCAAACCGTCCCCACTTTGCGCACTCGTAATCTGCGAAGCCGAGCGAGGGTCGGCGGCTTTTCCACTCCCCCAATTACGGACGAGTTCGGTAATATTGGGCATGGGGTCAAGCCCATACCCCGCTTGCATATACATATTCATTTGGGCCAAGGTCATTCCCAAAAATTGGAATTGCATTCCAATTCCTTCTTTAGGAGTACCCAGCTTGATTTGCCATTGACCAGCTTTGGAAATGGGTAAGTCCACCCCATCTACCGCATCCCCAAACAAAAAATAAGCAGTAGCTTCTCCATGGGCATGTACATTAAACAATTGTTTATCTCCTACAAAAGATACTTCTTTAAATTGCTCCATTTGTTCCGATTTCAATATTTTACCCGTTGGAACACTCGAATTTGGGTAATCTAATGAGACCGTAGCATGTGCACTGATAAATTTCTTTTCAATATTTAATTCTACACTCAATGACCCAACGCCCGAAGCCGCTTCGGGTTGGCTAATTTTGCCATCTTCGGAAAGTACGTATAAATTGGCTAAGCCATTAATCTTCAAGGGTGCAAAATTGTTCTTATTTAGTGAGATATTAATAGCCGCATCCCACCAAGCTAAAGCTGAAGAATTATGGTAGCTAAAAGTAGCGCTCAATCCCGCTCCAAAAGCATCTGGACGCGGCCTGAAGTTAAAACCAGAAAGCGATTTGCCGGGTCTTAAATAACCGTAAGGGTCTGCATCAGCAGAAAGAATACCTGAATCGTGATTCACCGCCCCAATGGTTTTTACCCCTTTGGTCTTTTTTCGACTACTAAAAGTAGAACCCGGAGAAGGGTCTTCTACAATCATATTCCATTGGAAGCCTAAACCACCACCGTGGAAATAAATTTGCGGGTCGGCCAGTGGCGGGTTGGGAATACCAAAACCTTTTTGCAAGGTAACTTCTGTATCAAAAAAGAAATAGGTATACTCTTTATCTGAATTAATGGTCCCCTTGGAATCGTCGTAGGTTGTCTTTCCAGCTTGTGCGACGGCCTTAATATTTAGACCTCCTTTCTTGAAGGCTTCCGACTGAAAACCAATATCCACGTAGCCTTTATAGCCATTGCCATAAACAGGGTCACCATTAATCATCACAAAGCCTCCTTTTACGGTAAAAATGGAAAATTGTCCATCCACCATGAAGGCTTCGGGATAGGCTTTCCAGAAAGTCAGTTTTTTATTCTCAAATTTGCTCCACAAGGCAATTTGTCCTGTTACCTTTAATTCGGAAGAAGCAACACTAGCATTTGCCTTGGCGTCTTTTCCTACGGTCTGTTTGTTAGCTTGAGAAATTTTCTGCTGATTGGAGCGTCCTCTCCCACTATTAGGCTTTGAGTTGGGGTTGTTGATTTTGGCAAATATTTCCATTTGCTTGCGTTGGGAGGCAGAAAGTGCATTAGAACGTTGTCTGATAGGTTTTTCAACTCCTTTTTTTTGGGTGATTCTTTTGACACCCCCTTGAACAGTTTTAGCCAACCCTAATACATCTACATGTACTTCAAAATCAATTTTATATCCAAAACGCTTGCTTTTCGGTTCCGTATCACAATTAAAATTAATATCCCAGATTTGAACAGGTAGTCCTCCTAGGGTTTGATTACCTAAGTCTTGTAGCGCCCCTTGATTGACACTTCCCGTACTACCTCCCCCTCCAAGGGTAAAATAGTCAATGTGCATATTCCGAATGCCCATAATGTCTCCTTGCTGGGCTTTGCAGGAATTGGTTAAATTCGGGTCATTAATTTTAAAATTAGAAAAAGCTAATTTAGGCAGCTTCATTTGAGGGGTAAAGCCATCTTCTTGGTAATAACCACTCGCTTCGGGCTTCGTGGGTTCGTAAGCAATAATAAATTGACCATTCAATAAGGCTGCAGGCTCAAATTCGGAGGCATTCCAATAGTCGTCCGCATCTTCATTAAGGGCTAAGGTGACAGCGGTGGTAGTCGTGTAAACATTGGTGCCCAACTGCATATAAATATTCCATAAATCCACCTTGAACATTTTGCCTTGGTCAGCTTCTTCAATTCTGAAGAAGGCAGCAGGGGATTGAGCGGTTACATCGAAACCCAAAGCTCCCACAAATTTCATATAACCCGATTGAGTCGTTGCTTTACCTTTGGCATCCGTTTCCGTCCATTCTTCGGCTACAATCGGTAGTAATATTTCTCCATTGAAAATCAATCCACCGTTGGAGCGGATGTTTTCTTCATTAATCATGGTTTTGTTAAACTTGGTCGTCACTTTATTGGCTGCTAGGTTGAGCCATACTTTTTGTAGTTTGTATTTCCACCCACCTAAATCGCCCGTTTGCTCCTCGGTCATATCCAAATTGCCGTACAATCCTTCTCCTGGTTGATAGACAAAATCTGTAGCGGGCAATTTCAACACTTTTCTGGTGCCAACATCAATCGAACCAGTATGAAAACCCAAAGGCTGGATACCTAATTTTTTAAAGTGAATTCCTGTAAAAGTCGAAACGTCAAATTTTCCTTGTGGCGCTGCTTTGGCCCAATTTGGTTTTTGACCAGTATTATATTCAATACTTCCGGCTTCGATATGAAAAAGTATTGATTCGAAGTCCTTTAAGACCAGCGCATTTAAATTATCGGTATTGATGGGCGCAGAAAACGAAGTCAAACTCCGACCTTTAATGGTAAAAGGTAGCGTCAATTGTTTATAAATAATTGGTTTACAAGGGCGCGTACCATTTAACCAAGCCTTGCGTTGGTCGGCAATTTCCTTAGTGGCTTCCACTTCCATCAAGGTGGTCTTACCATTTTTGGATTTGTCAACTTCACAAGATCCACAAACATGGTCACATCCTAATTTATCTTTTTCCTGTTCAAAAGCGAATAAATGCTGCCCCTGCACATTATAGCGTTCAAAACCCTCGCACTTTATATAGGCATAACTACCCTCTGCTTCATTACTTAAATTCTTAATGAATTTAAAAGGAAACCGAGGGTTAGTATTTTCATAATTTTTTAATAAAAAGAGTTTCAAATCTTGAAAGCCTACTGATTTGGGGGTAATTTTCACATCACCATTGCCAAAAGCCATCCATTTTTTTGTACCGTTATTGTCAGCGTAAGGAGCTACAAGCATTATTTTAGCCGTGGCACTAGTCAAGCTAGATTCAGCTTCAAAGCCAACTAATAATAATCGTGCGTCTTTAGGAAAAGGATATTGACTTGGATTGTACTTACCCAGAAAAGCCTTTAAACTTTCGGTCAAATCGAGCGGTAAAGTGGTCGGCTGATTATTGATTTTTTGGGATGTTAAACCATCTATGAATGCTTGGTTTAGGTCAAAATTATCGATGTTCAAACTGACCAATTGTTTGCCCGTTGGCTTGTCGTTGGTTATATTCTTTACATCTGCTCCACCGATAGATTTAGTGGCAGCAATGTACTTTCCACCTTGGTTAGTAACCGCTAATTTTATAGGATTGCTTACTTGGTTATTGCCGTCTAACTGCCCCAAAAATGGAATGGTCAATTGATTATTGGCCAGTGGAAATTTATCCGCCAAATAGGGTTGTAACCAGTCCATAATGGGCAAATTTTCACCGATACTCGCCCCAATGGTGGAAGGAGCGTAGCCGCTTGGACGATGGTGCCAGTTTTTCAAATCTGGCCGAAGTGGTCCTTCCAAATAGGTACAATCACAATCAATCACTTTAGAATCAATCTCAATTCGATTTAAAGTGAAATTACCCTTGGATTCCTTGCGCGCCCAAATAACGATACCCACTTGATTAACACCTTCGGCTATGGTGAGCACTAAACCCAATTCTTCTCTGTTTTCTTTGGTTTTGGGTTCATAAACAATGTCTAATGCCGTTAATGGAAATGTTTTTTCACCAATGGTGATTTCGGGTTGGGTTTTATCGTAGTCTAGTAATTGAAAACGTTTTTTGAGGCTAGTCAATGGGTCAATTTGATAGCCTTTAATCAGTAGTTGATTGAGTTTCAAGCTAGGAGCTTGCTGAATACCTAAGGCTCTTTGCAAGCGTTCTATTCGGGCCGTTTTATTACCCGTTAAGTAGTCTTTAAATGCTTTCTCACTAAAAGATAAATCAAATTTACCTTGCACATTAGCGTAGGGAATCAATTCTTCTTGGCCATTAATATTTCTACCAACAGCTTCAATTAGAGCATCCTTATTCAAAACCATAGAGGCGTTCCATAAGGACATACCTACTTTTTGGCCAGCAGGACGCATTTCTATGTTGGACACTTTACCCGTAGATTGGTCTACATCTCCTTCGTAATCGAAAGGTTCATCTAAAGTGGGCACCTTAATCTGTCCGTCTACCTTGGCCTTTTGAAACTCACTTTTGGCAATGGGTACACTCAAATTTTCTATACTGAAAGGCCAATCTCGAATGCGTCCTTGGTCAAAAGGAATAATAGGAGAACCAGCCAAGTCTGCGTATACGCCGTCTTCCCCAATTATAAAGTTGCTGCCTTTGAGTGTAGGCAAATCGGACACGTTGGCCACTTTCCAATTGTCCGGTAAAGTTAGGTCGGCCGCTTCAAAAGCAAAACCCTTCCATGCTTTAGTCTTTGCGTCGTCGTAATTGGCGGGGGTTTCTTTGACAATATTTTCCTTTTCGGAGTAGTCTAACCTTCCTTTTCTGGCGGTAAAAATGTAATCGGGATACTTGGGCAATTGAAAGTTAGGCATTGCTGCCAATTCTCCAATAAACTGGTAAAGGTCGTCACTAGTGCTCGTGAAATCGACGACCACTTCTTGATTACTTCGGTCGGCTGGTAAAAGGTTAGCTGTACTAAAAGTATACTTTCCTTTTAAGGTAAAATGCTTAAACCCTTGGCAGTTAAAATTTAATCGACTGGCCTGATTAGCAGCCACAATTTGAATTTTATCCCCATTAGGTCGATTGATAATTACATCTTCTGGTAAAGCCAAGCCTTCTTTACTGTTAATTCCTTGGGGGGTAAATCCAATTTTATGCCCAGATAAGGTATAGAGTCCTCGTTGATTGGGCTTTGCTACGGGAGCAATGGCCGTTAGAAAAGCCTCCTCTGGCGTAAAATTCAAGTCTAATAAGATGATACTCGGTAGGGCTTGTCCAAAAGCATTCCGCTTATCTAACACTAGGGGCAACTGTATGGGCGCATCTCGTTCCGCCTGCCGAGCTGATATGAAATGCTGAATGTTGTCTGATTGCGATAAAAATTGCAGCGTTGTAGTGACCAATTTATCATTGGGTCGTTGCCCATCGCTTAAGTCAGCCACTAATTTTTTGTTAGTATCAAAGTATTCGTGCAAACTGGCTTTCGCCGTTTCGACCTCGTACACTTCTTTCTTTTTATTGATTTTCAAATTGGTGAAAGCGACTAATACTTTAGCTTTTAAAAAGGGAATGGCTATTGTCCCTATTCCAGTGTAAGTGGAACCCGTTTCGGTTAATTCGTTAATCGTTAAATCAAAAAAGCCCAATTGTACTTCTTCTCCCACCGCTAGTGTTCCAGTATAGGGGGTTGTGTTAATAGGGTCTACATTCGTCCGACTCACTTCGCAATTATCAGGGAGCGAGTGATTTTCCTGAGCTTGCATACTAAAAGTACAAACTTGGCTGAAACCATTATTCACAAAAACATTTCCCCCATTCATATCCTTAGCCTGTACTCGCCAAGCGTAGATTTTATTGGCTTCCAACTGGGGTTCGCCTTCCATATACAATAGGGAGGGCACCATCGTAGTCGTCTGATAAATCTGAATCGCTTGGTCAAAGCCATCGTTGGGGTCACCAATGCCCGGTAATAATTCAACCAAGGTAAATTCATACTCTACAGCTGTTGGTGCATTGGGTTGACCAATGTGTCGGGGTAGCCAATTAAATGTTAGGTTTTGGGTAGGACTGGATGGGATAATTTTATGACAAGTCGGAATGGATAAAATGGGGGCTTCGAAGGAGCGAAAGAAACCACTCACACAGGTCTTATTAGAAATAGGCACACCTCTGTGATAATCAATTACTTCTAGGCAAATTCGATTAAAACCTTCGGGCAAAAAATTGCTACTACTCCTGCCACCAGCTCCAACTAAATTTTGGGGTTGTAAATATTGGGCTAAATCCGTTCCCGTAATCAACTCTGGGGTAAATTGACTGATGGTCATTGGCAATGGCAAAAAATTGGGACTGGTCGTCATAATTTCCCGCCCATTATTTTCGATGGTGATATTAAAACGTACGTCTCTATTTGCTTCTACGGGATCGTTCAATAATACCGTAAACATCAAGTCCTGTGATTTTATACTCGCATAGTCTGATAAGTTGGAAGAGTAGGGTGGTAGCCAACTGCCGTTTATTCGAACTGGAAATACTTTTTGTGCCCACATAGACGAGACCACAAAAAAAGATATTAGCAAAAAAGTAATAAATCTTTTCATTATTGGGAGCTTAACACTATCGTAATTGCTGTGCACACCACTACGTGCTTGTGATACCACATGATATACAAGAATATCAGTAAGCGCATAGCAATAGTCTTTGTCCACACGTTGTTATTAACCGTGGTACTAAAGGCGGTTTTTGAAGTTTCTTTGACCATCCAAATTGTCAAAGAACATTTTTATCAAAGCGTGAGGAGTAATTTAAATATTGCTGATTGTAACATTTTGCGGTGAAGCTGTCCCAGAGGGGTAAAATATCGGTGAAAAATTGGAAATTCGATGGTGCTCAACGTGCCTTTAGGTACGTTATATGGTGTATAAATGTACCTAAAGGCATATTCAGAAAGCAAAAAACGACTGATTTCCTACCGATATACAATCCCTAACGGGATTATTTTTAAATCACCACAATCCGTTACAATCAGAAACATTGAAATAGTAAGGATGTGTATGTCTAGGTGCAACAAATGTAGGACAGATAAGTGTATTTTTTTATATATTTCCTCTTTAGATTTGGGACTACTTCTTTAAAATTTGGTCATTTTAGGCATTATTCTAGAGGGTTATACCTATAAATAAGACGAAGGCAACCGACCAAACCTTTCTTTAAATTGTTGGCCAAAATAATCTACGTTGAGAAAGCCAACTTCTAAGGCCAACCGCTTGACCGATTCCACTTTGCCCGATTCCAGCAATTCTCTAGCCTTATTAAGTCGAGCTTCTTTGATGTAAGCAGCAGGACTAAGACCTGTACATTTTTTGACTCTGCGAGTCAATTGTCGGCGACCCAACTGGACCGCTTCGGCTAAGTCATCGACCGAAAAACGAATATCGGTACTATTGGCCAACACAATTTGCTCTATTTCTCGTAGCCACATCAATTCTTTTGACGTTGGTGACGTGGATTGGAGGTTGCTAGCTGCTGTTTCGTTGTATTCTCGGTTATTCGCATTATTCAGTAAATTCTCTATTCTAGCGAATAGTTCTGCGGGTACAAAGGGTTTGGTCAAATAGTCGTCCACTCCTATGCGCAAGGCGTGTAATTTATCGTTGAGCTTTGTTCTAGCGGTCAACATCACAATGGGAATACCACGCAAAGTATCGGTAGCTTTCAATTTTTTTAATAACTGAAATCCGTCCAATTCGGGCATCATTACATCACTTAAAATCAAGTTGGGTAAAGGGTTTTTTCTTTCGATTTTTGTGGCCAGTACTTCAAGTGCAACTGCTCCGTTCGATGCAACTTCCACTTGAAAACTTTCCAAAAGTAACGTACTTAAATACCGTTGTAAGTCTTCGTTGTCTTCCACTACAAGGATGGTGGCTTGCTTATCTTTTGTAGCCTTTTCACGACTTGATTCTGGTTTCTTAAGCTCGCTTTCCGTTATTGTTACTTGACTATCAAGGCTTACCTTTTTAGGAAAAGAGAAATAGAAAATACTGCCTTTTCCCCATTGGCTTTTGACCTTCAAATCCCCATGCATTAGTTTAGCTAACTCAAGACTATAAGCCAATCCAATACCCGTACCTCCTTCTAAGAGCGTATCCGTTTTACTCGTTTGATAATACCTATCAAAAATATTGGGTAAATCGTCCGGGTGGATTCCCCTTCCAGTATCTTTTACGGTAAACTCCAAGGCATCGGGAAGTTCTTTTAAGGATAAAAGAATTGTTCCTCCTTTAGGCGTAAATTTGAGCGCATTCCCTATTAAGTTAATGGCAATTTTTTCGACTTTATTGCGGTCCAGTAAGACTTGTAAACTTTCCTCCACTTGTGTCTCAAATTTTAAGTCAACGCCTTTATGCTGCGCTAAGGATTTAAAATTGACAAATATTCCTTCAAAAAATGCTAAGACATTTTCGGTGCTTTCGACTAATCTAATTTGATTTTTTTCCAGTTTGGATAAATCCAGAATCTCATTCACTAATCCCAGCAAACGCAGGCTGTTTTGTTTGGCCAAATTTAAAAAATAAGCATTTTTTG
>JBCCQK010000086.1:0-20476 GCA_039024375.1 Bacteroidota bacterium
GTAAAACCGACCGTAAACCGATAGCCGTGCACCGAACTAACTTACTAACAAAAAAAGAAATAATCTTCACCCACTCGTAAATTTTTCTCCTTTAATATTTTTTGAATGTCCAATTGATGGGTTGGTCCCGCTACCGAGATAATCAGTTGCGGACGTTGAATTGTGTTAAGTGTAGAAATAGGTTGCAACAATTGTCCGTATATCTCCTTACCGATCTTTTTGTCATTGTTGCAAATCCATTGAAAAGAATATTGGTGTTGGACGAGATATTGGGCTATCCATTTACCCTTTTTTCCCGCACCCCAGAGCAAAAGTGGCCGTTTAGCATTGTAATCCAATTGTAGAAAATAACTCATTTTTAATAACAAAAAAGAATTATCTCGATAGTGTTTGTCCGTCCTAGAAGTTCGCTGAGCGTAATCTCTCCAATGGTGTAACACAACGTTGCAAGGAATGACTTTTAGTCGTTGTTCGTAAAATCGAAAGCATAAATCGTAATCTTCGGGATAGCGGTTGAGATGGAAGGCTTGGCATTTTTTTAAGTCATTGCGATAAACCATCCAACAAGGAGAGGGAATGACACATTCTTTATAAATTTCTGAGAAATTGGTTCCATTCTGCGTCAGGCTGTTCAGCCAATTTTGGTATTTTCGATAGCCTTCACCTAATTCATTATCCGAAAAATAATGAACTAGCCCCGTTGTCAAATATCCTCTTCCTTTCTTTAAAAGTGGTCGTTTCAGAGCAGCTAGTTTTTGAGAAACCATTAGGTCGTCGGAATCCATTCGGGTGATGAGTTTCCCTTTGCTTTCTGAAAAAGCAAGCCGCAATGCTGTAATGATTCCACGCCCTTTGTTCTGAAAAACTTTAATTCTAGCGTCTTTTTTGGAAAAAGCACTTAAAATAGCCCAAGAATTGTCCGTCGAATGGTCATCAATTGCCAACAATTCCCAGTGTTGCTCTGTTTGATTAAGGATAGATTGTACACAATCCTTTAGATACATCGCCGTATTTCTGACGGGCATCAAAATGCTGATAAGTGGGTCGGACATACGGGAAAAACTACAATAAATTTTTATGAGTTACGATACAAAAATAGCCTGTCCAAAATGTGATTGGGAACCCGACGGTGGCGAATATTGGGGCTGCTCGGAGTGCGGTCACGTTTGGGATACTTTCAAGACCACGGGTGTTTGTCCCGTTTGCCAACATCGCCACAAATATACACAATGTATCGCAGCAGCGGGTGGTTGCCACGAATCCTCGCTCCACGTCAACTGGTATCGAGAAATCGACCGAAATTTAAAAGAAGAAATTGAAAAAGTGGAGCAACTAATTCCCGCAGAAATAGGGTAAGTTTAAATGAGTGATGAACGATGGGAGATGAATGATGCTAAAATTTAAAAAACTATTAAGCATGAACAAAGAATGGACTAGTCCTCTACGAACTAGTCCATTCCTGTTTTGTAAGTAAGAGTTTCTATTTGGCCGGTGTCTAACGTCCCGCTTCTATACTCTCTATTCCCTATTCCCTGCTCTCACTAAAAATTAGGACAATAAACGTCTCGCTTCTCTTCTCCTTTGATATTATAGATAATAGAAAATTCAAAAGCCCCGTTGCCATTACTCGCTTGGTTCAAATCGGAAACGTTCAAATCGTAGCTGAAACCGATACCGAAGTTATTATAGTCGAAGCGAGTGGACAAAATAATAGCGTCTGCCCAAATGCCTACCTCCGTGTCTTGAGTAGCATCGTCAAAGGGACTAGCCCGATTCGCCAACCTCGTCCATAGGCCTAATTGAAAAGATTGGGATTCTCCTTGTCGGCTTTCGCTCAATAAAAATTTCAAACTCGTTCCTGCGTTCAATTGAAAAGAAGGACCTTGGAAAAAAGCAACTACGCCCGGAACTAAACCAATTTTACCACCGCCCATAAATTCACCTCCAGCGTGTACGGTAAATTTACTGAATAGGGGTAAGTCGTTCGCAGGGTCGAACGATTGATTCGCTCGATTGAGGTGACTAAAGGCACTTCCTATATAAAAATTATTTCTATCGTCAAAAACGGTAAACCACAATAGGCCCGCCGAAAAGTCGGGAAAAATGAAATTATCGTTAGCAAAATTTTCACCACTAGGTAAGCCACCCGCAAATCCACCTTCACCGTCGTGTTGCGAACCCCACTGTGCTCTAGTAAAGTCGATACTACGCTGCGCAACACCCGCTTCGGCACCGACTACCAAATAGTGAGATTTGCTTCGATAGCCGCCCATTCGCTTGCTGTAAGAAGCCGATAATTTGGCTTGTAGCGTTTTAAAATCTAGTTGCCCCGCTTGGTCTCCCCAAAAAGTACCGCCGATACCAAAATAATCGTAGCGACCAACGGGAATCCTCTGGTCGTAAGAAGCAGAATAAGTAGAGAAGGCATTCGATTTCAGCACGCTCGCCCACTGATTTCGGTAATTACCGATGACTCGAACTTGACTATTCATTACCCCCGTAAGGGCTGGGTTCAGGTTTAAGGGGGACATATAGAATTGAGAGAAGTGAATGTCCTGCGCTTGTACGGCTAGGTAGCTAAAGGTGATAGCTGTGAGTAGCAAAAAAGTCTTGAGTTGTTTCATATAGAGTTGATTAAAAAACGACTTGAGTGCGTTATATTTAGCGTTGATGTTGAATGGTAATCCTAACAAATCGACGCAAAGAGCTAGTAGCAACGATTCGTTTTTTATAGTGCTTGAACAAATTTAGCCACAACCAGTTGCTAATCTTGTTGGCTAATTAGTGGGTAAATCTGAATTTCTTTACAAGGATAAGGATTTCAAGGGAGTCTGGCAAAGAAGAAAGTCCGTTGATTATGCAAGATTCTTGACGAATCTTTTAAATTTACGTGTATTACTTCGAACAGACCGTTTTAGTTACATTTAATGTTAACGAAAAATGGCTTATCCTATGGATTTTCTAGTGATTCTTTTTTTGCAATTCATTAGAACGGTCGAGCCGAAGGATTAACGTATTTTTAAAGTTTCATATTTTGAAGTTTTCCAAAATATCTTCACCGTGACGTACTTTTGTCAAAAATGGGATTTATTCTTCTTGTTTCCAAACCGCACCGAACTCATCTACGAGAATGTCGTCGTAGTGGTCAGCCTTTTCGAACAAATGTTTGAATAGTTGAACGCCCGTATCGACATTAAGGTAGCGGTCATAAATCAACAAGGATAAGATGATATCCTGCCCTTTGGGATTTATACTGAAAGTTAATCCTTCAATGAGATAATTTTGTTGTAGGAGATATTCATAGAGCGGTCCAATGCGCTCTTTGGGGAGATTACATAGGAAAGCATCCCCAATAATCAAGCCAGTTTTTTCGTGGTAGGTAATATTGATTTTGGCGCTTCCTTGGTGAATTTCCCAATTATTAGGCCCTCGACGCGACAGTCGAACATCGTGGCCGATTGCTTCCAGCATCTCCTCAATGGTTTTACTCACACCGATTGCTTCGTATTCTTCTTCGTAGGCTGGTAAGGTGATTTTTGCGCCGCAATGCGGACAGTATTTTAAATCTTTACCCGTGTCGAAAACCAAGTTCGAACAACTCATACAACGGATACCCGACTGGCCATTTCCCTTTTGATAAGCGGCAATAGTCTGCTTCAAATAATAGACGGGTAAAGAAAAGCCAATGTTCTCTCCATCCCGAATCATAAAGGTGTTGACACCGATAATTTCTCCCGCATTGTTTAATAGCGGTCCTCCACTATTGCCCGGATTCAAAGCGGCGTCGTGCTGAAAGTAAGTAATGTCATTTTGTTGGTAAAACGTACTGGAAATAATTCCTTGGGTAGTGGTGTATTTCAAGCCGAATGGATGGCCAATCGCGACGACAACATCACCTTCGGTAACCTCATCTATCTTACCCATTTTGATGTCATTAATAGCTACTTTGGCGGGAGGAGATAAAAAGGCCAAATCGTGGACGGCATCTACAAAAAGAACGGCCGCCATTTGGCGGTCAAATTCACTATTGTCGATAACGACTTCGCGGTTTCCCCGAATCACGTGTTCGTTGGTTACAATCAAGTCAAATTCCTTGATGTAAAACCCCGTCCCTTTGCTGTACGGCGTAGCAATCTGAATGACCACACTTCGATAAAGTTCAATGATTTCTTTCACTGATATTAGTTATTGGTTATTTGGTATTCGTTATTTGTTTAGACGTTGACGGCCAACATAGGAAGCAAAACTTGGCATTTTATCTCATGTTGTGAATACAGGAAGAGATATCAATTTTGTTTTTGTTGATGGTCAGTTATTTTCGTCGAACCGTGTACCATATACCGTTTACCGTGAACCGAATAAAGTCTATTTACTATTTTTACTCCGCCTTTGTCAAATTTAAGCCTCGAACCATCAATAAAAAAGAGCGAGCGAAATTAATAGGCCCATCAAAATTGAGTTTTTGGATAGTAGGACTCATGTAGGGATAGGTCTCCTTATTAGATTCTGTAATGTTTTTAACAGCTTGTTTAATCGCTTTCTTGTTAAATATTTGTCGAGCGAGGTCCACGAAGGGCAATTGGAATCCTAGATTTTTGAAGTATTCGGCGTAGATAACTTGATAATATAAATGAAACAGTTCTTTGTCGGGTTTGGGAACAGCGTAGTTAAATAGACAATAGCCGACTATGTATCCTGGAATCGCCATTGCTACTTTATGGTGACCATTGTTACTGTACCAGTCCATTTGGTGCAACTCGCCGTCAATAAAACTGACGACTCGGTCGTGGGTAACGGGTTTGGTGATACCAAAAGACGTTTTTACTCGGTACATTCCCTTTAAAAAATCGGCTTTCGGTTGTTGTACCAATCGGACGAACTCTTTTTGGAGTAGGGCATTTTTCTGTAAGTTCGTTTTTGTATCCTTCGTAAAATAGAGTCGATGAATTCGTTCTAAAGTTTCCATCAACATCCCTTCGGGCACTGTTAGATAATCTAATTTATAGCTCAAATTGAGCAGTAAGTAGGCAATACCGCCAGGGTACTGACTAGCACTTAATTTCCCATTATCAATTTCATCTAAAACATCCCATATTTCTTGGATGATAAATTGGTGTTTGACCGCTTTTTCCGCCTCTGCTGCTGGAATAATTAGACTGTCATCTGTATGGTGCAGCACGTCAAACTCGTCGATGAGCAAGTCATCTAGCTTGTCCGCCTTAGTTGCCACTTCTTTCAGTGCGTAATACAATTTATACGGAGAAGCGTCGAGAATATTAGTTTCAAAAACAATGGTAATGTCATTGTCTTGGTCGAGCGCAAAACAACTGTAGCGCATCTTGAAATTTTCTTCCATCAAGCGGCGCATGAATCCAATGTTGAGGTCTTCCGTGATGGCTACTTTGGCTTCCGCTTTCACTTTTTTCCGATTGGCGATGCCCACAATTTTTTTCGACCCTTGAATTACTTCAAAATTGATGTCTCCTCGGTATTCAGAAAAGGTTACATTCTCGGTATTTTCATCTCGGAGGTAGGTGAAGAAGGCCCGAAAAGAAGCTAAATATTCTTGCTTTTCGAATAATTGTAGCGCCGTCCGCCAAGCCTCGTATTGTTCTTTACTTTTGTAAGAATCGCTGTATCGACCAAAAGAAATAGCTGGCTGAGTTACGGTAGGGGGAGTAGAACCAAATAATTTATCGAAAAAGCCCATTGATTTTTTGCTGAATTTGGGGGGTGCGTAGAAATTCCTTTTTTACACAACCCCATATTGTCGTCGTGCCTAAATCATACGAGCGGAAAAATACTAAATTTGTCCGACAATTTTAGAAATTATCTGCATCCCAATTTTTTTCTAAAACTATGCCTCTCTTTTTTTCGTTTTAGCTTTATTCACGACCAACTTATTCCACAAAAAAACAGCATCCTTCTTTAAGATTTTCTAGTTTTACGTGATACACTATAACCAGCGATGACGTTTTTTGCCAACAAAGATAAAAGCAGCCTCTATGCGCCGACAACTGTTTTCCTTTTTTTCTGCTCTCTTGCCTCTGGCTTTACTACTTTTTTGTACAACCGAATTAGCAGCAACGCACAATCGGGCGGGCGAAATATCAGTGGAACAAATTGACCCGTTGACGGTCAAAGCAACCATTACCACTTATACGAAGGCATCCAGTATTCAAGCGGATAGAGATAGCTTAACCCTATGCTGGGGAGATGGAACTTGCGACGTATTAATTCGAATTAATGGACCCGATACGGACGGAGATGGCGTACCCGACGGTGACCGATTGCCGAATGATACCAAAGTGAATATCTATACGGCCTTCCATATTTATCCAGGTTTAGGGACCTATCGTCTATCAATGACCGACCCCAACCGAAATGGACAAATTCTCAACGTCAATCCGCCCAATTCGGATATGGTGGAGTTTCATCTCCAAACAACTTACACGCTACTCAATCCGCAGTTCGACGGTAGTAATAATACGCCAAGACTGCTACAGCCGCCTGTGGACATTGGTTGTGTGGGGGAAACGTTCATTCATAATCCTAACGCCTACGATATTGATGGAGATAGTTTGTCGTATCAAATGATTACGCCGTTGCGGGGAATCGACGAAGAGACGGGAGAAGCCATTCCCGTCCCTAACTATCTGTTTCCCGAACAAATTAACTCTGGCCCCAATAATGACCATACATTGGACCCCATAACGGGAGAATTTATTTGGCGTGCACCCCAACGGGCAGGGGAATATAACATCGCTTTTATCATCGTAGAGTACCGACAAGGCATCCCACTGGACACGATGATTCGGGATATGCAGATTCTGATTGAGGGGGATTGCGAAAATCAACCACCAGAAATAGAAACTGTTCGGGAAATATGCGTCATTGCGGGGGAAACGCTAGAACTGGATGTTGTGGTGACTGACCCCGATATGCCAACTCAATTGGTCGAATTGACGGCTTTAGGCGGCCCTTTTGAAGTGGAGATAAGCCCTGCAACGTTAGAAGTAGGGCCAGGATACCAACCACAACCCCTACGAGGAAAGTTTATTTGGAATACGACTTGCGAACATATTTCGGACCAAGAATATCAAGTCGTTTTTCGAGCAACGGATAATAAGCAGATTATAGACAACCGTGGGGAAGTCAGCTTCTTATCAACTTTGGAAACGGTGCTAATTAAAGTGGTCGGACCACCTCCAGAAGACGTACAGGCGGTAGCGATGCCCGACGAAATCCAGATTACTTGGGAGAAACCTTATTCCTGCGAAGCGGCCGCTAACGATTACTTTCGGGGTTTTTCGGTCTGGCGACGTTTGGGTAGTAATCAATTTCCGCTGGACACTTGTAGTCCCGGCCTGGGCGGAAGAGGCTATACGAGACTCAATATTGGTCTAATTACCGATATGGAAGATGGACGCTATATTTTTCGAGATACGGACGTGGAAAGAGGGCGGACGTATTGCTATCGCATTTTAGGCAACTTTGCACAGTTATCGGCAGCCAATAATCCTTTTAATCGAGTGGAAAGTCTTCCCTCCGAAGAGGCGTGCATACAATTGAGTCGCGATATTCCACTTTTGACAAAAGTAGATGTGGTAGCAACCGATGAAGCGGCAGGAAGCATTCGAGTAGAATGGGTCAAACCCGTTGCCGAAGACCTCGATACGATTCTAAACCCTGGGCCTTATCGCTATCGCTTACTTCGAGCAGAAGGACTGAATGGAACGGACTTTCAGCCAGTTATTGGAGCAGATTTCGAAAGCCCCTCTTTTGCTACGGCCAATGATACTTCCTTTTTGGATGAAGGATTGAATACGGTGGCTACTGCTTACAACTACAAACTGGAATTTTACGTCAATAATGAAAGTACGCCTTTAGGCGAAACCAGTCCTGCGGCTTCGGTCTTTCTAGAAACGGCGCCTACGGATAACGCTATTGATTTGAGTTGGGAAGAAATGGTGCCTTGGGATAACTTTGATTACGTTGTTTTTAGACAAAATGACCAAGGGATATTTGATTCCATTGGTCAAACAACGACCCTATCTTTTCGAGACGAAGACCTCATCAACGGAGAAGAATACTGTTATAAAGTATTGGCCTATGGTACATACGGGATTGAAGGAATCCCATTTCCTCTGGAGAATTTTTCTCAGGAGGTTTGTGCGATTCCTGGTGATAACGTTCCGCCTTGCCCCCCAACTTTGATAGTCTCTAATATTTGTGATAATGCGACGGAGCAGATAAGCGAAGCATTTTTTGTCAATAATCTATCTTGGACCAACCCCAACGAAGTTTGCGAAGATGTCAACGACGTTGAACAGTATAATATCTATTATGCTCCTACAGAAGGAGAGCCGCTGACCTTAATTGAAACAATTATTTTTGCGGGCGAGACCACCTACGTCCATCAGCCCGATGTTGGAATAGCAGGCTGCTATGCGGTTACGGCCATAGATTCTAGTAGAAACGAAAGCCCACAGAGTAATATCGTCTGTGTAGATAACTGCCCTTCCTACACGCTACCCAATACGTTTACACCGAATGGAGATGGAACGAACGAATTATTTAAACCTTTTCCCTATCGTTTTATTCAGAATGTAGAGTTTAAGGTGTTCAACCGTTGGGGCGGTTTGGTTTTTGAAACGAGTGACCCCGATATTAATTGGGATGGAACGAATTTGAGTGGCCAAGAACTGAAAGATGGCACCTACTTTTATGTCTGTCGGGTTTTTGAATCCCGAGTGACGGGCATTCAAGAGCAACCCGAAGTCCTTAACGGTTCGATTCAGCTAATAAGAGGTAGTAGATAATATCTTTTACTAAGGAAACAGGGAGAGGGGATATTTTAGAGAATATCCCCTATCATTATCCAAATAGTCATAAAAAATACGCATGTTCACAGGCATTATTGAAGTCTTAGGAAAAGTTGACCACATCGAAAAGGAGGGAACGAATGTTCACTTTACTATCAGTTCTCCCATTTCCAACGAGTTAAAAATCGACCAAAGTGTCTCGCATAATGGCGTTTGTTTAACGGTAGTAGAGTTGGCGGACGGGCAACACGTTGTCACTGCAATTGAAGAAACGTTGAAACGAACCAGCATCGGCTCTTTAAAGGTTGGGGACGAAATTAATATCGAACGGGCGATGTCCGCTTCGGCCCGTTTTGATGGACATTTTGTACAGGGGCACGTCGATACAACGGCCAAATGCGTTGCCGTCGAAGTTTTAGAGGGAAGCTGGTACTTCTCATTTCAATATCACGTCAAACCCGAATGGCTACTAGTGGACAAAGGGTCAATTTGTATCAATGGTGTGAGTTTAACGGTCGTTGAACCGAAAAATGACGCATTCTCCGTAGCTATTATTCCTTATACTTACGAGCATACCGTTTTTAAAAATTTGCAAGTAGGCGATACGGTTAATTTGGAGTTTGATATGATTGGGAAGTATATCACAAAATACATGCAGTTGTACCAAAACAAGTAAGCAAGCAAGTAGAGCGCCGATATTTTAACCCTGCTCTATTAGACGGGATTGAAATGAGTATTGGCTCGTCTCCGATGAACCCCTTTTTGAGAATTTACCAAGTCTAAATACAAATTACTCATTTTCAATACTTTTGGATTTGAAATTTTACATTTTTAATTTTAGATTTCGCTACTCATGTCTAATATGTCCCAATTGCTACAATCTATTCCCCAAATCGGTCAAGTTAAATGGATTGGGAGTCGTCCGAAGCGCAAAGAAAATTTAGAATCCGTCGCATCGGCCATTATCACTATCGACGACGGCTTGGTAGAAGACCATTATTCCAAAAAGCAAGGAAAACGACAAGTCACTTTAATTCAACACGAACATCTAGCGGCCGTAGCGGGACTATTGCACCAAGAAGCCCCCATCAATCCGCAGCTAACGAGGCGAAACATCGTGGTGGCTGGCATAAATCTGAATGCGCTGAAAGACCAACGTTTTCAAATTGGTGAGGAAGTGATTTTGCAAGGAACGGGCTATTGTCACCCTTGTTCACGCATGGAAAAAAACTTAGGGCCGGGCGGATACAATGCAATGCGGGGTCATGGAGGAATAACGGCAAGGGTCATTCAAGGAGGAACAATCCACAAAGGAGACAAAATAACTTTTTTAGCGACCGTAGCAAAATAGAATAGCATGATAATCAAACGGCAAGCAGACAGTAGTAAGGTACTAGCTAGGGCAAAAAAGAAAAAATATTACTTTATATTAGGCGTTTGTTTGGGACTGATATTATCGGCATCAAAGCCCGTGTTAGGGCAGGCTCAGCGGTTTAAAGCGGGCTTCAATGTAGGACTGACAGCGGCACAAATCGACGGCGACGAGTCGGCGAAGTTTAATAAACTAGGATTGTCGGCGGGGCTGAGGGCTTACACGATTTTAACACCCAAATCGGATTTAATCATAGAAATTCTGTTCAGTCAACGGGGAAGCCGTACGCAACCGATTGTTACGGGCGCTTTGCAGCGAAAAATCAATTTGTATTACATCGAAGTCCCCGTTATTTACACGTTCAAAGATTGGTACCAAGACGACGAGGATTACCACAAAATGCACTTCCAAGCAGGCTTGTCTTACGGCCGATTATTCAATTCGGAATTTACCAATTCGGGTTTAGCCATCACGCAACCCTTTTTAAGAGAGAACGATGTGAGTTGGTTGGCGGGTATTACTTTTCACATAAATGCACATACTGGATTCTACGCTCGTTACACTCGGTCTTTTAATTTGTTGTACAAAAATTCGGATGCCAATCCAAATGCTAATTCTCTGCTGAGTTATTTCTTAACCTTTGGTGGTGTCTATGTTTTCTAGTAATATGGACAAATTTTAGAAAACGCAGACTTCTAGTATCTTTACGCTTAAAAAGTCGTTAGATTATTCTTCAAGGGACATTGTTCTGCTTACTTATTAATCGTACCTTCAATGCTAAAATATACTTTACTTTTACTGATGGCAGGTTTGTTTTTCACTAGCTGTGGCGGAAATAGTACAGAGGGAAAAGGACTTTCCAAAGAAGAGAAATGGAATACCAAGCCCGAAGCTGTCAAAGTATCGAGCTTACCAAGCATTTCTTTCGAAGAAATGAAAAAAATCTACGAAGGCGCTGACTTCATTGACATCATCTTCTATAATGTTGACTTCAGCATGAGCGTCAATAACAAATCAAATATTCAACGAATGGTTGGTTTTGTCTCTACTAACGTAGCGGACATTAATCCCGATTGTAAAGCAATGGGACGCTTGTTTTTTCAGCAAAACGGCGAACTACTCGTTGAAGCGGATATGTACTACGACGAGCAGTGTCGATATTTTGTTTTTCAAAAAAATGGCAAAGCGGCTTACGCTAACCAAATTACGCCCGAAGGACAGGCGTACTTCGCTAAGATTTTCTCTCAAGTAAAAGTTGAACCCGTGCAGTAGGAGAGAATGTATCGCTTCGGACGCAAAAAGTGGCTACTGCTACTGCCACTGCCTACTTTCTTTACTTCAATTCAAACATCGCTTCAATCTCAACGGGAATGCCGCCCGGTAAAGAACCCATACCTACTGCACTACGAACGCCCACTCCTTTGTCCTCCCCGAAAACACTAGCGAACAACTCACTACAGCCGTTAATAATGTAAGGATGTTCCTCGAAAGTGGAAATACAGTTGACCATACCTAGTACTTTCACTACTCGGCCAATTTTGTTTAGGCTACCCAAATTTTCCTTCAAGGTCGCTAAAATGGCTAACCCGACTTGTCGAGCTGCTAGTTTTCCCGCTTCCATGTCCATGTCGTCTCCAACTCGGCCAACTATCAAACTGCCGTCTTCTTGCACCGTACCGTGACCAGACACATACACGAAGTTGTCCACTTGTAGGAAAGGCTTGTAAACACCTAATGGTTTGGGGGCGGGCGGTAAGGTTAGTCCTAGCGATTGAAATCTTTGTTCTGCTGTATTCATAAAGTAAAGAATGAAGGATAAGGTTAAAGCAACTCGACTCTCCAGAGTCGAAAACCAATTGAAGGAATTCGACTTCCTAGAATCGAAAACCATCCCCAAAAGTAAAACAATTTCGTCGATTTTGATTTTTCCCCGTTCCTTAACCTCACGTAAAGTCTTTACAAAACTTAAAAGCTCGACCAGTTGTTAGGAATAGCCTAAACGTTTTTTAAAAATTGGAGATGTCTAAAAAGAAAGAAAAAATATCCTTTAAAGACCAATTTACGGCGCTGAAAAATCTGCCGCCCTTCTTCAAATTGATTTGGGAAACGAGTCCAAAAATGGCCTTTGCCAACGCTTTCTTACGGTTGATAAAATCGGCGATTCCACTGGCTATTTTGTGGGTGGGAAAGGAAATAATTGATGAGGTCATTCGACTAATTGACGCTATGGATAAAGACCTCAACTACTTGTGGATAATGGTTGCTGTAGAGTTAGGTTTGGCCGTTTTGTCAGAATTGCTCAATCGAACGATATCGCTACTTGATGGCTTATTAGGCGATTTATTTTCCAATACTACTTCCGTCAAACTCATCAAACACGCTGCTTCTCTGGACTTGTACCAATTTGAAGATGCCGATTTTTACGATAAGTTAGAACGAGCTAGACGGCAAACGAATAGCCGTACCATTTTAATGTCGCAGGTGCTTTCCCAAATCCAAGATATGATTACGATTGTATTTTTGGGAGGTGGTTTAATTGCGTTCAATCCTTGGTTAATCCTGCTATTAATCGTAGCGGTCATTCCTTCTTTTTTAGGGGAAACCCATTTCAATCGGCGAAGTTATTCTTTGACGAGAAGCTGGACACCGCAACGAAGAGAACTAGATTATTTCCGTTACGTAGGGACCAGTGACCGTACGGCGAAAGAAGTCAAGATTTTTGGATTGGAAGACTTCCTAGCGGAAAGATTCGAACATCTGGCGGATAAGTACTACACCGAGAACCGAAAAATTGCCGTTAACCGAGCGCTGTTGGGTAGTTTACTTTCCTTTTTTGGCACTTTAGCCTACTATGGTGCTTATATTTTTATCATCCTACAGACGGTCAATGCGATAATTACCGTTGGTACGCTCACCTTTTTGGCAGGTTCTTTCCAGCGAATGCGAAATAAACTGCAGAGCATCATGAACCGCTTTTCGACCATTGCCCAGAGCGCACTTTACTTGGAAGATTTATTTGATTTTTTCAAAATACAACCCACGATTTATTTCAATGGAACAGCCCATAAAGTACCAAAACCCATTCGGCAAGGATTTGTTTTTGAGAACGTTGGATTCAAATATCCTAACAGTGAAATATGGGCGCTGCGTCATTTGAATTTCCATCTTCCCGTTGGAGAAAAGTTGGCTTTAGTTGGAGAAAACGGGGCGGGTAAAACGACCTTGGTCAAGCTATTGGCCCGTTTGTACGAACCAACGGAAGGTCGAATTTTATTAGATGGAGTGGAACTGAATACTTACGATTTAAAAGACTTGCGCAGAGAAATTGGTATTATCTTTCAAGACTATGTGCGGTTTCAAATGAAAGTATCCGAAAATATTGCCATTGGAAATATTCCCAAGATAGAGGCGTTACCGACCATCAAAGCGGCGGCGCATAAAAGTTTGGCGGACACGGTCGTGGATAAATTGCCAGATAGGTACGAGCAGATTTTAGGAAAAAAATTTGCCGATGGCGTAGAGTTATCGGGCGGTCAATGGCAAAAAGTGGCCTTGGCTAGAGCGTACATGAAAGAGGCGCAATTGTTGATTTTGGACGAACCCACCGCCGCTTTGGATGCCCGTGCCGAACACGAGGTATTTGAACGCTTCTCAGAACTCATCGAAGGCAAAATGGCCGTCTTAATTTCGCACCGTTTCTCTACCGTTCGCATGGCCGATAGGATTCTTTTTTTAGAAAATGGCCAAGTTAAAGAGTTGGGTAGTCACGAAGAATTGATTGAAAAAGATGGTAAATACGCCGAATTGTTTCACTTGCAGGCGGCGGGTTATCAGTAGTTACTAACTCTCCACACCATTCAGCCGATTCGCATAAACGGCCGTTTCTAAAATATGCTGATAATACGCTTCGTATTTCGGTAAGATATTTTTGATGTCGAATCGCTTCGCCTGCGCTAACGCATTTTTTCGAAATTGTTGTAGAATCTTGTCGTCCTTTAAAATCTTAATGGCGTAGTCGGCCATTGCATCTACATCCCCTACATCACTCAAATAGCCCGTTTCGCCGTGAATGTTTACTTCGGGCAATCCGCCAATGTTCGAAGAAATAACGGGGACTTCACAGGCCATCGCTTCTAGGGCGGCTAGGCCAAAACTTTCGTTGGCCGATGGAATGATAAACAGGTCAGAAATGGCTAGTAATTCTTCGATGGCGTCCTGTTTTCCTAAGAAACGAATTTCGTGGCACAAGCCAATTTTCCGACAAAGTTCTTCCAAATTCTGCCGTTCGGGACCGTCGCCAATTAACAATAGTTTACTGGGAATTTCGTCATAAACCTTTTTGAAAACGTGAATAACGTCTTCCACTCGTTTCACTTTTCGGAAGTTAGAGACGTGCGTCAAAATGCGTTCCCCGTTGGGCGCAATGAGTTTTTTAAAATGGTCTTTATCCACTTTTTTAAAACGGTCGAAGTCAATAAAATTATAAATAACTTCGATGTTATTATTGATTTTAAAATGCTCGTGGGTCTGTCGCTTCAAATAGTCCGAAACGGCCGTTACACCGTCAGATTTGTTAATGGAAAAAGCGACGACGGGAGCAAAGGTTCGGTGTTTGCCGACCAACGTAATATCGGTTCCGTGCAAAGTGGTTACAACGGGGACGTATCTACCTTCGGTCAGTAAAATTTTCTTAGCCATATAAGCGACCGTAGCGTGTGGAATGGCGTAATGGACGTGGAGCAAATCGAGATTTTCGTATTTGACCACATCGACCATCTTACTAGCTAAGGCGGTATCGTAGGGCGGATATTCGAAGAGCGGATAGTCGGCTTCGGCAACCTCGTGAAAATATACGTTTTCGTGGAAGGGAGATAAACGAACGGGCCGCTTGTAGGTAATGAAATGAACTTGGTGTCCTCGTTTGGCTAGGCCTAAACCTACTTCTGTGGCTACCACACCGCTACCTCCATAGGTAGGATAACAAACTATGCCTATTTTCATAGATATTTAAGTGATTAGACAAAACAAACTATCTGATACTGTAAACTAGATATGGAGGACAAATGTTTGGAGTGCTTCCGTTTTAACAACTAAAAAACACGGATTGCATGGTAGTGAGTGTCGCTAAGTTTATTGCTAATCGTACATTAAGTTGTATCAAGGTTTTCCATTCATCGTTAGCAAATGGCCCATTTCGTCTTTTTTGGTCTTTAAATAGCCGTAGTTTTCTTTTTTGGCGGGAATGTCCAAAGCGACTCTTTTTCTGATGTGAATGGATGATTTTTCAATAGCTTCAATTTTCTTTGGGTTGTTAGTTAGTAAATCAATGGTCGTTACGCCCAAATCGGCTAAGATTTCGACGGCAATGTCGTATTGTCTAGCATCTACTTCGAGCCCTAAATGAGTGTTGGCGTCGATGGTATTGAGCCCCGTGTCCTGTAGTTGGTAGGCTTTTAACTTGTTAATGATGCCGATACCACGGCCTTCTTGGCGCAGATAAACGACTATGCCTCCGTGACTAGCAGCCAATTCTAGGGCCTTTTCTAATTGTTCTCCACAATCGCAACGTTTAGAACCAAATAAGTCTCCTGTTATACATTCCGAATGAATGCGTACTAGTACGGGACGTTGCGGATTCATGCTTTCGTGAACCATCGCAAAATGGGGCATTTTTTCTAGTTCATTGTCTGCATAGGCAATCATCCTAAATTTTCCCTGTGGCATAGGCATTTCCGCCTCCGATTGTCTTTTCATTATTCGTATTCGTCGATAGTTACTGCATTCCAAAACGGGCACGTAAAGATACACTAAAAACATCGGTAGCACGGAAAGGGTTTAAAAAAAATGCTCACATCCGACAAAAGGGGAGAAGGGCGGTAAAAAGTTTTGCCAGTCCTTAGCAAAACGTGTATTCTAAAAAGAGGAGACTAGCTACTTTGCCGCTTTTCGGATAAATTTGTTAGCAGTGAACGCGTGCTCAATGTGAGTGCTTGCTGAAAGTGTTCCTCCCCCCGTTGTGCATGCGTTCCTATTATTATGAGCAACGAAAGAAACACAGGGACTACCTATTGTATTCCTTGAAATTAAAGTCACTTTGCGAAATGAACACCGTTTATCAATTCATGGTAGATTTCACGCTGCCAAAGCAACTACCTGTGGAATTTAGAGAGATGTTGCCTTATCAGAAAATGGTCGTTGAACGATTTTTCGACGAGGGCAAATTGCGTACTTATGCGCCCTCTTTTGAAACGTCTAAATTGTGGGCTATTTTTAACGCTAATTCTGAAATGGAAGTGATGAATATGTTAGCCGATTTGCCATTGACTGCTTTTATGAAAGTAAGCATCAATATGCTATCGGGTTACAGCACGGCGGAAAACTATTTACCACAATTTTCGATGAACTAGTGAGTGAGAGGTGAGAAGTCAGACAGAATAAATCTGTCAGAAGTCAGACTGTTCAAGCCAACTACACTTAACATTATTGGTCATTTGTTTCATAGTGCCCACTGACCGAATGACCAATAATTGTTTTTGAGAATCGACAATAGGTAATCGAGAGTAGAGATTTATTTTGTTGATAAGCATACAATGCTTTTCTTAAAGTTTTTCGTATCGTATACCGTGAACCTTATGCCGATTACCATAAACCGAATAAAATTATCTTTTAACGATGTATTAAGCCTCCAGACCTGCCCGCAAGCATTCAGGCGGGCTTGATACGGATATCTGCAGGTCTCCCGACCTGCATTGAGAACCATGCTATCGTTTAATCACTTGATACCGCTCTATTTCTTCCTTATTCGCTTTAATCACCAATACATATCTACCCGAAGGTAGCCTTCTCAAATCCAATAGCTTTAGATAGTTTCCTGCCGATTGATTGGCCAAATAATTGCTAAATACTTCCCGCCGATTTACGTCAAAGAGTTGATATCTTACGTTGCTCGCTGAACTGAGTGCATATTTTATCTGCAACTGTCCTTTGGGATTCGTTAGCAGTTTTCTGACCCCTTTGGGCAAGCGATTGATGCCGCCGCCCACTAACTTCGGAACAGGTGGATGATATAAGCCCGATTTCCTCGAATTAAAATATTTGATGCGATAGCGTAGGTATTTTTCTCGGGCGGTAATACCCATACCTCGGTCGGTAAATCGGTACATTTCGGTTTCATTATTTTGATAGGCTTGCCCTTCCATTTTGGCGACCGTTACGTATTTTTCGTCACCGAAAGAACGCTGGATTTCGAAGCGACAATTGGGATATTCGTTCTTTACTTTCCAGCTTACTAATATGTCTCTTTCTTGGGGATTGGCTTTGAAATCAACAATTTCCATCGAACCGTCACTTCTCGTTGTAATTCTATCATTGGTACTGCTATCGTATGATGCAGGACTCGCTAGGGGATTTTTTTCAATAGTCACCACTGCGCCCGTTGCTGGTTCCCAAATATTCAAACCCAAGGGAGGAATAAATACATTGAAGGGGTCCACCGAACCAATGGCGTCCGCACCGTCCGTTCTGACCGTTCGAATCTCAATTTTTTCTCGGTCCACAAAAACCCATTTGAACTGATTGAAACTACCACTAGCCCTCGTCCAAACCTTGGTGTCATCATTCAATCGAAGCGGTGCGCCCCAACAGCCTTCCCCTACGTAAACCGTCCCGTGCAAATCGTCCCGAATAAACCCTTCCTCACTACCCGCCGCTCTCGACGGTTTGATGGGGTAGGTCGTTTTTACCACGTGCGCATCGGATTCGAATACCAAGTCCACGCCGTATTTGTGAAAAGCCGTTGCCCAATTGACTAGCATATCGTTTTTTTCGGGCTTTTTTCTAGTGTGGGGACGAATAGTGTGATGATATTGTGCCATCTTCCACTGTACGGTGGACTCGTTCCGTTGCAAATCCTTGTATAACCAATTTTTTTGCTCACCGCCCGAAGGAATCAAGGAATTGAGTGTGTAGATTCGTAGCATATCCGTACCAAAAGTGTGGGCGTAGTATAACCCTTTTGTCGGAACGTCGAATAAGTCAATCAATGTTTTATTAGAATATTCGTGATTTCCTCTAGCTACTACAATTGGCGTTAGCCGACGGTCTGCACTAATGGTGTGCTGCCAATCGTCGAACCAATCTAGCCATTGGTCGGCCACGTCCGAAGCCGTCATATCTCCCCCAAAAAGTACAAAATGGGGACGCAGTTTACCTACTAACTTATTGGCACTGATGCGGGCATTGCGGTGATTGCGAGAATCTCCCCCCGCAATAATGGATAACCGACCGTAGGGCGAAGCGGGAGCGGTTTGGAAAGAATAAGTTTTACTACTTCCTTCGGAATCTTTAATTTTAAAATAGTAGGTCGTTTCGGGTCGCAAACCCGTGAGCCTTACAAAATGGTTATTCATTCCTTTAGTGGCCAAGACTCGGTCGGGCGCTTGTGATGGTGCGTAAGCATCTAATTGTTTTCCCTTATTTTTATCCGTGTAATACAAAATGGAATTCGTGCCCGACACTTGGTCCCAACCAATTACCATAGAAGTCGTTGGGTCGGAACGCCACATGCAGCGCAGGCGCTCAATTTTACCGAAGGCATTTTGGTTAAAAAAAATAATTAAAAAGGAGGTGAATAACCACGAAAAAATAAGTTCTGTGTTTTTCAAATGGACTTTTTTGTAATGGGTTGGAGACCTATGACAAAAAAGTTCAATTGAAAAACTAAATGCAGGAGCTATTTTTTCGTCATCCTTTAAAGATATATATGGAATCGTCTTTGTCCGCATGCGCTAATCCTAGTGTTGTATTTGAGTTAAATTGTTTGGTAGTAAAGATAAGCCAAAATTGATGCCATTGGGGTAGAATTGATGGTGAAAATATTACAAAGAAGGGTAACGTGAAAAATTGGCTCTTTTGAAGTTGTTGTTTATGGTGGAGTTTGGCTAGAGGTAGGAGAAAATAGTGAGGAATTTGGTGATTCAAGTGAGCAAGTTGGATAGAAAAACCTTTCCCGACGAAAGAGAGATTTAGGTAAATTATATTAAATAAAAACTTAACATATCCTCCCTTGCATCTATCTCCTTATTATCGCACTTTTATGTTGTTTAAGAAGACAAAGCGTACCAAAAGTCCAATCAAAATGAAATTACCTTATACCGAATGTTATTACCGATAATTACCCTACTAGTTCAAAAAGTTAGTTCTCCAAAAAGAATACAACTAGACATTGCTTAGGAATCCAATCCAATCCAATCCAATTTCAACTACTTTTATTAATTCCTCAAGCGCAAACACCCGAAACTTAAGCCGCTATTGCGGTGCGAACAAAAACATTATTCTTTCACCAAAAACCGATTTATAACTATCACACCTTAATTTTTCTTTTCATTTACTGGCTTCTGTAGTGCATCTACTGAGATTAATAAGGCATTAGTCCTTTTGGTCTAATCATTTCTCTTTTTGTAAATAGGTTTTTCAAAGAGCTACAATAGATGTGCCTTTTGGAGCCAAACAATTTCGAATTTACTGCAAGTCGCACTTTTTGTGGATGGTAACACCTTTGTCTTTTCTTCTATATAACAATGTTTGTACAAAAAATAGTAAATTATGACCAACGTTCAATTAAATAATGATACAACCAATAATAAATACTTTTTGATAGCAATACATCTATTTTTAATACTGATAAGTATCAGCCAATTATCTGCCCAATCCTACGCAGTTGAATGGATTAACACCAATGGTTTATCCGTAAATGGAAATACAGTTACGAAAACTGTATATACAAGTTGGAATACGGGTAAAGGAAGATCCGAAAACGAGTTAAGTGCTGGACAAGACGGTTGGGCAGAAATGACCATGTCCGCAGTCATGGTTGACTTATTTTTTGGCTTCACTTCTACACCTAACAATCTTAATTGGACATCTATCAACTACGCTATTCACTGCGGAAGCGGAAATGTTTACATTTACGAAAATGGCGCTAGTAAGGCTCCTTTAATTGAAACTTACGGAGTTAACGATGTACTAAGGGCAGAAAGAGTGGGGAATACCGTATACTATAAGAAAAACGGTTCTACTTTTTATACCTCACAAGTTGCTTCTACTTCTTTGCTCACTGTGCAAGGAAATATTTACCAAAATGGTGCTTCGATTTCCAATGCCACTGTTTCGTTTCCCGCACCGGGACAAGCTGGTGATACCAGTCCCCCCACGGCGCCGACTAACCTTACTGCCTCAAACGTTACGCAGACGTTCGTTCAATTAAATTGGACCGCCTCAA
>JBCCQK010000087.1:0-20450 GCA_039024375.1 Bacteroidota bacterium
TCCGGTAAAATTGCTATTCTTTCTGCAGGAACTGCCGATTTACCAGTTGCCGAAGAAGCAGCAGTTACTGCCGAACTTTCTGGTTTTGAAGTACAGCGATTGTGGGATGTGGGAGTTGCAGGAATTCACCGTTTGTTAAAGGTACGTTTTATCAAGAGAGGTGTCAAAGATGCTGCCAACTAATTAGCTGGAGCAACTTATTCGGTAAAATATTTTACAAATCTTTCGTCTGGAACCTACAAATGTTTCCATCCGACCGTTCCACATTGTCATTCGCTTGCCGTTTTATAAGCCTCAATGGTGGTAAAATACTTCGTAATCATGTTAGGTACTTCCCAATCTGGTAATTGATTCGCCGCCAGATATTTCAGATAGTTTTCGGTAACTTGAGCAAAATGCGCTTCGTGACCTATTTTAAATTTCTGCGGAATAATCATCCGCCAAGTGTTTTCATCTACTTTTTGCGCTTCGATACCAAGCATTTTTTGCGCAATCTCACTCAACAAAACTTTTTGTAAAGCGGACTCAAAATTAGCTGCTTCTATCGCTTGAATGTACAAAGTTGGTTGAAAATTTTCTTCTGCTCCCTGTTTGATAATCAAATTACTTTTCGTCCCTCGCATAACGCTGTAGTGCGTATCACCCGTTCCTTCGGGTGCTTGATAGTTCCAGACCACGGAAACTTTAGCTGTTTTTCCTTTGATGGTGTAGTTCATTTCCCCGTTGCAATAGACGTACAGTTTCCCGTCTTTCACGTCCTTCTGCAAATAGTTAGGAAAAGCGGATAAGCCCGTTACTTTTTGAAATTCGTCCAATGTCAAAACGGTTGGCCAACGCTTAGCCGCTACCATTTTGACATCACTAGAATCAATGATTTCGTTCGGAAAAGCCTCCCATTGTATCAAATCAACCAAGTGAGTTGTCACATCGACAATACCCTCTCCCTCTTCGTTCACATCAAAGAACCAAGCGGGCCGCACTAATGGTTTGCCCGAAACGTATTTGAAAAAATGATGGACACTTTCTTTACTAATAGCAGGTTCGGTCGTCGAACCATCGACTAAGGTTCCAAAGACTTCGGCTTCTTGAGATAATAGTTTTTGTAAGACCGTAGTCGCTTCAAACCGCTCGGTCATAATGTCATAAATCAAGACTTCTTTTTCTTGGGCCACTTGAAACGCTTTTTTCAATTTTTCGAATCCTGCGGGGTTGATTACTAGCGGTTTGTCCGCATAGACATTCAGTCCCGCTTCGACGGCGGCCAAAATGTAGTCTATTTTTTTGGAATTTTTTCCCGCTACCACCATCACATTCCCCGCTTTTTCCGATACCATTTTTTCTACGTAATCGGCGCCCAAATATTTCTCCACTTTCCATTGAGTAGGCGTATTTTCCCTTGTATTGTACTGGTCAATTTTGTTCAAAAAATCCACTACCTCGGGACCTTTTGGAGCATATACATATACGGTAGGAGACACCTCCTCGTACATTGTTTTTTGTACCAAAGCGGCGTGAAAGTGCCCTGGGTCGAGCGTCATCAACGTTACTTTAGCGGTAGATTCAGTATGCACGGTTATTTTTTCAGTGCGTTTTTCCTGCTCACAAGAAATGAGCAGTAAGCAAATAGTAAAGAGTAGGAATCTATAGTTCATCATCGTTTTATTTGATAGAGTGTATTTCCGATAGGAACAAAGACAACTATCCAAATTGAAATCCAGCATCGAGTAGTAATTTTTTTCTATCGGGTGCTAGCGTGTTTTTCCTATCTTTTGCCTTTTGTTCTCTTGCCCAAAGTCCAAGACTGGGATGACTTCTTTTGACCCGTCCAGTTTTTTCTGCCCTTAGCTGCGTACTTATCCAAGTCCCCAAGGGCTTATTTTTTTTATACTTGGTAGGGATTCGGCAGTGTCCATTTTCTCGTTTAAACAACATGAGTTCAAAATACCGACTTTGCCAAAGTAAGTCCTTCGTTTGATGCATAATCCAATTAAAAGCCATACTATCTAGACCATCCGTTAACACTTTACTTAGTTTCAATCTCGACTGCCGCAGCGTCTGTGTCCATTCGAATAGTTCGTGGTCGTTCGGAACATTAGCGTGTCCAGCCTCTAAAAAGAATTGTAGAAGTAATTGGTAGTTAGCTAAATGTCGTTTTTCTATAGGCATCTTTGCTTACATTTATTAATTGGTTTGTGATTTTTAGGTCGCTTACCTTCCCGTCAACGTCCGCACCACCGCCTCCACTGATTCCGCCGAACACATCAGAATCATCGTATCGTCCACACCAATAAAAGTGCTAGCCGATGGGTTCGGAATCATTCCTTTAATGTTGTCCTTTACGGCAATCACCGTAGCTCCTGTAAGGCTTCGGATACGCAACTCAGCTAGTGTTTTGTCTCGGTATTGTGGTTTTAAATCCTCGTATTGAATAGGTTCTAGTTTGTAATTTTCTTTGTCCTCACTAGAAGAAGTCAATAAATCTAAAAATTCAATGACAACGGGTTTTGTAACCATTTGCGCCATAAACACTCCACCTAAATGGTCGGGTAGAATAACGTGGTTTGCGCCTGCTCGATATAGTTTAGACTCCGTTCTTTTTTCGGAAGCACGAGCAATAATGGTAATATCGGGCTTCAATTCTCGGGCGGTAAGCGTGATGAACACATTGTCGGCATCGGCAGGAGTCGTAATCAAAATCTCGCTGGCTCGCTCAATGCCCGCTAAGATTAGACTATTATCGAGCGTTGCATCGGCATCTAATATCTGAAAGTTAGATTTTAGGGGAATGGGTTGGCGAAGCGACGGGTCCTTGTCTATGACCACGAACTCTCGACCTTCTCTCATTAATTCTTTACAGGCTTGGCTGCCATTGCGGCCATAGCCACAAACGATAACGTGATTTCGCAATTTACTAATTTCTCGGTCAGTCATGATATTCTTTAAAACAGACCTTAGTTCACCTTCAAAAAGATAAGTGGTCAGTACAGAAGCAATGTAGGTAAATACTCCTAGGTTAAAGATAATATATAATGAGGTAAATATTCTTCCTTCGGTTGATAACTCTCTGACTTCGGTGAACCCCACAGTTGAGACCGTAATAATAGACATGTAGAAAGCATCTACTAACGAATAATCTTCGATGAAAGTAAATCCCAAAATGCCTATTACCAGACTTAGTAAAAACAAGCCCAGCGCAATTACAAACTTGTACAACTGTTGATTCATTAAAAACTGATGTAGTGATTCGTGAATAGTCGGGAAAAGGCCGTTCACCAGATTAACTTGTCAACTAATGATGGTCCTAAATGCGCACTTCTCCTTTTACATTTCTATCTTCAATTCCCAAAAAATATTCTATTTCTTGCTCTATGAATAGTGCCTTATCGGGCTTACTCATTCCTTCGATGAGCGGAATTTCTCTTCTACCTCTTTTATCAATGGCAATGATAGAATAGCCAAAGTTAGGTGTTCCATTCGTGCTACCCCTCCGTTTCTTTTTGACAAAAACTTGCTCAATCGCATCGACGGGAATCTTCTTGTTCTTAAACCAAGGGCTACTAATTGGGCGATGGTCAATCGTCAAATAATATTCATCGACAGTAATGTAGGTTGAGTTGATGAACCGGCTAAATTGACTCAACAGTAGCCATACGCCGACCCCAATGTGCACACTCATGAAAAGCAGCGAAACGAGGTCTCCACTCATCACGGCCGCAAAAGCCGAGGGCAAAATCATGGCATTCCAAACCAATGTAAAAAACAGGAGAAAATAGTTAGAAGATTGTGTATTGCGCCACTTGTAGTCAATGTTCAGTTCGCTCCGCAATCGAAACATTTCGATGCCCTCGGGTTGGAAAATTTCGGCTCGCTTGCCGCCGCGGCTTAATTTTTTCAGTTTTTCTTCGAAGGGAAAAACGTGGTGGCAATTGTGGCACTTGGCAATGGCTTTGTCGATATTGATGTCGTCCGAAAAAATTTCCGTAGCGCAATTAGGACATTCCAGTTGTGAACCCAATGTGGGCAGTTCTCGAAAGAGTTCGGGAAATTCTTTATCCTCGTATTCGGTAATTTTTTCGTAGTCTGGCATATACGGTATATGGTATTCGGTTGACGGTACACGGTTTGGAAAATGTAAAATAGCAAATTCAAAATCTAAAAAGTAGGAACCATCAAAAGGCTAAAGTTTAAAAATGCCTCTTCATTTTACTGACTTTCGCAGGTTGTGACCATCTTTGGTTAAACGAATATATATCTATTCAGAATAGAGAACAGAGACTCCCGATGAAAATCGGGACAGGCTATTTCATTGAGAGAACAGAGACGCAAATTTCGGCTAAATCGATAAACCTTTGATAATTTCCTCATTTGTCAAAATTTCAAGTCTCTACTCCCTATCCCGCCCACATGACGCAGTCGGACTGGTCTCTACTCTCGGTTCTGAACAGTTAAACGAATATTTAATCTAGAAGAAGAGTTTTTTAAAAGTAGGAAGCAGACCTTGAGATTAAGCAAATTGCGAAGCCATTCCCCGCTGCATGGTTGATGCGACCGCCCTCGCTTTCTCCGCAAAATCTTCTCCGTCACCAGCGAAGATAATACCTCTCGAAGAATTTATTAGCAAACCACCCCGATTATTCGCTCCGTATTTCATCACGCCTTGCAAATCGCCACCCTGGGCGCCTACGCCCGGGACTAACAGAAAATTGTCGGGGGCGATGGCTCGAATTTCCGTAAATTTTTCGGGGTGCGTTGCGCCTACTACGAACATCAAGTTATCCGAATGCCCCCAAGTCATCGCCGTTCGCATGACTTTTTCGTAGAGCGGTTGACCGTTTTCCTGTTCGGTGAACTGAAAGTTATTGCTACCTTTATTAGAAGTTAAAGCTAGTAGAATCACCCATTTATCATCAAATTCTAGAAAGGGCTTTACCGAATCTTCTCCCATATACGGCGCTACCGTCACGGAATCAAAATCCATTGTTTCGAAAAACGCACGGGCATAAAGGCGAGAAGTATTGCCGATGTCCCCTCGTTTGGCGTCGGCGATGGTAAAATGTTCTTTGGGGATATAGTCTAAGGTCTTGGCGAGCGATTCCCACCCTTTGGCACCCAAGGCTTCGTAAAAAGCGATGTTCGGTTTATAAGCTACACAGAGGTCTTTAGTAGCGTCGATAATTTGTTTATTAAACTCAAAAATGGGGTCTTTTTTGTCCAATAAATGCTTGGGAATCCGCTGAATATCGGCGTCGAGACCGACGCAGAGGAAAGATTTTTTTTGTTGAATTTGTTGGTACAGTTCGTTGCTGGTCATGTTTAATTTAAGTTGGTAGTTAGTTCGTCAATGAAGGATTGGAAAGAGTGCTCGCCTGTATGATTTTGGTAGAGGTTTTGGAAGTTGAGTTGTTGGAAGATTTCGGGAGTGTCGGATTCTTTGTATTTTCTTTGAGATTTGAAGGTTATCTTTTTGAGTAGTTCTTTGGGTTCGGATTGAAATTTGGGAGAGGTTTTTAGTTGATATTTTGTCTGATAAATTTTGTTGAAGGAATCAATGTCGGCTAGGATGAGGGCTTCTAGTTCGTAGATGATAAGAAAGCGAACGCATTCTTTGGAAACTCCTTTTTCTATTTTATTAAACCAAGTATTTCTTTTTTTAATTTCATCTATTTCGCTGGGCAGGCCGTCCAAATCTCTCATAAGAATGAGATAATCAATCTTTCTGGTAATTATCTCTGATTTTAAAGCGACGAGTAGTTTCCTAATTCTTTCTAATTGGTATCCATTGAACTTCGAAAGAATAGGTAAAAATTGTACATCCTTATCTGAGTACCTATTACTTAACAAGTTCCTTAAGGACTTTGAATCATTATCAAAGTTTTCACTGATAATTCCTATTCTCTTCATGCGACTTCCTCTTCATCAAAAAAACTGGTGAGTGTCCAAAAGTCACTCAAAAAGAAGCTTTCTTCCTGCATAATATTCACAATGTGTTGTTGTTCTTCTTTGGACAGATGTCGCATTTTGGTCCCTAAATTCTTATCGTAACTAGTTAAGATAATTCGGTCTAATTCGTCATCTCCAAATATATCTAGCGTTTTAGGAGCATGGGTCGTAACGATAATTTGCTTTTCTTCCGATTGTTCTTTCAAAAAAGTTAGTATTCGTTGGTATTGATTCGGGTGGACACCTATTTCTGGTTCTTCCACTAGGCAAAGACCTTTATTTAAGGTTACTTCGGAGATTAGATGAAACAATCTTTTTGTACCGTCTGATAGCATATTCCAATTCAACCAGTTTCCATTTACCAAAAATTCAAAGCCTAGATAGTTGATTTGATATAATACACCATTCTCTTTAACAGACAAACCTTCTTCGATTCTTACATTCTCAATGAGAGAATATTTTTTTAAGTTCTCTATAAGTTCACTATCAATCTTAATTGTTGCCAGTAAATTTGACTTTTCTAGTTGATTTGTATTTGAAAAGGGCTTGTTGTAAAAAGAACTATTAAGAAAATTGCGAATGAATGTTGTACCGCCACTAGCCTTAATGTTCGTCTTTAGATTACTCTTATTGACAGTAAGAGAAAGATAATCATCCAACCCTGAGATGGGCTTAGGTAGGTCGAATGAAAATTTCGTGATAGGACTCAGTTCTAATAATAGAATTGCTAGTTGTTTATCGCCGTATAAATCGTTCCTATCTCTCGAATAAGATTTAGTTTTGGGTTTTGGTCGGTTCACTTCTCTTGAGTAAATCCATTCATACACTTCAATTTTCTGTTCATTTAGACGAGTGTCTATTATTGTTCTTCCACTAGTTTGGACTTCCCAATTATACTCTTTCCCGTTTGAATGTTTAATTTCAATATGACTATTAAAATCATTTTTAGGGAGTTGTCGCGTTGTCATCCTCCACAAAAACTCCAAAAAATTCGTCTTCCCACTCCCATTCGGCCCAATTATCACATTCAACCCCGGGTGCAGTTCCACTTCCGTATTAAGAATAGATTTATAGCCTTTCAAATGAACATGACTAATATAGGCAGCATTGGTAGGTTCAGTTGCAGACACAATAGTACTTTGGAAATGAGATGGTTAAATTTAAACGCCGACACCGTTCACCGCTTCAACTCCCTGAATCTCGGGCACCTTTCCCTGCAAGGTCTGCTCAATCCCCGCCCGCATAGTCATGGCCGACATTGAACAACTGGAACAGTTGCCCAACCATTTGATTTGCAAAACCATATCGTCCGTCACATCGACCACCTCTACATTCCCGCCGTCTACTGCCAGATGTGGACGAACATCGTTCAAGGCGTGGTCTATCTTTTCGATAAGTACTTGTTTTTCTACTGAAGACATGGGTCGAATTATTTACAGTAGCCATCCCATTTGATGTAAACGGTCGTGACTACATTTTTGAATGATAAAAAAGTAAATCAGTATTTGAAATTTACGCTAATTTGCTACTGCTACTGCCTACTGCCACTGCTCCTACTTCACTTGTATAATCTTCGTCGGTGCCAACATTTCATTTCTGATAGCCGTCTGCCGCAACGTATTCTCTGCTACCTTCAAAAATGGTTGACTTAGTAAAGAATCTTCTTGCAACAGTGCCGGTTGTCCGCTATCTCCCGCTTCTCGGATTCCTTGAATGAGGGGAATTTGCCCTAACAGGACAGATTTACTCATCTTGGCTAATTTCTTTCCGCCCCCTTCTCCAAAGATATAATATTTATTGTTGGGAAGTTCTTTTGGCGTAAACCAAGCCATATTTTCCACAACACCCAAAATCGGTACGTTAACGGAAGGTAGTTGAAACATGTTAATCGCCTTGACCGCATCGACAGTGGCCACTTCCTGCGGCGTCGTGACCACCACCGAACCCGTAACGGGAACGGTTTGCACCAGAGTTAATTGTATATCACCCGTTCCTGGAGGTAAATCAACAATCAGAAAATCCAAGGGTGGCCACAAAGTATCGTTGAAAAACTGCTTGATGATACCGCCCAATCGTGGTCCACGCATGACAACTGCCTGCTCGGGTTCGATAATGAAGCCGATAGACATGACGGGCATTCCGTAAGCGTCCAATGGGGTAATCTTTGGTTTCCCGTAAACGTCTCTTACTTTTGGTCGTTGTCCCTGCAATCCTAACATAGTTGGAATGGACGGTCCGTACAAATCTGCGTCAATCAAGCCTACTTTCGCTCCTAATTGTTTTAAACCCAAGGCCAAATTGACCGAAACGGTAGATTTACCCACGCCGCCTTTACCAGACCCCACGGCAATGATGTTTTTCACTTGCTTAATGGGACTAGTGTTTTGTTGGGATTGCGCCGTATTAGCTTGCATGTGAACATCCACGTTCACACTCGGATAAATGTCTTGGATAACGCGCTGGCAAGCAAAGTTCAAATCGCTTTTGTACGGACTGTTCAAACTTGGCAGGACAAGCGTAAAACTCACATTACTATCCGTCACTTTCAAGTCTTGCACCATTCGTGACTGGATAATATCCTGTCCCGTGTTTGGGTCCATCACTTTGCGCAGGGCAGCTACTATTTTGTTATTATCTACCGTCAATTTTTAAGAATTTGATACAAACTAGTGGGATACAAAGATATAAACAATTAGGCGGTTGTGTTAGTTTTAAAAAACCTTGTTTATTACCTAATTCTCTTTTGTTTATAACTATCCACTTGTCAATCGTTTCTTGGTTACTTCAATTTTTTGTAGCAACTGATTAAAATACTTATTTCGGTGCTTTTCGGCCACTCGGCTTAAAGGCTGTGATTTGACTTTGATATTATCGAACCATCCTTCCACGAATTCAACTACTTGACCATCCATTCCTTTTAGAAAATTCGGATTTCCCAAGGTGCTGAAAATGGCTTTCCCCGCATCGGACGAAACTACGACGGTGTTGTTTGTATAAACCATTTCGTTATGAAACAGATGAAAAGCACTTCGTCCCTCTAAGGTTTTAGCTCCTAAGGGAAACTTCACACCTGCCATCGCCATTGCCTTCAAATGGTGGACAAGCATCCTCATTTTTTCACATAGTAAAATGGCATCGGCGTGGTCGGCAATGCTACCGCTTTCGGTGTGAAATTCGATTTGATTAAGGGTATTGTCCAATACATTTAGGCTCCAAAGTTCCGTACTTTCAATCGCCAAATAACTTTCTAATAATTGAGTAGCCGCTTCGTAGGCCATTGGTGCAATTAGGTCAAAACGAAAAGGCTGATTGTCCAAAAAATCGAAGCACCAAGTTACTTTTCCCCAAGTGTATAATTTGAAGGCAATCAATTCAGGAAAAAAGCAGTAATGGAAAAGAGGAATCTCCGCCGCTGCGTATTTGATGTAACTATTAGGAAATTTCCGTAAAGGCTGCATATTTTCTCTCAGGCCATGCAAATAACTCGCAAAATCCTTCACTTTTTGGTTCATCGCCGAGTAAGAAAACACCAAATTGTCCGTACTCGGATGAATCAACTTGTCCAACGACAGATTAAACTTCTTTGTTAAAATCGTTAATTCGTCAGGAGTTAGGATTGACTCTCCTCGTATCCTTCGGTAAACGGCATTATTTCCCACCTCTAATAGCTGAGCAATCACTTCAACGGCTTGCGATTTCTTAGTAAATCGGTCTAGTATTTTTTCAAAAACGGCTTGCTGTAAATTCATTTATTTCTCTTTTTGGGTTCTTTATGAATTTACGTAGTGGAGAGGGAGATTCCTTTATTAGCATTCAAAAAATAAACGGGTAATAATGTAGTCGGTGCGCTGCACCTTTAGAGCCCTTGATTAGCCTGCTTGATACAAAGGTAGTCGTCCCGATGGGACTTTTCGATGCTAAGATGCGTAGCATCGACTACATTTGTATCAACTTGGGGCTTACTTTTCTTTTGATAAGGTGTAGCGCACCGACCGCATTTGTTGCTGCTAAATTACCCGTTTTAATTTTGAATGTTAATTAAGGAATCTTTCTCTTTTTGATATTAATGACGAATCCCAAATGCGTTCGGGATTAAAGAATCTCACTCAAAGGCAATACCAAGTAAAACCATATAGAGGCTCTTTTTTCCACAAACTCGGTTTATACACTTCCCCAAAATAGATTAAAATCTTCGCAAAAACTGCTTTCTATTTCAAAATTTATCGACATCCGATAAAATAAATCAATGGGGTATTGAAATTTGTCGCCCTTCTTCATCTTCATCCATCGAACTTGCGAACCTATTTTATTTACACCAAAAGAAAAATCAATGAATTTAGTCCGATTACTTTGCTCCGCTCGTTCTCTGTACCTACTGTTCTTAATGGCCTTCGTATCTTCTTGTTGCGATGGAGGAATTTTATTGGATGCCCTCATCGAATTGAGTGGCTGCGATAATCGAGTTGTTGAAGAAATAGACCTTCCGACCGAAGCACTAACTTTCGTTCCTCATCAAGAAACGGATTCCATTGTGTTTAGAAACGTAACGGGTAACCGCTTGGCTTTTTACTTTTCAAGAAAAACGACAGATAGAGAATCACAGGCAAAAACGGAACCTTGCCATTACTATTCCAGCGAATTGCGGAGGACTTCTTTCCACGCAGAGACGACAATAGATAGTTTGAAATTACGGTATCGATTAACTTTCAAAACTCGATTGTCCCTTGTTCCATCCAAATTACCGTCAGCAGAAACGCATCTTCGATTAGTGGAGAACCACACTTGGGTCGGAGAAGACTTAGTCGTTCCACATCAAGGCAGTCCTACAATGCAAGAAATCACACTACTTAGAAAGACCTTTCAAAATGTCTTTTTTGATACCTATAAATCTAGGAATATTATCTATTTCAATCAATCGCAAGGTGTTGTCGGTTTCACCGATTTGAATAACGAACCTTGGGTTCGGGCAGACTGACTTTTTAATTACATCAAGGGCTTTTTCATGAAAACTTATTGCTCCAAAATAATTCCAATTATGGACCATATCTTAACCATTTGTATATCATTTATGTTGCTATTACCAAATGCTCTTTTCGCTCAAAACACCGAACCGTACATCCTACAAGACAACCTCACTCAAGCCGAATTTGACTCCATCTATCAAACCATCATGAATGTAAATTATGAAGCCTACCAAACTTGGCAGGCCGAGCTACCCAAATTAAGAAAACAGCGGATTACGAAGAATATTCTTGTTGGGGCCAGCTTTGGGGGAATTCTCGGTGCGGCGGGCGGCAGTGCCCTACAAGGTTTCTGCGGAACGTTTGGAGGTGAGAAAGTCTGTCATCAAGGGGTAATTGGTACGGCGCTAGGTATTACAATTGGTGGATTATTGGGTCGCTGGACCGGCAAAAAAAGAGTCCAAAAGATGAAATTCTATTTTACGAATTAGTCTGCTATTGGAAAGCAACTTTTCTGTAAAAGCCCTACTTTTGGTGTTCTAAAAAAATAGAGATATTGCAAATTAATGTAGTCGCCAACCACAATTAATGATAGTTGATGAGTGATAGATGATAGTTTTCGTATTTCATAAGACGAATATTTTCAAATTCCTACACATCTATATCATTCATCACTTATCATTCATCATTCATTTGGCGAAGACATTACAAGAGAACTCCAACACTATGCTCATCGCCATCGACATCGGTAATTCTAACGTTTCCCTCGCTATTCACCAAAATGATGATTGGACGCATTTTTGGCGCTATCCAACCATTCGGGACGAATCACCGTTTTTTTACCGAATGAAAATAGCTAATGACTTATTAGAACATGATATTGACGTTCAGCGAGTACACAAAGTGGTACTCAGCAGCGTAGTTCCTTCGCTGACGCCCGTTTTTAAAGAGATGCTACCCGAAATATTTACTGCGCCCTTGGTAGTCGTCGGTCCACACGTTTACCCAAAAATTTCTCTAAAGATTGACAATCCCAACGAAATTGGCTCCGATTTGGTCGCCAATGCCGTAGCCGCCAACACCATTTATCAGAAAGATTGCATCGTCGTTGATTTCGGAACCGCGTTGACGTTTACCACCGTCTCCAAAGCGGGAGACGTGTTAGGGGTAGCGATTGCTCCTGGTCTTAAAACCGCAATTGCCGCCCTCTTTTCCAAAACCGCTCAATTGCCCGAAGTACCCCTTAATTTACCCCAAACCCCCGTTGGGAAAAATACCATTCACGCCATCCAAAGTGGGATTTTGGTTGGTTATGTTGGCTTGGTAAAACACATGCTAGTGGAAATCCGCAAAGAAGTAGGCGAACATTACATCGCCGTTGCCACGGGTGGCCTTTCTTCCATCTTACATCCATTAAAAGACCAATTTGAAGATATTGACGTGGAATTGACGATGAACGGATTGCGGATTATTGGGGAGTATGTGAAGTAGGTAGTAGCGGTAGGCAGTGGCAGTTAAGTACTGCGACAGAATTAGTATAACTTATTAGACAGGATTACAAGATTTACATGATTGCGTTTCTCAAGTGCTAAATCCTGTTAATTCTGAAATCCTGTCAAAAAGATGTACCGTTAATTTTGTTTGATTACTTACCTAAACAGAAAGCGTCAATATCTGATTCCGTGTTCCTAAAACCCGTGTTATGAAAAGTAGCAGGAAGCAGCGGCAGCTATAAACAGCAACCAACCCGTCAACATCTAGTTCCGTCCTCTTGAAACTAAGTAGTAGGAAGCAGGAGCGGTCGCAAAAAATAATTGTTAAAAAACTAATAAACCCACCTAAATATTGGGCGTTTTTCCCATTTTGACGTACACTCGTGAAGAATTTATAGCATGAACGCCCGCAGCAAATTCCTCTTTCTACTCTGTATCCTTCACCCATTCCTAAATTTTGCGCAGTACAGCATTAATGGGAAGGTCAATGTCAGTCCCGATTGGCAACCCCAAATATATCTTGCCGCCATCGACAAACTCGACGATTACTACCGAGCAAGCGCCGATTTGGTCATTCAAATTGCCCCCATCCAAGCCGACGGTAGCTTCGAAATCAATGGCAACAATTTGCCCGATGAATCGCGTTTTTATCGCTTGTACTTAATGAAAGAACAAAATCAAGAATACGATGCTTGCCTGTATTTTGGACTAAATGACCATAACTTCATCCACGTGGTATTGCACAATACGAGTCAACTGGATATTCAAGCCGACACGACCACTTTTTCTCCTTTCGGAAACTACCGAGTACAAGGCGACGAGACCAACCAGTTGATGCGTCAGTTATCCAATAAAGTCTATCCTAATATCGAATTTTATAGCTTCCGTTTCCCTACGGAACAAAAGCTAGCGCAGGAAAAACTCCACCAAGATTTGAAATATTTTTCCGATACTTGTCAGAATGCTTTAGTGAGTCTGGCAGCCGTGAATTACACCGACTTCGACGAGTATTTTGAAACCGACCGCTATTTTTACGAAGACTTCGGCGAGCGCTTAAAGGTAACGCTTCCCCATTCTATATATACCAAAAATTATTTTAGAAAACTCAATTATTACGCTTTCGAAGAAGGCTATCCGCTTCCTAATTGGGTGTATTTGATTATTGGTGGATTGACTATTGGACTACTATTGACGAGCGGTTTAGCAGTTTATTTTTACAAAAAAAGAGCACCACGAAATAAAGAAGCACCAATTGTTAAAATTCCCACAACCGATGATTTGTACGATAAACTAACGTTAAAAGAGAGGGAAATTTTGGCTTTGATTGTAGCGGGTAAGCCCAATAAAGAAATTGCTAGTGACCTGTTTATTGGACTCAGTACGGTTAAGACCCACATCAATAAAATTTACGCCAAATTGGAAGTGAGCAATCGAAGAGAAGTCGTTTCGAAAATGGAGAAAAGGAAATCAGTCTCGAAGATTTAGGAAAAAAAACTTATTTTTGCCAAGGCCGTATAATCACCATAGAGGCGTGATTGGCCGTCAAATAAATACGATATATATAGCAGATAGGCATCAAGTGGAGTAGGAACTATCCTCTAGAATAGCGGATAGCAATATAAAATAATTAGATTTTCCTTAGATAATTAGCTGATTTGCAAAGCGTTATTTTTTTATAAAAATGCTTTGCCATCAATGTTTCTAACAATTATTCAACCGATTGTTCTACCGTGAATACCACTTCTTAAGCTATTGACTTAAGAAAATTCACGGGGTTTTCTATTATTTTTTCTATCTATCCTCTCAGATATTCCTCGACACCTTTCCTGCCTTTCTGATTTATTTGACTACACTTTTGTCAAAAAACGACCTAATTTTTCATGCACTTCCGCCAAATTATTGGACAACAAGGCGTCAAAAATAGCTTGACCCAACTGGTCGATACGCAGCGTGTTCCGCACGCGATGTTGTTCTTGGGACCGAGTGGATGCGGTAAATTGGCGATGGCCGTTGGGTTGGCACAGTACATTCTCTGCGAACAAAAGCGGGACGGAGATAGCTGTGGTGTGTGTCGAAATTGCTCGAAAGCAAGTAAGTTGATTCACCCCGATTTGCACTTTAGTTATCCCGTCGTGGGGTCAAAAGTGACGAGTCCCACTTATCTGAATCAGTGGCGAACGGTCTTACAAGAGAATCCCTATTTGAACATCAACCAGTGGTTGCAATTCATCGGAGCGGACAATAAACAGGGCAATATCAATAAAGATGAATGTTTGCGCATCATCAAACAGTTGAGCCTAAAATCGTTCGAATCGAAGTATAAAATTTTAATTATTTGGTTGCCCGAATACTTGCAAAAAGAAGGCAATCGTCTATTAAAATTAATCGAGGAGCCACCCGAAAACACCATCTTTATGTTGGTGGCCGAAGACCAAGAACGGATTTTGAATACGATTTTGTCTCGCTGTCAAATCGTCAAGTTCAACGCGCTGCCCGATGAGGTTATCGTTAGTGGTTTGGTTGAAAAATTAGGCGTTACGACCGAACAAGCCGAAGCCGCCGCCAACTTGGCCAACGGCAATTTCAACGAAGCGTTAACACTCTGCGAAAACTCGGAAAACGACAACGCCGTGCTATTTTTAGATTGGATGCGTAAGTGCTACAAAGGAAACGGCGCCGAATTAGTCCCTTGGGCCGAGCAATTTGCTGGCCTCGGACGAGAACGCCAAAAGCACTTTTTCCAGTACGGCTTGCATTTTATGCGAGAGTTTATGTTGTATAAATTAACGGGCAGTCAGCAAGTACGCTTGCGACAACCCGAATTAGATACGGTGATGAAGCTATCAAAAGTGGTCGCTTTCGAAAAAATCGAACCCATCACCCAATTGTTTAACGATAGTTTTTATTTCATCGAACGCAATGCGAACCCCAAAGTGTTGGGCCTAGACGCATCGATTCAGATGAATCATATTTTTAGAAATTAGGATGGATGTATTCTTGGAGTTATTTTAAAAAGTAAGAGAGAATAATGTAAATTCGAATAGGTAATCGGAAAAATTGTTGTATTGTTTTATTGCTATATTGTTTTCGTAGCACTGCATAAAACAACAATACAACCATATAACAATAAAGCAATTAAATAGCTTATTCTTAATTACTTAGATTAATTTTTAAGCCCGATAACTTCTTACACAACTCCAATGTTTCCTCCGTCCGACCAAAAATAAGTTATGTCTTGTACATCCTGTTCCTCCGCCGATGGAGGAAAACCGAGAGGCTGCAACAGCAACGGCGGTTGCTCGACGGGCGGCTGCAATAAACTAAATACCTTTGATTGGTTGGCCAAAATGGAAATTGACGAACCCGAAGCGTTCAACGTGGTGGAAGTCAGTTTCAAAAACGGCGCCCGCAAAAGTTTTTATCATAATCCACCGCAAGCCCGAGCCATTATTGGTGACGATGTAGTGGTAGAAGCCCAAAATGGCTACGATATTGGCCGCATTTCGTTGACGGGGGAATTGGTGCGCCTGCAAATGAAAAAAAAGCGGTTCTCCGAGAAAAATTCCGTTCCTAAAATCATTCGCCGAGCGAACGAGCGGGATTTAGAAAAGTTGGCCGATGCCCGAAGTTTAGAACACCAAGCTATGGTGCGGGCTAGAGCGATTGCTCGTAGTTTGAAGTTGGAAATGAAATTAGGCGACGTAGAGTATCAAGGAGACCGACGGAAGGCCACTTTTTACTATACCGCCGATGGTCGAGTAGATTTCCGAGAACTAATTCGGCATTACGCCAAAGAGTTTAGAGTAAAAATTGAAATGCGCCAAATCGGTGCCCGCCAAGAGTCGGCCCGTATCGGTGGACTGGGTTCTTGTGGCCGTGAACTTTGCTGTTCGACTTGGTTGACCAACTTTAAATCCGTTACAACGGGCGCCGCTCGCTACCAGAATCTGGCCATCAATCAGTCCAAATTATCAGGACAATGTGGTCGATTGAAGTGCTGCTTGAACTACGAATTGGACACCTACTTGGATGCTTTGCAAGACTTCCCAAAGAATCCCGATAAGCTTTACACCGAAGCGGGAACGGCCGTGTTGATTAAAACCAATGTATTTAAGCGAGAAATGGTTTTTGTCTATCAAGACGCTAGCAAAAAAGGGAAGTTCATCACGTTGAGCGTGGACCGAGTAAAGCAAATCATGGCCATGAACGCCCGCCAAGAAAAACCCACTGAACTGCAAGATTCGGCGATGTTGGCTGCGTTGGAAGAAGAGGTGATGATAGATTACGACGACGTAACGGGCGCCATTGAATTGCCAATGGAGGAACGCCGTCGAAATAAGCGCCGCAATCGAGGCGGTCGAAACCGCAATCGCCAAAGGGACGGTAAAGGCAAAGAGCGGTCAGATAATAGGGGCAAAGGCCGAAGTCAAAATCGCGCTGACAAGGCTGGACCAAAAGACGCCAAAAAAGACAACCGTCGGTCTAAATCTGCCAGTGATAAGCCTAAGGGAAAAGTGGACAAAGCTAGAACGGATAAACCGAAAGGTGGTGATAAACCCCATTCGAATCGGGCTAAGTCAGAAAACGCTGGCGAGAAACCTAGTAATAACCGTCGCAACAACCGCCGAGGGCGAGGTGGCCGTAATAAAAATCGGAACAATCGGGGCAACGATGGGAAGAAGGGAGATGGCTCGGATAAGTAGTGTTGTATAGGAAAAACGTTTACTAAACTTCTGAAGTTTAGTAAACGTTTGCTACAACAAAATCAATCAAAAAAGAGCTGATACGTTCGTACCAACTCTTTCGATGTTTTCTGGGGTTAGGTTTACAGCTATTTTTTGTGGGTATTAAGTAACTTAGGTACTAAGACAGAAATAACGGAACTTCTTCAATCAGCAATCGTAACGTAACTCTCCGAGTTGTGAAATTCATCGTCACTCCTTTTTTCTGTGATTGTCCATAAACATACTTTTTCGACTTCCTTGTCCATTGAAAATTGCACATTGTTCATTGCTAATTGCCTATTGAAAATTGCACATTGCTCTAAAAGAAAGTCACTATCTCACTATTCGTAATGTCATAAAGGTCAAACTTTGCGCCTCTATCGTCCGAATAGATTACCTTATTTCGGTTAAGGTCTAATTGAATATTCACTCCTCTTATATCACTTCGAAGGTAAATGCTCCAAGTATCTCGACCCACTTCGCTAAAAAGATATTGCGTATCGTAGGCATCATTGGTGTATTCTATCCAATCACCAAATTCTGTTATCATAAAAACGCCATCTGTTCCTACGTTATTTTTGTAAAATGAGGCACCTGCTAGGTAAGCGTTTAGTCTATCACTAGTACTAAAAATATCGTACAGGTAGAAACTAGCTCCTTTGTCATCGCTGTAGAAGATGCCTTGGCCATTAAGATCTAGGCGGATATTGACGCCTCGGCTGTCATCTCTCAAGTAAACATTATCCGCATCTCTGGAAACTTCCACAAAATCGTGGGTGACTCCTTTGGTTAAAAACTCTGTCCAAGCCAAGGTTTCCGTTTGTACGAAGTCGCCAATTTTCTGGCCATTTAAACCAAAGCTGGCAATGGTTACATTGGTAGGACTGGTAGCAGGGGGCGTTTCACTAATGACCGAGTAAGTCAAATCCAAAGTGAAAGCAGACTCGACGAAAGCGTTCCAACCATCTACTACTACGAGATAGTAACCAGGTGCCATGTTTTGCATCGTAAGCGTTTCGTCTTCCAATCCGTACGTAATACTTTTCCCTTTGCAAGCCGACATTTCGCCATATTTTAACGTGTAAACGAATAAGTCCAAGTCGTCTTCCATTCCACCGAGGGTTAATTGGTGCGTCGTAATGACGCCCTGTGTTTCCTTCACTTGGAACATAAACAATTTATCGGGTCCTTTGAAGTCGTCTCCTAAGCCTTTTACACAAGCACCGTTGGTGGCATCCCAAGTACTGGTAGCGCCTACGGTGCTGTCATAAATGGTTCTACCGTTGGGTTGGATATTGGTGATGGATTTATTGCGGCTCTGTGCTTTTAATTTCTCTTCGCTTAATCGCAATTGAGTGAATACGTTTTCGTTGACCGTATTTTCGGGGGCGGACAATCGTTCCGTTGCTGCTTTGGGAGTCGTCGTCAACTCGGTCATGCTTTCTTTTTGGCAAGAGGTCAAGGCGAAGAAAGCGAACAAGAAAAGGGCAAAAATGGATTTTGAGTAATTCATGTTAGGTATTTTTTAATTTTTGAGGTTTTTAGAAATGATGGCAGCTTTTTCGTTTTTTGGAGTCGTTGCTGCGCTTTTACATCCGTTAATTGCAGGTTTTGGAAAAGGTGACCCTGTTTTTTTTATTTTTTGTAACTATTTTTTATTTCTTTTTTACCACAAAGAGATGGAGTCCATAGAGGACACAAAGTTTGTTTCTGAGCACAGATTTGACAAATCCTTTTATACAGCTTACCATTTCGTTAAAAGAACTCATCAGTGGCAAATAGTTACGTTTCTTTATTTTTCGGATTATGTTGTTTCGTAGCTAGATGAAACGGGAACACGGATTTTAGGAACACGGACAGATATTGACGCTTTTCGTTTGCTTACTGCTACTGCCTACTGCCACTGCCACTAAACCAATCCAAGCTGCGCTCGAAAAAACTCCATGCGCTCTATGCCCTCTATACCTTTGTGGTAAAAAAAACATCCTACCCAAACTCAATAAAATTGACTATTTTAGTAGCCCAATCAATCCCAATTTCTCGTTTATGAAAAATCTTCTATTTACCTGTTGCTTTTCCTTTTTGACGGTATTCGCTTTTGCTCAATCGGATAGCCTTTCCGCCGAAGCGCAGGCCCAACTAGATACCATGCAGTGGTCCACCTTACTCGACCGCATTGACACCTTTTACTACCACCAACAATTTCCCGAAGCCTTGCCCTACGCCCAAAAAATGTACGAAGTCGCGCAAGTGCAGTACGAAGTGGGCCACGAGAATTATATTGAAAGCGTTCATTATCTAGGAGTGATATGGCGGGAATTAGGCCAGTACGATAAGGCGCTACCACTTTTTGAGCGAACGGTCGAATTAACAGAGAGATATTTGCCGAAAGGGCATCCGAGGTATCCGATTTTTTTGTCGTGGTTGCCGGATTTACACATTGAGATGGGGGAATACGAAGCCGCTTTGAATGGTTACCAAAAGGGGTTGGCGTATGCAAAGGAGTTGCTGGGAGAAGAAAATGAACATTACGTTGCCAATTTAGGAGACTTGGCGCTTGTTAATAGCTACCTAGGGCAGTATAACAAGGCAATAGAATTAGCACAAGAATCCGTCACAATTTCTCAAAAAATAAATGGAAAAAAAAGTGCGGATTACATCATTCGCTTAAGTACACTGGCAGAGATTCAAGACGAAACGGGTAACTACGAAGAAGCAGAAACTTTGTATTTAAAAGCTATTGATTTAGCCAAAGAGGTGTTAGGTCCCACCCACCCCGATTACAGCTACAATTTGAATAATCTAGCGATACTCTATTATCGATTAGGAAAATATAACGAGTCCATACCTTTTTTTGAAAAAGATTTACAGATTACGGAGCAGCTTCTAGGTACAAATCATTCGAATTACTTGACAGGCTTGAATAATGTGGGGGCGCTTTATTTTAAAACAGGACAATATGAAATAGCACTGCCTATTTTTCGGGAGATTGTGGCGTTAAGTTCAGAAATATTACAGGAAAAGCACCCAAAACACATCACTAGATTGGCTAATTTAGCTGCCTTATATTACAAAATGGGACTTTATCAAGATGCTTTACCGCTTTACTTAGATATTATGGAAAACGATAATTCCGTTCTTGAAAAAATTCCAAATTATGCTAATTGGTTAAACAATTTGTCTAGCATATACAGAAGTTTAGGACAGGAAGACAATGCACTAGAGTTACAGCTAAAATCATCAATATTTATAGAAAAACTTCTTGGAAAGAAACACCTTGATTATATTTATAGTCTTAATAGTATTGGAAAGATTTTACTTAAAAGTAATAA
>JBCCQK010000088.1:0-20129 GCA_039024375.1 Bacteroidota bacterium
CAATGCGAACGGTGCGCTGCACCTTTGAGACCTATTTTTAGCAGCAGATGATACAAATGTTATCGGTACTCCGTACCTTTTTGCCTTAAAGTAAACTTGTGGGGTGTCGTTAGACTTTGCCAGTATCTCCTGCTTTTTAGGAAGAGAAAACAAAGAGCTGCTGACAAAGCATCGCTTTCTAACCGTTATCCGCAACTTGAATTAATTAATAAGTTGCTAAAAAAGAATATCAAAATATCCTATTTGTAATTCGACAAACCCTTCATTACCTTGCGTAGTGAAGGGTTTATTTAGGTTTAGCTGCCGCAAACTTTTCGAGTGAGATAAGCGGTATTCTTAAAAATACCGCTTATCCTTTATCTAGTAATTGAAGATAGAAGCTATTTTTAAGAATGGCTCCTATCATTGGCTAGAAGTGGGGGAGGCAGAGCAATTTACTTCGTCAAATAAGGAACAACCGCCTATGCAAAACAACTTGGGAAAACTCAAACAACAGCTAGCACGACAATTTTTGGTCAATGGTGCACGAAGTCACTTGACCGAAGCATTTGAACAATGTTGGTTACGGACCATAGACACGTATGCTGAAGCTCCGCAAACGGTAATAATGGAAGAAAAAATAATCGTACAGCAATTTCAGAAACGTTGGGACCAGCAATTACTGGAGTACCTAAAAAGCTCCGATAAAGCAGAAAAGTTAGTGACGGATTACTATTTTCACTATTTCCAACAACACCCAACGGTTAAAAAGAAGTTAGGCCGCTTGCAGCAGCAAATGCCGATACTTTCTGACAATCAGCGAAACACTCCTTTTCAAGATGCCTTTACCAAATTTATCACTAAGATAAAGATACCTAATTTTACTTTTTCTGCGAATGCGGATGCCTTCTTTTTAAAAATATTCAACAATCAACTGGCAGATTTTAAGGAAGGACAATGGGGGCGCAAAGCCAAACAAGAACCATCTAAACCCAACGAATGGGACCTAACGAACCCCACCGAAGCGGATTACCTAATGGGCGAACAGCATTTTAATCCCTACAAAGTATCGTATTTGCCCTTCTTGCAAGAAGCCCTTAATTATCTGGATACGATGTGTTTAGAGCTACTGCAACTATACCATTTTGACCGTTGGGAATTGCAAGCGATTGCCGACCGACGAGGCATCCGAAAACAATCGGTACACCATCATTTGAAAAAATGTGAAGGAAAACTAGTCGTACTTATCAAAAAAATGAAAGAAAAATATGGATAATTTATCTGCCGAAGACCGAGATTTGACCAAGCGCTTCCTCGACCGACAATTATCCAAAGAGGAACTAAATCAGGTTAATAAACGCCTAGAGAACGACCCCGATTTTGCGCAAGCGATGGCTTTCCAATCGGCGTTGCGAGAAGCATTTGCCAAACGGATAGCCGATACGAAGGAAAAAGAAAATGAAACCACAGTAGTCCCGTTACGGGGGCACCGTCGGTGGTTAGGTAGCGTTGCTGTAGCGGCTGTCACCTTAGGCCTACTGGTATTTTGGTGGACGTACCAACCTTCGGATGCGAGAGCTATTGAAAGCATTCGACCGATTGCGCTAGAGACCTTTCGAGAAAAAATGGAACCTAGAGATTTGCTAGCCACATCGGTACAAATCGAGCAGCTGATTCAACAAAAAAATTACGACCGTGCCTATCAATTGCTCACAGCAAAGAGCGCAGCGGCGATAACCCCTTGTAAAAATAATCGGACCAATTTTCAGTTGGGGATGCTGCAATTATACCAACAACCGCTGTCAAATGTAGCGAAGGCCGTTACTCCACTTCGCTGCATTTACGATAATTATCTAGCGAATTATCCCGATATACCCATTCATTTGGCGCGGGCGTATCTTTGGTCTAATCAAATAGACAAAGCCCAAATCATTATTGAAACAACTACTGTACCTTTGCCTCCCGATTTGCAGTCGTTGAGGGACTAAACATGCTAATTCCACTATACCGATAGTTGGCCCAATTAGCTGGGTGTTTTTGTGCTGCATCCAAACTGTCTGCCCGCAAGAAGTCCCGCTGTGCCTCGGCTAGTGCTTGGTGGATAGGTAACTCTTTGACGTTCAAATAATAGTAAAAACGAGTCATTAAGCTTGCTGCTGACCCGTCTTCTACGGGATTCACCGCCGCAATTGTTCCACGACAACCTGCGTACAAAAAGGCCCGTTCGAGACTAATCGCCCCTTCCGATTGATAAATATTGCCCCGTCCCGCATTGCAACTCGCCAAAAAGGCCAATTCGGCCCGCAAATCCATTCCATAAATATCGTTCAAAAGCAGCTGACCGTTGTCGGTAGCGCTAGGTAAAAAGGCCAAGTAGGTATCCGTAAAATTGTCGGTAGGTTGGTAACTACCGTGTAGGGCTAGGTGTAATAAGTCAGCTTGTTCCGCACTGCTCTGAAAATCTGATTTCAGCGCATTGAGGTACAAATGCGTAGGGTCGAAATAAGTGTGCATCATACGTTGCGTAGCCGTATCAATTTGATTAATAGCAGTCATCAAGTTGTTGGGCAACACCTTGCGATTTGTAGGATTGGCAATGTACGCATAACAATTAGCAGCAAGCGTTGACGAGGCTGTTTTGGATGTTGTGCCCTGCAAGTATGGATATAGAGACAACGTCGGCAAATAGGAAATAGTGTAGTCCTCTATGAAAAAACGTAGCTCGTTGTAGTCTATCTGGTAGGGTTTTGTAGGCGCCTGTGTTACCAAAGCTGGAAAGCTGATATTGGATAGTATGGGACTGGGGACGATGACTAAATTTTGAATTTCTTGCGTGTCAATCATTGGTAAAATGGGCGCTAACAATTGGTGGTATAAATCGAACCCCTCGACTGGGAAGTAGGCTAATTTTTCACCAAGTGCCTCTTGAAACAATCGGCTGTTCGTTAATAGAGCAGAGTCGATTTGTAGGGGAACAATCGCTAAATTATTTTTCGTAAGAACAAAAGCGTGAGCCGCATCGAATCCCGCTGAATAAGTGATAACGGCAGTTTGGGTATCTAACCAATTAGTCTGTATCTCCGCTGTCGAAACGGCTGGTGCCTCTTGCTGAGTCAACGCATATCTTTGTCGTTGCCGATTACCTTTGGCGATATCTGTTTTAAACTGTTGAAATTGCCGTCCAATCAGTAAAATACTGTCTCTGATTATCGCTAATTCCACGTCGGGTAACGTATTTGGCGAGCGGTAAAACCGTTCTTTTAATTGCCGAAGTTGTTGTTGAAAACGGCGCTCTTTAGATAATATTTTCGCCAATGGATGATTAGCAGGTAATTGACTCCGTTGCCAGTTATTAGAAATTGCTTGCTGTAAAATTCTACTTTTTTGCTTATCTACTATTCGAAAAGCGACTTCTCTGGCGTCGGACTGGTCGAGCTGTTGCGCCAGTCGAATTAGGTGCGCCGTTGCTTGGGCGTAGAAAAAATGGGTTTGTTCCGCAAATTGTAACTGGGCTGCTTCGTCCGATAAATCATTGGCGGCTTGGTCTAAAAAGGTAATAAGTTGCTGATTGACTTGCCACTGCGTTTCCAATAATAAAGGAGTTGGATGCTGTTGATATTTCATCGCCGCTATTAGCGCCGTTGCTGCCAATCCCCGAGCATAATCTAAATTATCTAAAATATTGACGGGGTCAAAATGAATGGAACTGTCGGCATATTGTTGGATAAAGGCACTTTGCATTCCAATGGACAATAGCGAATCCGCTCGTTCCAGTTGTCCATTTTTCGCCAATAAAAACGCTAATGAAGGAAACAGTTTGAGTTGATTTTCTTGCTCCACCACCCCCGATTGTTGGGCAATGATTTTTAATGCTTGGTCAAATAAGGTGGGAGATGGCGATGTGGGAAGCAAGCGATGATTGGTTTGGTACATATTAGCGATGCTAGTAGCGGTCGAGATATAGGCGGTCGCAAAATGCTCTTTGTCCAACCGTTGCAATTCGGGCATTTCGAGCACTTGCAGCATGTCATTCATGGCCGACTCAAATAGATTCTTGGCTTGTCCCAACTGTCGATTGTAGTAAAGATTCAAAGCGGATTGATGCTGTGCAATGGCGGCGGAATGGATTAAATGCGTATATACGTACAATTCTTGGTTGCCAGTCATGCCCAAAGCTCGCCAAATACACATGGCTTGGTCTAGTAATGGTTTGGCGGCGTTGGCGGCTCCGTATTTATTACAGAGACTGGCGGCATTCGCATATTCTAGGGCTAAGGCCTTAGTAAAACCAACTGCCGCTAAACCATCAGATGCCACTTGATTGTGCCACTTTGCCATATCACCATTACCGTGGTCGTTATCGTAATAATAACTCAAATAGCTATTAATAAAAGCATATTCTAACGAATCGCACAGCGTCCGTTGGTGCGCTTTGAGCAATGTTTCTGCCTCTTGTAGCAACTCAATCGTGTGTTGCTGATTAGTAGCATTGATGGCAACAGCATAATGTTTTAGAAACATAGCCTTTGCCAAGTAGTGATTCGCTGGCGATAGTTTTGATAGTTGGCCAAGAATGGCGTTGATACTATCGGGGAGTACATTACCAAGGTGTTTAGTATCTTCCAAAAAGGCTAAAAAAGTCCTTTCCGATGTCATTGAATCGGGCAGTATATCTCCAAGACAGTCGGGTAAAGAATCGGGAGCAGTGGGGAAAATATGCTGCCCACACTGAAAGGAGTTGGTTGGAATTGACGGAGAAGAGACCATGCAGGCCATTGTCCATCCTAGGGAAACAAATAGCAGTAAGGTCCACCCCAGTGGGCGAATAGTAAGTTGACTCATAGTTTTAATTTTCTCAGCAATTCTCAATTTAAACAATCACGAAGTGATTAAACTTGATTAACACCGTATGAAATGCGGTGTTTGAGGCTAATGTCGCCTTACAACTCTGAAGGAGTTGAACATGAATTGTTCGTCGTTCTCTAAATTAAGAATCACTGAATTTTTTCAAAAAAAATATCCAATCTATCTGACGGACAGCCAATTGTGTCGGCTATAGTTAGTAAAGGCATCAAATTGCTGCTCCTTTGGGCAAGCAAAATCAACGGTGTTTTCACAAAAACTACCGAACAATTTAATTACTCAGAAAGATGAATACCCCTCTTTTTGGACTGGTGGGTACTCCCCACAAGCTAGGCATTGCCATGCCCGTCAATCGGCCGCCACCGCAATAATCAATGGTATTTCTGCCAGTAATGCTTTGATTATTCACTTTAAAAATTTTTAAAAATGAAAAATATAACAATTTTTAGCCGAGTGGTGGTTCGTTTAGTAATTGGTCAAGATGTAATTGAAATCTAGTGACCAAAGTCCGCCAATTAGGGAGATACGGTTGTTTCCAACGAGCGATGGTATCTCCTTTTAATTTCTTGGTGTAACCACTTTCGATTATTAATTTTAGGGTATTTTTGGAGTGTTTTCACAACTACTCCAAACGGTTGTGGCGGCCAAATGACCGCTACAACTTCCATCAGATTCAAGGTGCGAGTTTGATAGGTATTAGGTAATTCTATACTTTCCTTTTCAAAAACTCTACGGCATCTATTGATAACATCCAGTGGATTACTGTACTTATTGTTTGGGTCACAAGTACAAGTGCTCAGCACATGAATTAGTACTGCTTTTGAGAACAAAAATTTATCACTAGCAGAAACGTAGGTGGAATTATAGGCATCTTGTGCTTTGGAATAATTTTCAACGGCAAAATCAAAAACAGCTTGTGCGGTTACTTGAAGTCCTTTTGCATTATGGGTGTTCGTAAATTGAGCACAGTTCTTGATGTTCGCATTAATGATGTTTCGGTCCGTAGTTTCTAAATTTGTCTGAACGTTAATATAATTTAGAAATTCAATTTCGGTCATTTTTCCATTATACAGAGCGATAGTTGACTGTACACCGAAGGACTGCAATTGGGCGATATGTAGATAATATTCTGTTCCTCCCTCGCTAATTTTATTTGCACAAAAATTGGTTAAGTAGTTGTAAAGTATGTACGCACTTTCGAGTGACAAACGGCTAATATGCTCCAATAAATAAGCCTTCAAAAACAAAAAGTCTGCTTCACTATTCTCTTGAATCATTCGTTGCTGACGCGCAAATATTTCTTTGTAAGCAATTTGAACCGTGTCAACATTGAGGTTAGGAGCTTGATTAAACAGTACTTCCTGATTGATAGACTCCGTTTGGTACAGCTTTTTTTGGTGTTGATAAAATTTTTCTAAGGCCCAATTGGCTTTTTCTAAGGGAGGTAAAGCTCTATCAATATTGGAAAAATGATGGAGGTGCCATAGCTGGTTTTCAAACAGATAGTATTGAGCATCCGATTGAGGTAATTGGAGTAGTAATTGTTGAATGTGTTTGAGGCTTTCTTTAAAATAGTTTTCTAACCCATTTTGCCGATAAAAATGAGCTAATTTAAACGTATCTTCAATTTCTTGCTGGGTAGTTTCAGCGGTGGTATTAACGAGGAATTTTTCGACCTTTTTTAATAGCCGAGACATCAATTTGTCCATTTGGGCCTCCGTAGCGTCCGATTTTACCGCTTTTAAGACTCTTTTGGCAGCCAATCGGGGAGCTGTCCAGTTATTTCTGGATTTCCACAAATACTCAAAAAGTGCCTGTTCTTCAGAGTTTTTCTCCGTTACTCGGTAAATATATTTGCGCAGTTCGGTATGTCTTTTTTTGTCGATGGCCTTTAAAACTTGTACCAGTTTTCTCTCGTGCATATGGGTGATGATTAGAAGAGTAAATTAGGGATTTAAATTGAATAGTGGATAGAAAAAAGGCGTTTTTTTAGGGAACTATATGTATTTAAAAATGGCGATTTTTAGGGGAGGAAAGGCACGACCATTTTTTCCTTTTTTAAAAAAGAAATTGAATATTTAGTTTTTCATAAAAAAGTTCCGTTTTGCAAACTATTTTGATAGGCAGAACGCAGTAGGTCAACACCGTAGGAACAGTGAAAAAATTAAGTTTACATTTTCAAAATTTTAACTTTCTAATTGTCAATACTTTTAGATTTTGAATTTGTAATTTTAAATTTTGCATTTTCTTTAATTTGTATTTCCCCCCTTTCCTTCTGTATATATCATCACGCTATGTACATTGTTTACACCACATTACACACTAAGTTCATTTGGTATTTCTGCCTCCTGACAGTTCGGAGTTGTAGGAAAAGAGTATAAGTAAGCGAAATTAAAATGTATAGTTAAGATAATGGCTACTTGCTTCTCACAGTACTTTATGCTGAAGCAATATAACTATTTAATAGTATAGCCATTCAGGTGATATTGACCTTAGTTGTGCAGATGATTTTGTTTGATAACTTTTACACAATTCATTGTCAGTAGCATTTAGATAATTACAAAAACTTTAAAATGAATTACATTTACTTTCCGAAATGCAGGGAATTGGCCCTGCTGTTTTTTCTACAATTAGTAGTGTGGACTTCCATAATTGGTCAAAGTCCAAACGTTACGATTTCCAACATTAATACGCAGTCGTTTCCATTTGTCCGCCACAACGTGACGGTAGATGGTCCCAGCGGACCGATTCTAGACTTAACTCAATCCCAATTTTCCGTTTGTGAAAATGGCGTAGAACAGGCCGCCTTTTTCGAAGTCATTCCGCCCAACACTACGACTGGTGGTGGCGGTGGCGACCGTCGGGCTGACATCGTTTTTATCCAAGACAACAGTGGGTCTATGGGGGACGAACAAGCGGCCATTCGACAGAACTTGGCCAATTTCGTCGGTGCGCTGCAAGGGTCGGGTATTGATTTTGCCCTTGGTCTAGTACGCTACGGCGCTTCGGCCAGAGGAGGTGCGCCCATCATTGAAGAAAATGGTAATTTGGAGACCGACGCTACTAGATTTAGAGACGTTATTTTTGCTAGAAACAATACGGGCGGCGGTAACGAACCGGGGTATCAGGCCATTTTTGAAGCGGCCTCGGGCTTCAATTTCCGACCGGGTGCCCAACGTATTTTTGTCATCATCACCGACGAAACGCCCAATCAAAGTAATATTTCTAGTCAACAAGCAACGGATATTGCGGTTAATAATTCGATTACCGTTTTTGCATTGACGGAACAGGGGTTGAACAGCACCTTTACTCAGGTAACCAACTCCACCAATGGTGCCATTTTTAATATTCGTGAACCCTTTGATTTTATTTTGGATGCTATTCAGGTGACCGTTTCCAATACGTATTTGGTTCGTTACCAAAGCAGTCAACCAATGAGAAACGGTGTCGAACGAACTGTGGATGTTAAAGTGACCACTCCATCTGGAAATGGGCAAGCCAGTGTCCCCTACACGCCTGGTGCTATCCCCGTCATCAACTTATCGGGAGCTACTAAAGGACTATTTGAACAAGCCTTCGACCCTGGTACGCCCATTGAAATTGCTGCTATGATTATGGACGAAAGCGAACCCTTTGTGCAAAGTGCAACCCTTTTTTACCAAAATGAAGGCGATGCGACTTTCCAACAACTCGCTTTAACCCAAGATGCGGGGACGAATACGTGGCGGGGAACGATTCCACAAGGCTTTGCCAATACACCGAGTGTTAACTTTTACATTGAAGCAACCGACGGCGTTAGTCAAGTCAGTTTGCCGTCGGAAGAACCCGCAAATAATCCCTTTCAAATTGCTATTCTACCGAACGTGGCACCCGCTATTCAACATACGCCTATCGAAACGGCTAGTACTTTGAGTGACCTAACGGTAACGGCGCAAGTAACGGACGCTACGCAGTTTGTACAATCGGTGACTTTGTTTTACCGAGCATTTGGTAACTTAGCCTACCAAGATTTAGCGATGACCAATACGGGAGGTGATGATTACGCCGCTACTATTCCCGCCGCCGCTTTGACCTGCGCAGGAACGGAATACTACATCGAAGCGACCGACGACCAAGGCGTTTCTTCGTTTGTCGGTACCTTGGACGACCCACTCTTTATCACTGGGCCGGATTCCGAATGTACTGGAACACCACCACCACCTCCGCCGCCGCCACCATCTGGTACTTGTAATGTAGTTGTCCGAACGGGTGCTAACCAGATTTTGGTGGATAATCTTAATTTTGCGCACAACAAAGTGGTGATTTACGATAGGAATTTTACGCAGATAATTGCAGAAATTAGCTTTCGGGATAATTTCCAAGGAAATAAGGTTTTTGAAAATATTCCCGACGGCGAATATGCGGTCCAATTTCAAACCTACACCGAGCAGTGGGAAATTCGTTGTGATAGCATTATCTACGTCACCGTTACCAATCAAGGGCCAACGGGACCCGATTGTCCCATTTTGGGTTTAAACAAAGGAGATGCTTGCGATGACCAAGATGCCAGCACGACCAACGACCGCGTTCAAGACGATTGTACTTGCCGTGGCACCACAACGCCCCCTTCCAATGGCACTTGCCAAGCAATGGTAATGGCGAACGGAAGTTCCGTAACCGTAAGTCAATTGACGGAACCTATCAATCGAGTGATTCTTTTTGACGAAGACTACCAAATCGTGCAGGAGTTCGCCTTTTCGGATGGCGTTTCTGGAGAAGTTACTTTTTCCAATTTGGCAAAAGGTAATTATCGGGTTAAAGTACAGTCTTACACCGAGGGGTATGCGAGTCAAGTTTGTGACGATTTCTTTGAGATACAGGTCACCGACACTAGTGGTTCTGGGAATCCTCCGACGGGTAATCCGATTTGCGATAATTTGACCGTTACGGCGGGGAATGGAAGCATCACCGTATCGGGATTGGTCGCCGCCAACGAAATCGTTGACTTTATGAACGACCAATACTACATTATCCGGACTTGTGGACACGAATGCGGCGATGTTCAAACGATAGAAGGGTTGGAACCCGGACAATACTTCGTCAACGTTAAATCGTACGACGAAAACTGGCAATTTATCTGCCGAACGATTCTCCCCATTGAAGTGATGGCGGGGGCAAACGGACGGACTAGAGACCCCGATGCCATTATCCCCGTCAACTTCAAGTTGTATCCCAATCCTGTGCTAGAGAACGAATTAATGGTGAATCTTCGCCCCTTGGAGGGAAATACGGCGACCTTAGAAATTATGGACCCGTACGGAAAATCGCTCTACCAACGAACGATTCCCGAAGTGAACGAATTTGCGGAAATCATCAACGTAGCGGACTTCCAAAACGGGATGTATTGGTTAAAAATTACCGCACCTAATAAGCCGTTAATTACAAAGAAGTTTATGATTTTTAGGATGTATTGATAAATCTAGCGCACCTTAAAATTCTCTTCCGTACACTTTTTTATAACGCTGCCTTTGGCCGCTAAAACGAGGGGTTTGGGGTGAACAATTTCTAAATTTTCATCTAAATTTTTTATTTTGTTCACCCCAAAGTCCCCCTTCAACGCATGTAATGTAGTACAGATTTGGAGTCAGCCGATACTTTTGCCTGTCTTGCGTTTGCAGCTCTGGCAGTAGATGCGAAAGGTAGTATGACTATACCTTTTACAGCACAAGATTTAGGGTATCCGCAATAACTTATGCGTCTGTACACTCAAATTCCACTTAGGATTCTTCAAACAAAAGTCTAAAGTCAATTGCGTATTTTTTGTCCCGCTTGGCCCGTCCATGGGTTGTAAATAAAAATGGGTGAAATCGAGGTGTTCGAATTGGTGGGGTAAGGCGTTAGGCTGCGGATAGACCAGTTTCAATTCGTCGCCTTGGGTGAGGACAATCTCGGTATTGGCCTTTGGAGATACACAAATCCAATCAATACCTGTGGGGGCAGATTTAGTGCCGTTGGTTTCAATGCCGACTTCAATGCCTGCGGCGTGAAACGCATCTACTAAAATTTGGTCTAATTGTAACAAAGGTTCTCCGCCCGTACAAACAACGTAGGGCGTTCCAATAGGCTTTCCTTCGTCATCTTTTTTCCACAGCTTATAAACCGCTTCGACCAACGCTTCGGGCGATTCGTATTTACCTCCGTTCACGCCGTCCGTTCCCCAAAAGTCCGTATCACAAAACTGACAGATTGCTTTGTGGCGGTCTTTTTCCCGACCACTCCACAGGTTGCAGCCCGAAAAACGGCAGAAGACGGCAGGGCGACCCGTGTGGGCGCCTTCCCCCTGTAAAGTGTAGTATATTTCTTTGATGGCGTACAATTAAAATGAGCTTATCAGTTTCATGAAAGTCAAGAGGTCAGACCACTTCGTTGTCAGAGGTCAGATTTAGGACGTTGACCAATCTGACATCTGACAGTCCATGAAATGGACGGTCTGACTTCTGACTTCTATGTTAGGCAGAAAATTTGCACCGCAAAATAACTACTTTTTCGGCAGAGTTCCTTTGGTTTTTTCTACTTTTGCGGATGCAACAACAAGACCCGCCACTTTACACTACACCGTTCATCTTACTCTGTACGAGCTTTGCCCTTTTTGGAGCTAGTTTTAACATGATTTTACCCGAGTTACCCGCCTTTTTAACCAATCTAGGGGGAGAAGACTACAAAGGATTTATCATCGCCCTGTTTACTTTGACCGCAGGCATTTCTCGCCCCTTTAGTGGGAAATTGGCCGACACGATTGGTCGAATTCCCGTCATTATCTTTGGGGCGGTCGTCTGCATTATTTGTAGTTTGATTTACCCTATTTTGAGTACGGTAAGTGGTTTTTTACTACTACGTTTCTTTCACGGTTTTTCTACGGGCTTTACGCCCACTGCCATTTCCGCCTACGTAGCGGACATTGTCTCGGACAAACGGCGCGGAGAAGCGATGGGCATTATCGGCGTGAGCATTAATTTGGGCAGTTCTATTGGGCCCACTTTGGGTAGTTATTTAGCCGTCTATTTTTCGCTAACGACGATGTTCTACACGTCATCTTTCGTGGCGCTTTTGTCGATGTTGCTCCTATTGCGATTGCAAGAGACATTAGAGACCAAACAAACCTTCCATCCTCGTTTATTGGCCTTAAAAAAAGGAGAAGTGATTGACAAACAGTCGATTATTCCTGCGGTTATTTGTGGCTTGGTCTATCTGGGTTTTGGCGTAATTATCACGATTACACCCGACCAAAGTGTGTATTTAGGAATGATAAACAAAGGCGCATTTTTTACCAGTTTCACGCTGTGTTCTATTCTGTCGAGACTCGTTGCGGGCAGATTGTCGGACATTTACGGTCGAGTAGTAGCGATTCGCTGGTCAGCGTTCCTGTTGGCCATTGCCTTTTTTGTGATGGGACAATCCAACTCGCCCACTTGGTTACTGGTCTCCTCTGGATTGGTCGGCTTTTCTTTGGGCATCGGCATTCCCGCTCTATTTGCGTGGACGATTGACCGTAGTCAGCCCAAAAATCGAGGGAAAGCGATGGCGACCCTTTATATTGGTTTGGAAGTGGCCATTGGTTCGGGGGCTTTGATGGGCGCGGCCATTTACGATAATAATGCAGCTAATTTCTCCATCGCTTTTGCTGTGACGGCTATTTTTCCCTTACTTGCTTTGCTATTTTTAAGAAACCAAAAAGACGTGGAACAATTGGCAATGTTCAATTAGCGGCAGACTAAATTACAGCTATTCTCTTTAAACCATTCCCAACTTTGAAGAGACAAATAAAATCCAAAAAACTCTGCCCAATTTATTAAAAATTGGTCGTTTCCCATTAATTTGTTCCTTGTTCCTTGTTCCTTGTTCCTTGTTCCTTGTTCCTTGACAATTGTTAAAATATTTGCTATAAGTATAAACACATTCCCTCTTTTCGTTTTTAAAAGTATGATACAAAAAGATGTAGTCGCTAGCGGGTGAAATAATGATGTAAATCTAAGGAATGATAGCGCCTCTTTCCAATAACATGCTTCTCTTGTTATCACGTACGTGAGAATCATTCATCACCCATCACTCATCAACCATATTAACATACCATTCTATGATTCCATGCCGATTGTTGACTTTTTTAGGGTGCTGCTTCTTGACAACCAGTTTATGGTCTCAAGCCTATTTGGGGTTCAAAGGGGGCATCAATCAGTCGAAATCGACCTACGTTTTTAATATTGACCCCGCTTTAACCACAGGTAGTGGCCAATTGAATGGCTTCTATTTTGGCCTGCCTTTCGAATTTCAGATAAATGAAGTATTCAATTTTATGCCCGAAGTAGCGGTTGTTTCTGAAGGGTCGGTGCTTTCTGTGCAGATATTAGAAGAGCAACGAACGTATAATAACGCTATCATTTACACCAAAGTCCCCTTAGTGGCGAAACTCAAATTGTTACAAAAAAAGTACTACGAATTTGGGGTAGTTGGTGGGGTAGTACCCGCCTTTGCGCTGGATGTTAATTCCTATTACTTTTCTTCCTTTGATTTGGTACGAACGGTAAATGTGGATGTCAATTTTGCCGAAGCGGGTATTCGACGCTTTGATTTGGCCCTATCCGTTGGTATGAACACAGAAAAAGTAATTGCCAAAGGTTGGAAAATTATTTTAGATTTGCGGTACAACTTAGGCTTGTTAGATGTCGAAACGCACTCGAATTTGACCAATACCACGGAAGGGTTTAGTTTGACTTTGGGTATTTTAACACCTTTGTTTCGAGAAAAAGTCATTCAGTAGCCATGCTACCAATTGAAAAATAATCCTTTCCATTCAACTTGCACCAACCTCTTATGAATCGTTACGCTACTTTGCTTCTTGTTTCGTTATTTTTTACTTTGTCAAATTGCGAATTAACTCCCGAAACAACTGCCAAAGCGGTTGTACCGCCCGTATCTACGGAGCCATCTACGCCCAAAACAGCTACCGAACCACCTATAACGATAGACACCTCCATTAGCCTATCCTACATCATGGGACAATTTGAACCCACCAAGCACCCCCAATTTGTACAAGTACCCCCTAAATACGCCAATGGTCGAAAAGACCGCTGGTTGCGAAAAGAGACATATACCGCTTTTTTGAAAATGTACGAAGCCGCCAAAAAAGATGGGATAGAGCTAAAAATCTTATCGGCCACGCGGAATTTTGCCACCCAAAAAATTATTTGGGAAGGAAAATGGACGGGGAAGCGATTACAGGAAGGCAAAGAAAATTTGGCCAAAACGACGCCCGACCCTGTCCAACGTGCGACCAAAATCCTAAAATGGAGTTCTATGCCTGGCACTTCTCGCCACCATTGGGGGACCGATATTGACCTCAATGCCTTTACCAATGCTTTTTTTGAAAAAGACGAAGGATTAAAAATATACGAATGGTTAACTCAAAATGCGGCTACTTACGGTTTCTGTCAAGCCTATTCGCCCAAAGGAACGGAGCGCCCGTACGGTTACAATGAGGAAAAATGGCATTGGTCGTATCTGCCCATCGCTCGACCGTTGACCGACCAAGCCCGATTGCGACTGAAGGATTCGGCAATTCGAGGGTTCAAAGGGGCGGCGACGGCGACGGAGATTTCGGTAGTGGAAAAGTATATTTTGGGGGTTAATCAGGCTTGTTTGTAGATTTTTGACCGTTCGTTTCATTTTTTACCACAAAGGTTTGGAGGTCACTGAGCGCATGGAGTCTTTTCGAGCGCAGCGTGTTCGCTTACTACTGGTTGGTTTGTAACACGGCAATTTTAATTCAAAATGTAATCCCTATAAAAATCGGTACAAAATTTCAAATTACTGAAAAGACTAGAATGTTCTGCCAATAAGCTGGTTATTGACGGTATTTCACTTTTAGATTTTAGACCAGCCCGCACAGCAGTCTGGCGGGTTTAGAATTTTCAATTTTAGATTTAGGTAAGTGTCCTCCGAACAACAATTGACCATTTACCCATTCTTCATTGACCATTTACTTCACCATTTACCATTTATGCTAAACCTCTTTCCCTCTAAAGCTGTTCTTCCTCTTGTCTTGTCACTAATAAATATGATTCATCACTTATCACCCATCATTCATGACAAAAAATCTACTACTTTTTTCGTTTTTGTTTCTTGCCAATTTTCTTTTTGGTCAAAAAATTGTTTCCGCAGAATTACAAGAATCGCTCACCCAGGAAGAACTATCCGACCGATTAGCCCTATTTCCTGCTCAGTTTGGGGTGGATGCTTACAAAGTACTGTACGAAACAGCCGATACGGACGGGACCATTGATACTGCTTCTGGTTTCGTCGTCTTGCCCATTAAATCAACAGCCGACCAGCAGTTTCCTTTTTTGGCGTACCAGCACGGCACTTCGGCAAGTCGAGACGCAGTGCCATCCAATCCAGAAAACGGCGAGCGATTGTTAGTCTATTTTTTTGCGGGACAAGGGTACTACACCACGGCGGCGGACTATTTGGGATTGGGGGATTCTCGTCGTGTCATTCATCCCTATATCCACGCTGATTCAGAAGCTAGTGCGGGTATTGATTTGGTTAAGGCGACCAAAACCTTTGTGGAAGAATTGGACTTACCCATCAGCCCCCAACTTTTTTTGACGGGCTATTCCCAAGGCGGCCACGCTTCGATGGCGATGCACCGTGCTTTGCAGACCAGTCCAATTCCAGATTTACTCGTGGCGGCGGGAAGTCACATGTCGGGTATTTACAACACGTCGGGCGAATTATTGGATGCTTCCATTTCGGAAGCGGTTTACAATTTTCCTTCCTACGTTGTTTGGATAATCGTGGGGTACCAAAGTGTTTACGGCAATTTATACGATAATTTGTCCGAAATTTTTCGCCCCGATTACCTAGAAGACGTTCGAGGATTTGTCAATGGAACTATCACTCGGGCGACTTTGAACGACCTTTTGGTGGAAACCTTGACGGAAAATCACGGGGCGTCTATTCCTCGATTTATGTTGACAGAAAGCTTTATAAATGCCTTCGAAAATGAGCCAGATGGCCCTTTTCAAACGGCGTTACGGGACAACGATTTATTCGATTGGGTGCCCGAAACCCCACTGCGAATGATGTACTGCACGGCCGATGAACAGGTGGACTTTACCAATGCGACGTTTACGGATTCGTTGATGAACGCCAACGGTGCGGCGGACGTAGCCTCTGTGGATGTCAACACCGAAGCGGACCACGGCGGTTGTGTGATTCCCGCTTCTTTGGCGACGCTTATCTTCTTTGAGGGGTTTGCGGAGCGTCCGTTGATTTTGAGTACCCAGCGAGTGGATATAAGCCTTCAATTCAGCTTGCAACCCAATCCAGCAAAGGATTATTTGACGCTTTCGTTTGATAATACCTTCTCGCCCAATCAAGATTATCAACTGCGACTAGTCGGCATGAACGGACAGATTTTGCAAAGTGCGGTGACAAATAATTTACAAAATTTCTACTTTCCATTGAACGATATTTCGAGCGGGGTGTATTTAATGCAGATTCAAACGGACAATGGGTTTTGGACAGAAAAAGTGGTAGTTAGAAGAGGGTAATGTGAAGTCTAAAAACGCCGACAGTTAGACAGCCAGATTTCTAAAACGTAAAATCGTATAAATCCTGTAATCCTGTCTAATGTCCTCTACCCAATTCTGTCCAGCTACTTAGTCTCCGAAGCTAAAAAAAAATTTATGACTACAAAGTGGGTAGCTTTCTCCGACGTTCCGCAGTTTTCTTACAAAGATGTGGCCTACACAACCGAGAAACCCGAATTACGGCCTTTTTACGCCTACGAACCGTCAATGGAAGGCTTTGCAAAAGCCATCGCCGACCGAAAGCAATACCCCGTTGATAGGACTACATTGGTGGAAGTGCTGGAAGCGCAGTACGCCGATTTGTCCGAAGCAAAGTTAGTCAACGGCAACATTCAATCGTTGCGACAAGCGAACACCTTCACGGTAATTACGGCTCACCAACCCAGTCTTTTTACGGGACCTTTGTACTATATTTACAAGATAATTTCGACTATTCACTTATGTCAAAAATTGGCGAAGACTTATCCCGATTACCAGTTTGTTCCCGTATTCGTAACGGGCGGCGAAGACCACGATTTTGAAGAGGTCAATTACGTTAACCTTTTTGGTAGGAAAGTAACTTGGGAAAACGACTTGTCGGGTTCGGTGGGGATGATGCCTACCGAAAGTTTACGACCAACGCTCGACCAATTGCAGGAAATTTTGGGAACCAACTCCGAACGGGCGGTCGAGATTTTCGAACTCATTGAGCGGGTTTACACCCAAAATAAGATGTATTCCAAAGCGACGGTTGAATTAGTCCACGAGTTGTTTAAAACTTACGGCTTGGTAGTCGCCAATATGAATCACTCCAAGCTAAAACGACTATTTATTCCGCACATAAAAGAAGAGATTTTTGAACAGCCTTCGCAAGCATTGGTACAAGCAACGGCGGACAAGTTAAACGAAGTTGACTTTAAGCTGCAAGCCTTTCCCAGAGAAATCAACTTTTTCTACTTACGAGAAAACCTTCGAGAGCGCATCGTTTTTGAAGACGGTGTTTATAAAGTCTTGAATACGAATTACACTTTTACGAAAGAAGAACTGAGTGCCGAAATCGACGCCCACCCCGAATTTTTTAGTCCAAACGTGGTGATGCGACCTATTTATCAAGAGGCCATTATGCCCAATTTGGCTTACGTTGGCGGTGGGGGAGAGTTGGCCTATTGGTTGGAACGAAAAGCCCAATTTACCCATTTTAAAGTCTTTTACCCCATGCTTATCCGACGAAATTCGGTAATGTGGCTGGACAAAGGGGCGACCAAAAAAATGAGGAAATTGGACCTCCATGTGGAAGACTTATTTCAAGATACGGACGCCATAATTCGGCATTTTGTAGAAAATCAAACCACCGCCGCTCTGGAAATCAACGAAGAAAAAGCAGCGATTAATCGGGCGTTCGACCAATTTGCCCAAAAGGGAAAACAACTCGACCCTACCTTGGCAAAAGCCATTCTTGCGGAAAAGACCAAAGTATTGAAAACTTTGGGTCAATTAGAAGGAAGATTACTACGTTCCGAAAAGCAAAAGCACGAAGTGGCCGTCAACCAAATTGGCAAAATTAAGGAGAGCCTCTTCCCGAATAATGGTTTGCAAGAGCGTTACGATAACTTTCTTGGGCTATATATTAAATACGGTCGGGACTTTTTTGACTTTTTGTTGGAACACTTGAATCCTTTGGAAAAAAAGATGTTGGTGGTAATTGATGACTAAGGAAATTCAAAATTTAAAATGTAAAATTCAAAATCTAAAAGTGCTTGTCATACGAACCACTTTTAGAAATGGCTACAAGTTATGCTCTCTATGAATCCTTAATAGATGAGCCGCTATCGATTTCAATCCTGCTCAACAAAACGGGATTAAAGTATCGGTTGGTACTTTGTTAAGACTAGTTACTGATTACCAGTCACTAGTCATAAATTACCAGTCACTAGTCACTAAACTACCGAGCTTTCTCCCCCACAAAACTATCTTCCTTATATTTAAAAAACACATTGAACGTCGTCAAACTACCATAAATCCGAGTGATGTACTGCTGCAAGTTAACTTTCTCTTCGTCACTCATTTTCTTGCTGGCGTTGATGCGTTGTTCCATCACTCGCAGTCGGTCTCTCACCATCACAATTTTGTGAAAAAACGTTTCAATCGGAATTTCTTTAGATTGTAAATCGGGGTCAACAGGTTGAAGAATCATTTTGCCGCTTTTCCAGCGGTCCGCCAACGGCACTATCTCCGTCATATCTGACCAATTGCGTAAAATTTTCATCAACGATTTTTCCGCTTCCGTATAAGTAACGCCCGACTCGGCGGGAATGGCCTCAATCACTTCCCAATTGCTATAATCTTTGCCCACCATCTTGATGCCGTAGGTCTGAAAACAAACATCGTAAGCAGCAATATTTAATCGGATAATCACGCCAAAACCAAAAGCTGGATGTTTTACCCTCGACCCAACGCCTAGTACTTCGCTCATTTTGCATGGTTTTTGTATGTAAATAAAATTATATATTTTAGTTACGAATTTGATTTTTGAATGTTGCTTTGGGAGATAGGGTAGATAGGCAACAAGAGAAGTATATTCGTTTCCTGTAAGGTATAAGCGTAAGCTAATTATAACGATTTACCACGCACATTAGAAACACCTATAAGAAGGCAAAATAGTCAATGCTACTGCTCGAAGTTGTCAATACTACTGCTTGAAAAAACTTTGTGGACTTTATGAGCTGTATGGACTTTATGGTAAAAAATAGTGCTAGTTAGTTACAATCAATTATGTAATATTTATAAAAGCACCGTCTTTGCCGTGTGCCGTCCACCACAAACCGCCAATTATGACAGAAAAAACCGTACAAAAAAGAGCGCTAAAATTTCTAGAAAGTTACTACAACAACCGTTGGTTCAAACGGCGAATTTACGCCGCGCAGGAGGTGCGGACCAAAGCCATTTTTGGTGGAAAAAGAGCGGATGGACTATTGGCGTTTCAAGGATGGTGGACGGGCAAACCCTACGTCGTTTCTATGGAAGCGAAGTCGATTAAAACCTTACCCGCCATCAAACCTTACCACGACCGTGGGCGCTGGTGGCGCAATTGCCTCCGATTCAGCCTATTTATTTGTTTGGCGAGTGGACTGTTCTATTTCATTGGCCAATCTAATAATCGGGCGGACGTGCTAGTGCCCTTACTTTGGTGTGCCTTTGCGGGCCTTTTTTACGGTTTGCTCACTTGGAATAGCTATCGGCATCAGACTATTGACGTTATTTACCAACTCAAACAATATCCTGCTAACGAGCAATGGTTGGCTTTTTCTCATGACTCCTTTGCTGCGCTATCGGTCGAAAAACAGACAATCCTAAAAGATATTTGCTATTATCGAGGAATTGGGTTGTTGCTGGTTGGTAAAAAGGAAGCGATTGAATTGGTTAACAAGCCCCGCCGCAATTGGTACTGGCAGTGGGATGTGCGCCGTAATTGGCAATGGATTAGCGATTATTTGATGTATTACAGTAAGGAAAAAGAGATTCGGCAACTTATTTAAAATTTTTGTAATTTTAAGTTGATAACCACTCTTTGCTAATGTAGTTTTAATACTCAACTGAAGTCGGTTGAGCCAAAGAAATGTGGGTAAGACAACAAAAAAAAAAAAAAAAAACCAAAAATAAAAAAAATTAAAAAATAAAAAA
>JBCCQK010000089.1:0-19959 GCA_039024375.1 Bacteroidota bacterium
CAAAATCACCACTTAATACGTCCCACATCACAATGCGGTAATGACGTTGAATAAACTGCGCCTGTTTCGGTTTTAACCGCCCAAATGGTGGTCGAAACAATGAGGAGTTAACCAATCTAGCACAACGTCGGGTGTTGTGGAAAAATGGAATATTATCCGAAGCCCATCCGCTTACGTGATTATAAGTATGGTTACCTACGGTATGGCCCGCTTCGATAACCTGTTGCAACACATCGGGATGACGCTCTGCGTTTTCTCCGATGGCAAAGAAGGTAGCTTTGGCTCTGTAAGCCGCCAATTGTTCCAATACCCAAGGCGTAGCATCGGGGTTAGGACCATCATCGAAGGTCAGATAAATCGTTTTTTCTTGCGTGGGAACCTTCCAAGTGAAATTGGGAAAAAGGTTTTGAATAACCCTAGGCGTTTTTACGAAGTACATGGAATTTAATTTTGGATAAATTTTGTTGGGAATAGTGTTCAATTTTTTGCCTTTCATGATTTGTTTTCTCTTAAAGGGGTTTTGAAATTAGTAGCCTTTGGATTATCGCTATGGTGGTTACTGTGGGATTTTTCAGCTAATTTTGTGCCGTCTTTGGTAGGATTACAAAATTAAATGAAGAAAAGTTTCAATTATCATTTTCTTTTCAGAACGTTTTGAAACCTATTTCTGCTGCTTGATTTGAAATTATTTTCTGACTTTTTTTGTTCCTGTAAAATAAAATTCGTTCAAAATTCATAATATATTGATAATCAATGGATAAACCTAGAGTGAGATTTGCACCCAGCCCAACGGGTGCACTACATATTGGAGGTGTACGCACGGCTTTATACGATTATTTGATTGCTAAGCAACAAGGAGGTGCTTTCGTTTTGCGTATCGAGGATACCGACCAAACACGTTATGTCCCCGGTGCGGAGGACTACATTAAAGAGGCCTTAGAATGGGTTGGTTTAGTACCCGACGAAGGACCGGGCTACGGTGGTGACTACGGCCCTTATCGGCAATCCGAAAGAAAGGATATTTACCAAGAATATGCTCAAAAGTTAGTTGAATCGGGTAATGCGTACTACGCTTTTGATACGCCCGAGGAATTGACGGCAGCGCGCGAGGCGGCACAAGCGGCGGGCAATCATTCCTTCAAATACGATAGATTCACTCGGCAGAAAATGCGCAATAGCCTAAGTTTGTCAGAATCGGAGGTTCAATCGCTTTTGGAAGCAAATACGCCGCACGTTATCCGCTTGAAAGTGCCCAGTGACCAGACTATTGCTTTCGAAGATAAAATAAAAGGAACGGTTAGCTTTAGTTCCAACGAACTAGACGATAAAGTGATGATGAAAGCGGACGGTATGCCCACTTATCATCTAGCTAACGTAGTGGACGACCGATTGATGAAAATTAACTTGGTCATCCGTGGAGACGAATGGTTATCCAGTACGCCACATCACGTTTTGCTCTACCGAGCTTTCGGTTGGGAAGACGAGATGCCCGTTTTTGCCCACCTTCCGTTGATTTTGAAACCATCGGGTAAAGGGAAGTTGAGCAAAAGGGATGGCGCTAAATTTGGCTTTCCCGTTTTTCCGTTGGATTGGAAAGGCGCTACCCCAGAGGACTCCTTTGAAGGATTCCGAAGTGTTGGATTTGACCCCGCTGCTGTGGTCAACTTTTTAGCCTTTTTGGGATGGAATCCGGGGACCGAGCAGGAGATTTTTTCGTTAGACGCACTAATCGAAGCGTTTTCGTTGGAGAAAGTAGGGAAGTCGGGTGCTCGATTTGATTATGAAAAAGCCAAATGGCTTAATCAGCAGTATCTTATCGCATCGGCTAATGGTCAATTAGCGGAAAGGGTTCGCCCCATTATTGCCGCAAATGGTCATCAGCCTTCTACTGAGTTTTTAGAAAAATTCTGTGAATTGATGAAGGAAAGAGTTGTTCTGTTGCCCGAATTTTGGGAAAAGGGCTACTACTTTTTTCAAGCAGTAAAAGACTACGAAGCCAAGCCCATTCGAAAGAAGTGGAAACCCGAAAGACGAGCGCAATTCGACAACTTACGCACGATTATCCAAGCGGTACAGCCTTTCGAAGCGGACGCAATAGAAACGGCCGTAAAGGGGTTTGTGGAGTCGAGTGGATTGGGTTTTGGCAACGTGCTACCCATTTTGCGAATTGGCGTTTCTGGAACGATGAAGGGACCTTCTATCTACGAAATTATTGCCTTAGTGGGAAAAGCGGAGACCGATAAGCGATTGGGAGTGGCTTTTGATGCTTTTGATGAGATGAAGACCGCCTGAACAAAAGAATTTTTGACTTTAGGAACTTCGTTTAGAAAATCACTGTTGGTAAAGCCGTAAATTACTTTTATCCACAAAAATCATCCGAACGATGCCTAAGAAAAAAATACAAAATGGACGACCCGACGTACACGACGAGTTAAAGGGATTTTCCATCGGAATCAACGAATTTGGCGAGATAACGACTAGCTTGGCCATTGACCGACTCAATAGCTTTTTGAATGAAAAGGTGGAGGATAAGAAGTTAGTCGGTACACGGTACACGGTTGACGGTATGCGGTGAACCGTACACCGTCAACCGTGTACCGAACAAAAACTAATTTTTTTCTCGCTGCTTCTTCAAATACAAATTTCTATACAACAAGACGGAAAGGTGCAGCGCAATACCGAAAAGCGCCCAAAACAACACTCTCGCCCGACGAATCAATCCTACGCCCAATCCGAGTTCTACGGGACGGCCAATCAACTGGAAAGCGCCACTGATACCCGCCTCGTTTACGCCAATGCCCTGCGGGATAATGAACAAGAACGTACCACTGAGTGCCAACATCGCAGAAATAGTCACGATTTCCAATACGCCGGGTGTAATGCCCAATAGTAAAAAGATAACTAGAAACTCTAGCATATTTAGGACTCTTCCAAGCAGCTTGTAGCCCAGAGCTTTCAGAAAGATGCTTCGTCGTAGAGGGTTACTTTTGAACTCTTCTAACAACTTCATCTTTTTCATTAATTGCCCCAAAAACTTATTCGGTTTGTCGGATAGGATGATTAGGCTTAAAAGGATGGAAAGTACCGCTAAGATGACTCCAAATACGATAAACGTAATCAAAAAACCTTTTTCCAAAGGAACGAAAAGAATGACCGTCCAAAGAGTCAAACAGCTATACAACATTCCCGACAAAGAGTGAATGAGTCGGTCCCGCATGATTGCTTCACTGGCTTCGTCCAGCGAAATCCAGTTCGTTAAGTGCTTGATTTTGTAGGGTTCTCCGCCCAATCCAGCAAAGGGGGTAATGACGTTATAGCCATCTCCTGTTACTTGATTGTACAGTAGTTGATAGAAAGAAATTCTGTGGCCCAATAGGATAGAGATGCACATCGTGTTGCAGACTATCCACAAGACAGAAACGGCAAATACCAAGAAAATTTTGTTTCCGATGATATTAAAAGAGTCCGCAATAACGCTGAAATCTAGGTAGTACAGTAAGGCCGTCAGAATCCCTAGACCCACACATAAAAAAAATAAACTACTCTTTTGTTGAATAAAATGAACTAATTCTCTCACGCTTTACGGATAGATTTGGTAATAGTGATAGCGGCAACGAGGACACCCACGAAGGCAATCCAGAACATAACTTGGTACAGGCCAATAAGGCACAAAATGAAGAGCATAAAAGCCGAAACGTCTTGTTTTTCAATACCTCGCAATTTGCCGACCAATCGACTAAAAAGATTGCTGCTCGATTGCACGTTTTCGTCCACTTTTTTAGTGACTTCTAAATTGGTCAGCGGGCCACCCTGATTCCATACGTAGCGCCCCATGATGAAAGCCGTATAAAGTCCGCCGACGGTAACGATGATAGTGGCGTAATAATAAATATCGGAAGCCGTATTGACGTAGCCCGCAATGCCCAAGGCCGCAAAAAAGGCGATGTAGCGAATATTGTCGGTAATCGTATCGTACCAAGCGCCAAACTTTGACCCTTTGTACATTAAACGCGCCAATTCGCCGTCGCAACCATCCAAAATGGAGGCTATTTGAAAAATCAGCGCCCCAACGGCAATTTTCCAGTATTCACCCGACGCTACTAAGTAAGCACCGTAGAGGGTAAAGAAGAAAACGAAAGTCGTTACTGTGTTGGGAGAAGTGTCAAACTTCGCCAGAAACATACTCGTTCGAGTAGAGAACAAGCGATTGATGTTTTTGCTCACCCAACCGTCCGTTTTTTTGATTAATGTTTTCACTAATCGTCGTTCGGCTTCTTTGCGCATACTTGGATTGTCAACGTCCTGCCATAAGGCTTCTTCCACCACTCCCGTTCGGACGCCTTCTTCGGCAATCAACTGACCAATAATATCGCTGACGGATTTAGCGCCATTGGCTACTTTGTTCGCTATCTTTTTACCGTACTCTTGGGGAAAATAGAAAAGGCCCATATCGACCAAATCGTACCTGGGGAGTTCTTTGCCGATTTCGGCAATTTTACCATTTTTAGCGACCACTTTGGTGGCATCGTCCATGTCGAATACTTCTTCCAAATTAGCGTCGCAAGCCAAAGCGGGTAAGTCTGGATGCTTGGTGACATCCGTTACAAAATTCTTTAAAGTAGGAATGGAAAAAATGTGGTCGGACATGGTGAGGAAAAACGGTGCGTTTACTTGACTAGCTCCTGCGCCGAAAGAAACGCCGTTACCTTCTTCGTAATTTTCGCAAACCACGAAGTTAACGTCTAAGTTGGCTAGCTTTTTACTAGCACCGATGATTTCCACGATTTTTTCTCGGTAGGCACCGACGACGATGTAGAAATGTTCGACGCCGACTTGGCTCAGCGCCAATACTGCTCGTTCTAAGAGTCTAAGTCCCCCTACTTTTAATAGGACTTTAGGGAGCTTAACGCCTTTTTCTTGAAACCGCTCACCGTTCCCCGCCGCTAAAATAACAGCGTGTTTGATAGTCAATTTATCTTTTGTTGAATTTGTTTGAGAAGAAGGGGTTTGGGGTACTGTATCCACTACCTCAGAAGTAGCGTCGTTCGTTCTGGCCATCTAGCAATTAGTTTTAGTTTGCTGATAATTTGAGTGATTTAGCATCAACGGTTCGATTAAGTATTTATTTAGCGTTATAAATGCACAAGCGGAATACTAGACCACCCAAACTGTCAAAAAACGTTAGTTGTCTGTGAAAGGAAAGCGATAAAAATAAGTGGGGACTCCGTTGGACGATTCGTTCGGTAAACAGTTCATTATAAGTGTTTTAGCTACTCGTCCGATTTAAAAAAATGTATATTTGCTTTTACCTTACTACAAAATTTGTATGAAATTTACTGCAAACATACTAAAGATAATGCTTAAGTAAGCGATTTTGAACGCTTACTATATTAGAAATCACGTATTACCAATAGAACCTACCGCTTACTTAAATTGGAAGATATATGACGAATAACTAATATATCTTTGTCATCGACAACACTTTTTGAAACACTAAATATTGCACTTGGCATGATTCCAGTTTTACTCTCCGAAGACTTTTTAAAAAACGTACGAACCTCCGCTAAAATTTTGGATGCCGTCAGTCACAGATTCAGAAAACGGATTATCGACACCATCGAGGACTACGGCGCACTGAACGTAGAAGCACTTTCTGGATTATTGGATGCCTCTCCAGCGTTCATTAATCAACATCTTGATGTTTTGAAAAAAGCAAGAGTTGTTGATTATCAGTTAGATGGTAAACAGTTTTTCTATTCTATCAATTATTACCGGATGGAAAAAATAAACCAAGTTATTCAAGGCTTGGCCGACGAGGACTATTAGAAAAGCAACGATTTTCGGTAATTGCTAAAGTTCTTTGTATTTACCGAAGCACTGAAAATTTAAAAAGGAGCCTTCCATCATTGGAACGCTCCTTTTCATTTTTTATGTAGTTAATCTTTTAAATAACCTGACTGCTTTGCTGTCAGACCACTCATAGTTATGATATTTAAGAACTGTCCAAGTCAAAAATCTGACCTCTGACAATGAAACCCGCCCGCCTGAGCATTCGGGCAGGTGGTCTGACTTCTGTCTTCTCACTCACTTAAACGCATTAAAACCCGTCACATCCATTCCCGTTATCAACAGGTGGATATCATGCGTTCCTTCGTAAGTGAGCACCGTTTCTAAGTTCATCATGTGCCGCATGACGGGATATTCGTTGGTAATCCCCATGCCACCGTGGATTTGCCTTGCTTCTCGTGCGATTTCTAGCGCCATATGTACATTATTTCGCTTGGCCATTGAAATTTGAGCGGGTGTGGCTTTTCCTTTATTGGCGAGTGTACCCAAACGCCACGCTAATAGCTGGGCTTTGGTAATCTCGGTTATCATTTCCGCTAGTTTTTTTTGCGTCAGTTGGAACTGACCAAGTGGTTTGCCAAACTGAACTCGTTCTTTCGAGTAGCGTAAAGCCGAATCATAACAATCCATGGCCGCGCCGATAGCTCCCCACGCAATGCCGTATCGTGCTTTTGATAAACAAGACAATGGCCCTTTTAGCCCTTGAACGTTGGGCAGCACGTTCGCCTTGGGTACTCTAACGTCCTCAAATACTAATTCTCCCGTGATGGACGCACGTAGAGACCACTTTCCGTTGATTTTAGGGGCAGAAAATCCCTTCATGCCTTTTTCCACAATCAATCCTCTAACGATGCCTTGTTCATCTTTGGCCCAAACGACGGCGATGTCTGCCAATGGTGAATTGGTAATCCACATTTTGGCGCCATTCAAAATGTAATGGTCGCCGTCTTCTTTGATATTCGTAATCATACTGCTAGGGTCGGAACCGTGATTAGGCTCCGTCAAACCGAAGCAACCGATAAATTCTCCGCTCCCTAATTTAGGTAAATATTTTCTTTTTTGTGCTTCCGAACCAAAGCGATAAATGGGATACATGACCAAAGAACCTTGCACGGAAGCCATGGAGCGAATCCCCGAATCGCCCCTTTCCAGTTCCTGCATGATGATACCGTAGGCAATTTCGTCCATCCCGCCGCCACCGTATTCAACGGGTAAACTGGGGCCAAAAGCACCAATCTCGGCGAGTTCTTTGAACAGATGTGTCGGACATTCCCCTTTTTCGGCGTAGCCTTCAATAATCGGACTTACCTCACTTTTCACCCAGTCCCGGATAGCAGTTCTGGCCAAAAGGTGATTGTCTTCCAATAAATCATCAACTTGGTAATAATCGTGCCCTTCGAATCGGTCGGTTTTTGTACTCACAGAAATGGTTCTATCGGTTGTTGCTAGCATATTTCGGATTTATTTTTAAAATTGTTTTATGACTTCAAATCAATCAAAGTCTAAAAGTTTTTCCAAAAATAATGGAAAAAATAGCGTCTTCCTATCATCTGTCACTTTGGCTACATCATTTGTCGGTAAAATGAGCATTCTTCAAATTTTCGTAAACTCGATGTGGTCGCCAAGATGAATTTTATAAGCGTCTGTAAAACCCGCCAATACTTCTACTACGTACATGGCCTTGCCACCCGAAGGAATGGACCGTTCGGAAAGTGGTTGCGTATTCTTGCTGATACGAATAATTTCTTTATCCTCGTTTAGAAAAATAATATCCAAAGAGAGGTAGGTATCTTTCATCCAAAACGTTCGATAATATTCGTCGGGGAAAATGAATAACATTCCACCGTTGGCGGGTAGAGAACGGCGGTGCATCAGTCCTCTTTCGGTTTGGTAGGGAGAATCGGCTATTTCAATATCAATACCGATAATGGGCATTTCCGATTGAGCGTCAAGAAAAGTCAATTTTCCTTCTTTCCTAAATTTGGGAGCAGTCACAGTGCCGTATAGTTGATTTTGCCGAGGCTGGATGTAGTATTTTCTAGCTAAAAAAAAGACCGCTAGTCCCACCAGAAAGATAACAAAATACAATAAATCGTTACTCGATTCTGCCTTGGAGGTGGTCTGAATAGCTGGTTTTTGTGCTTCTGACCGTTTTGGCGGGGCCTCTTTGGGAGAAGAGGAGCGGTTGTTTTGTTTATTATAATTTCGATTATTGCCCTGATTGCGGTTATCGTTCCGATTTCGATTATCGCCACCATTCCGATTTCGGTCTTTGTGGTAAGATTTATTACCCGACCGATTATTATTTTTTCTTTGGGCCATTTGTTGTAAAATTAAAAGCTAATATACAAGGATTATGGCACTTGTGCATTTTACCGATTATTTCGATTGCGGTCTTTGAGTCGTTGTAGCAAGAATTGTTTAAAACGCTTTTCCACTCTTGGCAACATCGCTATTTTTCGAATAGGAAGAACTGCCTTTAGTTCCTTAAAGAATTCTTTTTTAAGTTCTAATTGTTTGGCTTCAATCTCCAATGATTGGTCAACGTATTGCTGTACCTCTGCATCCGACATTAATTGTAGATTGCCATTCAAAGCGTAGCTTTTACGGATAGCTTTTCTTTTTTCTTCGTATTGGTTGAAAATAGGCCAAAATTGCTTCGCTTCTTCGGGCGTCAAGGCTAATTTATTGGTGATAAAACTGACCCTTCGAGCTTCGACTCTTTCTCGCATTTGTCCATCCCCTTGTGCTACGATGGTCGCAGTAAAGGTCAAACAGCTAACGAGGAAAATTATTAATTTCTTATTCATTTGTCTGGTTGTTTTTACTATCAAAATAAAACTAAAGCAAAGACTCCAAAGTCGCCACGTCTATATCGTCAATGTTCTGTTCCAAATATTGCTGCACAGCTCTTTCGTCTAATTCGAGCGTTTCGGTTGGTACCAGTAGTCCTTCTTGTACCATCAGAGCCGTTTCGAAATCGTCTAAATGGTCGTTCAGGTATTGTGTAGCTTCTAGTGCAGTGATTTCTATTAATTGTTCGTCCGATGTGGATGGATTAAATACATACATACTAACAACTAAGCCTAATAGAATCGCTGCCAAGCCACCGACCCACCGCAGCCGTAAAAAGGTGCTGTACCAAGGAGCCTTTTCCGTGGCATGAGATACCGGTTGAGGTTTTGGAATCAAAGCCACCTGTTCCAGAACACCTGCCGACAATTGCTCAAAGTAGTGTTCGGGTACTTGAAAACCGCTTTTCTTTGACTCAGATAATCTAGCTAAAAATGGAGCCGTTTCGGCCAGTTCTTTTTGTATGTCTTTAGATGGTTCCATCATTTTACTTTTACGATATAGGCAAATTAGCCAACGTTTGCCTTTACATAAGCTTCAATTTTTTTGGCTGCGTGGTGATAAGAGGCTTTCAGCGCCCCAACGGAAGTTTCTAGTATTTCAGAAATTTCTTTGTAAGACAACTCTTCAAAATAGCGCATATTGAACACCAAACGTTGTTTTTCGGGAAGTTGCGCTAGTGCCTTTTGCAATTCAAGTTGTACGGCCGACCCGTCGAAATAAGGGTCTGCTTTCAACTTTTCTTCTAAATTAGTTAATTCAGATTCGAGGGCAACCGTTGATTTTTTCTGTTTCTTGTTTAAAAAAGTAAGTGTTTCGTTGGTCGCAATTCGATAAAGCCAAGTAAATAATTGGGCATCACCCCGAAAGTTAGCAATACTTCTATACACTTTTAGGAGCACATTTTGTAAAATATCGTTGGCATCCTCGTGGTCAATGGCCATTCTTCGAATGTGCCAGTAAAGTCGCTCTTGGTAATTGGCGAGCAGGCACCGAAAGCCGTATTCCATGTTAACAGGATTTCGAATGAAAGCTAGTATTTCTTGGTCTGAATGTTTTTCCAAAAGGTGATTTTAGAAATGCGCCAAAATTAATTTTTCTACAGTTTAAATGCCTCTATCTATTGGACTCTACTTTAGTTAAAAGGTTTAATTTGGTAATAACCAATTTTAGGCTGTCAGATTAAAAAACAATACAACATATCGGATATTTTCAAAATATCCGATATGTTAAGCATTTCTGATGCTTACAAATTTGTCCCAATCCATCTTCCCAAAACGACAGTTCACCCTATTCTGACTAGCAATATGTGCTTTTCTCTAGCATTTTTGAAGTGTTCTTTTTACGAAATCGCCCGATTGTTTCATTTAAATTACTCTAATAATGAAAAAAATTATTCTTATCACAATAGTAAATATGTTCGTAGTTGCTTCGAATATCTTTGCTCAGACCACACAAAACGTTAAAGGTACAGTCTTAGACCAGCAATCCGAAATTCCATTAATTGGCGCTACCATTGAGTTATTGGGAAGCGATATTGGTACAGTGACGGACATTGATGGTTACTTTCGTCTAGAAAATGTCCCCGTTGGGCGCCAATCCTTTCGAGTTAGCTATTTGGGGTACAACGCAATTACGCTACCGAATATGGAAGTACGAGCAGGTAAAGAATTACTATTGGATATTACCCTAGAAGAATCCGTTGAAAAGTTAACGGAGGTAGTGGTGACGGCCGAAGTGGCGAAAGACAAAGCTCAAAACGAAATGGCTACCCTTTCGGCTCGCACTTTTGGAGTCGAAGAAGTAACACGGTACTCGGGTGGGCGAAGCGATGTAGCTCGTTTGGCCGCCAATTTTGCGGGGGTCAGTACGCCCGACGATAGCCGAAACGACATCGTGATTAGAGGAAACTCACCAACGGGCGTTTTGTGGCGATTGGAAGGCGTCCCTATTCCGAATCCCAATCACTTTTCTACCTTAGGAACGACGGGTGGTCCCGTTAGCGCCTTGAATCCTAATCTACTAAAGAACTCTGACTTTATTACGTCCGCTTTTCCGGGAGAATACGGAAATGCCTTGGCGGGAGTCTTTGACCTCGGCTTCCGAAGTGGTAACCGAGACGAACACGAATTTATGTTTCAAATGGGCGCGGTAAGTGGAATTGAAATGATGGCCGAAGGACCCATAAATCGAGAAAAGGGAAGTTCTTACTTGATAGCAGGACGGTACGCTTTCACTGGTCTGGCTACTTCCTTAGGTTTAGATATTGGAACGAATGCTGTGCCCAATTATCGAGACGTTGCTTTTAAGATTGATTTTGGGAAGAGTAAACTAGGTAAATTAACGCTCTTTGGTATCGGTGGGTCTAGTGATATTGATTTTTTACACGATGAAGTGGACGAAGGCGATTTGTTCGCTGCCCCCGATGAAGATGCTTTTGCAACGTCGCAGTTTGGGGTAGTTGGACTGAAAAATAATTTTCTAATTGATGATAAAACCTACGTTCGTACCATTCTGTCGTTTTCCACATCAGGCAACGTTTTTGACCAATTCCGCTTTTTTAATTTGGATACGGACCAGGAGCGAAGAATCAAATATTTTGAAACCGACAACACCGAAAATCGAATCTCTTTTTCGTCGTTTATTAATCGAAAGTTTAATGCTAAATGGACAGCGAGAGCGGGGGTGTTAGTGGAAAATTTTAATAATAACTTAACGGCCAATACCAGAGAAAATCGTCCCGACCGAGACGAAGATGGAGTTCCAGACTGGGCAACGGTCTATGATTTTGACGGTAGTGCTAATCTGGTACAGGTATATGGACAGACTCAATTCAAACCTTCCAAAAAATGGACGTTGAACGCTGGATTACACGGCCAATATTACGACTTGAACCAGCAGTTTGTCCTCGAACCAAGAGCAGCCATCAATTACCACATCAATGGCAACCAAACCATTAACTTAGGCTACGGCTTGCATCACCAAACGCAACCTATTCCCATTCAATTACTCGAAGAAGAAACAAGCGTGGGGGTATTCGAACAGACCAATAGGGATTTAGATTTCACGAGAAGTCACCATTACGTATTGGGATACGATGTTAAGCTGGGTAATAACTGGCGTACCAAATTCGAAGCCTACTATCAAGACATTAGCAATGTACCCGTCGAGCGAACGGCTAGTAGTTTCTCTCTCTTGAATATTGGAGACGATTTTGGGTTTCCCGACGACGCATTTAATCTACAAAACACGGGAACGGGTTTCAATCGAGGGGTGGAACTGACCATTGAGCGCTTTTTTAGCCAAGGATTTTACAGCCTAATCACTACCTCTCTTTTTGAATCAAAATACAAAGGGAGCGATGGCATCGAGCGAAATACGGCTTTTAATAACGGTTACGTTTTAAATATTTTGGCAGGAAAAGAATTTAAGTTTTCTCCCGAAAGTCGCTACACTTTTACTTTTGATACGAAGTTAACTACGGCCGGTGGCCGCTATTATACGCCCGTCGATTTAGAAGCATCGAGAATCGCACAGATAGAAATTGAGCAAGAAGCCTTGGCTTATTCCGAGCGATTCGACCCTTATTTCCGATTTGATGTAAAGTTTGGGTTTAAGATGAATAGCAAAAAACGCAAAGTATCGCACCAATTTTTTATGGATATTCAAAATGTGACCAATCGAGAAAACATCTTCGCTCGGCGCTACAATCGGCAGACCAATCAAGTCAACGAAGCGTATCAATTGGGCTTTTTTCCTGATTTTATGTATAGGATTCAGTTTTAATCGAAATGGACAGGATTATACGCATTTATTAGACAGGATTGCATGATTCACATGATTTCGATTAGTACTTTAAATCCTGTTCATCTTGAAATCCTGTCAAAAAAATTGACTTTAACTTTGTCTCAGTCTTAGAAATTAAGTAACTAATTGAGTCTTGTGGTTTTAGGGTGTTTTGGTCTTATGAGAGTTCACTAGTGGAAAAAATCTTGTTCAAAAAAGTACTTTTCTAGTTAAAACGGACGTAACCGTAAAACCAAAATACCAAAATACCATAGCACCTAAGTAACTACGAAATTAATGCCCATGTTTTCTTCTCCGTTCGATTCTTCTACCAAGGCACTCAAGTGGTGTACGTGGGTCAATTTAGGAATGTTGGCCATTGCTTTGATTGGAATGGCGATAGACGAGCGAACGCTTTTGGGAGAAAACGTATGGCACAAACCCGTAAAATTTGGACTTTCTATTCCCGTCTATTGCATTACGATTGCGCTTTTGCTAAAAATATATCCTTATTCTTTTTCCGTAAAAAAGCGTATTTCGAATATCATGGGCTGGGCTTTAATTTTGGAAGTACCCTTAGTGATGTTTCAAGCTTTCAGAGGGGTACGGTCTCATTTTAATACGACCACACCTCTGGACGGTATTATTTTTGGAAGTATGGGGCTGTTAATTTTATTGAATACCCTAGCCTTGGGCTACATGATGTTTACTACATTTACCAAAAAACTAAAGACTTCTGCAATCATGCAACGTGCTATTCAATTTGCTTGGTTGGGCATGATAGTATCCATCGTAGCGGGGCAGCAGATGTTAGTAGCTAGCGGTCATTCGGTAGGCGTCGAAGATGGTGGCGCAGGAATGCCTATGACCCACTGGAGTACGGAAGGCGGTGATTGGCGAGCTGTTCATTTTTTGGGAATGCACGGTATTCAATTTTTACCGCTACTAACTTATTTCTTAGAAAAAAAGGCCATTAAAAATACGGCTATCCTCGTTACACTGACGGGTATGGGCTATCTAATCGCAATGGGCTATTTATATTGGCGAACCCAAGTGGGCCTACCCGCTTTAACGGTATAATGCGTTTATGGAACTGACTGCACAGAGAGATTTGAGTTTTGACCGCTGGAGGTACATTGGTTTCAATGACACTTGGTTTATTATCATGGGGATTCCCTTGATTAGCCTTTTCCTCTCTTTACTTTTCTTCAGTGAATCCACTGACTCGTGGCAAATGTTTGCTCGACAAGTGATTGGAGGGATGCCATTTACAGCGATGTACTGGATTTGTGTTCGGTACTGTATGCTTTATCTTCGGCAGAAATACGATTCCATTGAGCATACGATGAGGCGATTGGTTACTATTGCTTTAATTATTTTAACCGTTAGCCCATTTTTAGGTGGTTGTTTAAATCTATTGCTTGATTTTTTAGCCGAATTAGTTAATTACGAAAGAATATACAGCGGCCGACAAGAGAATAAGGTACTACCTACGTATTTCGCTTGTTTTTTTATGGTGGCTATCTACGAAGCGATTTATTTTTATTACCAACTTAAACAATCGATTACCGAACGGGAACAAGCCAAACAAGAACAAATCAAATCTGAGTTAGCGGGGTTGCGCAACCAAGTCAATCCCCACTTTTTGTTCAATAGCATGAATACGCTGATGAATATCGTTTTGGAAGACCAACAGTTAGCCGTTCATTTTTTGAGAAAGTTGTCGAAAGTCTATCGCTACGTTTTGGAAAATCGAGAAGAACAAATCATCCCTTTGCGTAAAGAATTAGATTTTATTCACTCTTACGTTTTTTTACAAAAAGAACGATTCAAGGGTAATTTGGAGGTGGTGATTAGTGTGGACGACAGTCAATTAGAGCATCACATTATTCCGTTGAGTCTGCAAATTTTGTTTGAAAACGCCATTAAGCATAACGTCATTTCTCGAAAGAAGCCGCTAAAAATTGAGGTGTTTGTAGAAAACGGAAAGTTAGTGGTTCGAAATAATTTACAGCGGAAAGAGCAGATTATGGATTCTACGAAAGTGGGGTTACAAAATATCAAAACGCGCTACCAATTTTTTACGGAGGAAAGCGTCTGTGTGGAAGAAAGTAACCAGTTTTTCACCGTAGCCATTCCTCTTTTAGTTCACTGATTTTTTTATGAATGATGGTTGATGAGTGATGAATGATAAGCTGTCACTACCCATCATTTATCATTTATCATTCATCATCTCATGGATATACTAATCATCGAAGACGAGTACCATGCACAAAAAGTACTGTCTAATTTAATCAAGAAGATAGTCCCCGAAGTGGAAATTTTGGAAATGCTAGACAGTGTGGAGGACTCGGTAGATTGGTTGGAGAACCACCCTTCACCCGACTTGGTTTTTATGGATATTCAACTGGCAGATGGACTAAGTTTTAGTATTTTTAAAAAAGTAGAAGTCAACTCCCCTGTCATTTTTACCACAGCTTTCGACCAATAAACGCTACAAGCATTTAAGGTCAATAGCGTCGATTACCTGCTGAAACCCGTTGACGAAGCAGATTTGCAAACGGCCATCGAAAAGTATCAGCAGATTCACGGTTCGAAGGCGGCTTTTGATGCTCAGAGCTTACTGAAAGTCATCAATAGTTTACAACAAAAAGAGCAGTATCGTCAGCGGTTTCTCATCAAACAAGGCAAAGATTACACGTACTTACCCGTCGAAGAGGTGGCCTATTTTTACTCTACCGAAGGAATGACATTTGCCATGGATACTCACAAAAAGAGGCATTTATTAGATGTGACGATGGACCAAATAGAGAAAGAATTGCCGCCGACCTATTTTTACCGTATCAGTCGCAAGCAAATCGTTCACATTCAGTCCGTCGTCAAGATTTTTTCTTATTTCAATCACCGCTTAAAGCTGGATTTGAAACCCACTTCTAAGGTAGAAGCAATTGTCAGCAGAGAGCGAGTGAAAGCGTTTAAGGCGTGGTTGGATAGATGAGTGGTTACGACCGCTTGGTCTTAATTCCACAACCAATAGCTTTAGTAGTTGTTACCTCGGGCTTTTCTCCTTTCTCTAATGCGGCAATTGCATCTTCTACGTATTTAGTCGTTACGGCACTTGCGTCTTGGGCATTATTGTCCAAGGCACCAATATACTGAACCGTTTTTTCGGCGTCTAACAAGTAAATATGCGGCGTCCGTGTAGCGCCGTAAGCGGGATAAACTTTTTGACCCTCATCAAACAAGTAAGCAAAAGGAAACGATTTATTAGCTGCCCGTTGCTTCATTTTTTCGTAACTGTCTCCCGGTTTTACTTCGGGGTCATTGGGGTTGATGGCAATGACGGGGTATCCCTTAGCGGCGTATTTATCGTGCAGTTCGATAATGCGCTGTTCGTACATCACCGCATAAGGACAGGTATTACAAGTAAAGATGACCACGTAACCTTTTACATCTTTGTAATCGTCCAATGAGACCATTTTACCATCAATATTTTTCAAAGAAAAATTGGGTGCTTGGTCTCCAATTTCTAAGCCGTCTTGTTCAATTGTAGGAGTAGCCGCTACAAATAAGCCAATAGTAGCAAGCAATAGAAGCGATAAAGAGATTAATTTTTTCATGATTTTATAAATTTGGTGAGATAAATAAACGAGAGGTCAGATGTCAGACCGTTCCGATTTTCTATCGGAACTGTCAGAGTTCAGACAACTCGGTATTGATAAATAAATTGATTTTCAAAATCAGTATCTAACTAGTTTTTCAAATTAATACTGTCGGGTTCCAATTGAGCAGGAGAAGGAGATTCTTTAAGAGAATCTTCTTCTTTTAACTTTTAAAAGAGAAAGATTCCCTGAAGGAATCTCCCTCTCCTACCCGACAACTTTATCTTGACTAACCACTAAGTCTTTTTTTACAAAAAAGGCAACACAACTGCTTCCAATTCCGCCAAGTCCTCAAACGATTTTTCGTAAAATTCCTTTTTGGCACCTTTGTAAATGACCGTTGCGGGAATTGCCCCCGACCACTCGGGATTGACGGCGTTCACCCAACTGTTGGCGTCGGGGTCCGTTAAAACGAATAGCTCGGATTGTAAATTATGTTTTTTGAGAAAAGGTTTTAGTTTCGTTTCTAATTGCTTGGGAAAATCCAAACTTATGAGTAAAACTTTCACTTTTTGAGGAGCGTATTGCGCGTTCAATTCCTCAAAATAGGGGAGTTCTTTCACGCAAGGGGCACACCACGTTGACCAGAAGTTGATAACATAGGTAGTGTCGTTTTGTTGCTCGAAAAGCGGTGTGATGTCTTCGAAGGCGTTGTATATGGGCGGTAAATCGGGGCGTATTTCCGCATTTTTCAATTGGCGATTAGTGGACTTCTTACCTTCGTTTTGAGAAGTTACTGGATTTCCACATGCCACTAGGAGGAATACTGCTAGCGTCAAATAATAAAAAGGTTTAATTTTCATCGTAGTAAAACTGTATTTTTGCATTTTTATTTTCTTCAAGCATACCATCGTCATGCAACAACTTCTTTCCTATTTTCCAAATTTGACCGAAACGCAACAACAGCAATTTGCCCAGCTAGAAGGTCTTTATCAAGATTGGAATCAGAAAATTAACGTCATTTCCCGTAAAGATATTGATAATTTATATATTCGTCACGTACTACATTCTTTGTCGGTTCCGCCCGTTGTTCGCTTTCGGTCGGGCGCAGATATTTTGGATTTGGGAACGGGTGGTGGTTTTCCAGGCATCCCATTGGCTATTTTTTATCCCGAAGTCAACTTTACGTTAATTGACGGGACGCGCAAGAAAATCACCGTTGTGCAAGAAGTAGCCGCTGCTGTTGGACTTAAAAATGTGCAGGCGCAGCAGATTCGGGCGGAAGAATTAAAGGGAAAATTTGATTTCGTCGTAACGCGTGCAGTGGCACGTCTGGACAAACTGATTCCTTGGAGTCAGCGACTTATCAAAAATACGGAAAGGCACGCTATTCCGAATGGGATTTTAGCGCTAAAAGGAGGAAATATCAAAGCGGAAATTCGGGAAATCCCCAAGGGAAATTATGTAGAAGTATATCCCATCAATGACTTTTTTGCCGAGGAAGAATTTGCGGAAAAGTACGTCGTGTACGTTCAGCGATAAGAACTGTATATTCCTTAAGAGAACTGTTCGACGATTCGTATTGTTTGGTAACAAGCAATTAAGTTAATTCTATTTTTATTACAAACGAAATATTAAAACACATGGAATTCCTAACGACACCCGAAGAAAGATTTACCAACTTACCAGGTTATGCCTTTGCTGCCAATTACGTCGAAGTAGGCGACGGCTTACAAATGCACTACGTGGATGAAGGCACCAAAGATGGAGAAGTAGTATTGTGTCTGCATGGCGAACCCAGTTGGTCGTATTTGTATCGAACGATGATTCCCGTTTTTGTGGAAACAGGCTATCGAGTTATCGCACCCGATTTGATTGGTTTCGGAAAATCGTCTAAGCCCACAAAAACGACAGATTACACTTACCAAAAACACGTCGATTGGACAAAAACATTGGTTAAAAAACTGGATTTGCAGGGCATCAACTTATTTTGTCAAGATTGGGGCGGACTAATTGGTTTACGGATTTTAGCAGAAGAAACTAGTCGTTTCAACCGTGCCGTGGCGGGCAATACCATGCTACCAACGGGTGAACACACCCCTCCAGAAGCCTTTTTGAAATGGCAAAAGTTTTCCCAGACCGTTCCCGTTTTTCCCGTAGGATTTGTACTTCAAGGCGCTACCGAAACGGAGTTAACACCAGAAATAGTAGCAGCTTACGAGGCACCTTTCCCCGACGAAAGTTATAAAGCGGGCGCAAGAATCTTCCCTTCTTTAGTGCCTACTAGCCCAGACGACCCCGCATCGGCCGCTAACAAAAAAGCGTGGGAGGTACTGATGAAATTCGATAAGCCGTTTCTAACTTTATTTTCGGATAAAGACCCTGTAACGAAAGGCGGAGATGCTGTAATGCAAAAGTTGATTCCTGGAACGAAGGGGCAAAATCACACTACTATCATCGGTGGTGGTCACTTTTTGCAAGAAGACAAAGGGCCTGAAATTGCGAAGTTGATGGTGGAATTTATGCAGACGACGTCTTAATTATCTAGCAAAGAAGAAGAAACAGCAACGGAGTCTCGATAGACCGCATAGCCAGAAAAAATACCCAAACCATTTTCAATGTTCGAATAAACGCTGATGGGTTCCACAAAAGGACGGTCTCGGTTGGCGATTTGGCGAGATAAAGAAGTTTGGAACAGGTAATAAGCCCGAGAGACGGTTTTTAATTCTCCTACGATTTGACTACCTTGAGCAGCTTCGTCGAGACTCAAAAGCGAATAAAAAGTGAGTTGCGTAGGTTGGCCGTCAAAAGCTTCATCGGTAAAGAGCACACCACCATCTTCGTAATGAAAAGTAACGGCAGGATTGTTTTCGTCACTTTCCAAAGGCATTAAAGGCGACCAGCTATTCTTTTCTGACCCCTCTGGACCGAGTCCATCCAACATCCCGTGGTGCGTGGCTTTGCGATTGAACAGGCTTAAATGATAGTAGTCCTGTGCACCGATAGGGTCTTTAAAATGTACGGCGACCGAGACTTTATACACCTGTGCTTCTTGGTCACCAAACATCTCTAGCGTGTCCACCTTGATGTGGTCTAAAGCAACGGGAAGCGGCACGTTATCCTCGGCTATGATGGTCTCTTGTCCAGGAATTGCTACTTCTAGGCGATACACCTTTCCATTTTCTGGATGAATATTTCGAGAACTATAATGAGGCGTACGTAGGTTACGCAATTGCAATTGTTCTAATACTTCGCCTTGCTGGTTAAGTATTCTAACCGCAGCATTATTAATGTATTCGTTAGGCTCGCTTGATAGGACATTTTGACTTTTGGAAACAAAAACTTTGAAGGGTTCACCCGGAACGAAGGTACTGTTGACAACTACTTGAGGTTCTTGAATTACAATATCTAGGTCAACCGATTCTTCGCAAGAGGTAGCTAATCCTAGCCAGAAAATGGCAAGGACAAATAATCGAATGGTAGGATGGGATGAGGTCAACTTAGTTGTGTTTTGCAGTGGTCATCAACTAGCAAATCGCTAGAAGTGTAGGTAGCAAAAACTCAACGGGTATGAGTATTTTGTTTACCGTACGGTAACAAAAATACAAATTTATTTAATATCATGCTCAATTTTAACAGGAGTGTATTTTTGGACCAGTTATCTTACGAACAAACGGACAAATAAATAAATATCCACTAGACAGAAATGAATTGAAAGACGTAGAAGTATTTCTGTGTATTTCTCTATTTCAACTTATTTCTTTTTTAGAACACCCTATTTTAGCTACTTCGCATTAGTGTTTTTTAGAATGTGATGGTATAATTAAATGACGGGGTAATGGGCAATAAAGTAACGCTAACAAACTGCTTA
>JBCCQK010000090.1:0-19822 GCA_039024375.1 Bacteroidota bacterium
AAAATCTGAAAGTATTGATAATCAATAAGTTAAAATTTTTAAAATGGTAAATTTATTTTTTCACTGTTCCTAGTATATTAAAACTCCATTTTTTTGTCGTTTAAAAAACATTAACTATTTTTAGACAGCTATCAATTCCCCCTTATTAATAATTTAAGAGCATCAGATAAAAAAGTGATATAAAATCCCCATACGGGTAAACTGTAGCTAAACCTAAATTAGTAGCTAAAGAAAACTGTAAGCTACGGATTAGGATTAGCTACGGATGGATTTCAAACAGATTATTACAAACTACTACACTGATTTTCAAGCTGATTCTCTAATACGCTTTTCAAAAAATACTGACTAATGAAAAAAGGGTGCTTCTGGATTTTTTTGTTTCCCCTCACTTTGCTAGCGCAAAATAACGCTGTTTATACCATTCAAATAGGTACATTCGTAGAACCGCAGTTATCCGAATTCAACTTCCTCCAACCATTGGGCTATTTATACAACGAGCCGTTTGGTAATAATTTTTCTAAAGTTTTTTTAGGAGAATTTTCCTCCGAATCCGCCGCTACGGACGTTTTGCAGCAGGTGCGACAAAAGGGTTACGGCGCTTTTTTAACCCCCAAACCCATCAATGGAATATCCACAACTGTGGTGCAATTTGCGACCGAAAAAATAGGAATCCCCATTAATTGGTCAAAGTTTTCGCAAGTCGGTAAGTGCTACGCATTGCTCACAGACCCCAATCGGGTCAAAATTGTTACGGGACCTTTCGCTAACGAAACAACCGCTCGCCAACGAGTGGCGGCCATACAAGCAATGGGCTACCAAGATGCTTTTGTTAAAAATGTAAATTCGGATTTATTGCACGAAGTGGATGCTTTTGAAATGGGAATAGCCTACGTAAAAAAAGATTTGAACACAGCCGTTGACATTATTCTAAACGAACCGACACCGACCGCTTACGAAACGGAGATTCCCGTAATAAAAGGCGCAAATGTCCAACCGTCCACCGTCGGAAAAATGGCCCCTGAGATTCGTCCACTCATCAAACGAACTTCGGCACTTGACCTACAAAAATTGCTCAAAGCGAATCAATATTTTTCGGGAAGTCTAGATGGTTTCTATGGAAAAGCAACGGCAGCGGGCTATGAAATTTTTCAACAGCAAAATAAGCAGTTCCAGAAATTCGAAGTATTGAGTCAAGTAAATTTAACAAAAGAATCACCAGAAACGTCCGCTTTTCAAACTACCATCAATAATTTATTGGTCAATCCCAATCAAAGATTAGTAAAATTGGTGAAGATGAATCAACCGTTGGCGAAAGCCTATCGGGCCTATTTGTTAATGACGAATAATGGCAATATTACCGAAATTAATCAATTGATGAATCGTGCTATCAAAAACACCTTTGCGGACAAAAAAATAAAAAATGCCCCACCGTTCGACTTTAACGCAGCGTATTCTTACGAAGAACTGGAGCAATTTATTTTGCACCTTCGCTATTTGCACGCCGCACCTGTGAACGAGCAGTACGCCATTCCCTGTTGGCTATTCGAACAGCATCCAGAAGAATCTTTAGCCGCTTTTAAAACCAAATCAAAGTTTGCCTCTTTTGCCAATACTAATATTAGCGCTTGTAAAGGTTTTGACCAATGGAAGCCTATTCAAATTTTGCGGACAATGATTGAAGAGTTAGCGCCAACCGATTTATCAGAGGCTCAATTGGACCGCCAAGCAACTTTGACAACTGCTCGAAATTTTCAATACTTGTTTCCAGAAAAACAAACCAAAGAAGAGAAAAAAGAAATCGACCAGTGGCTACGCACTTTTTGGGACGATTTGGGTAAAAATGCTCCCAGCTATCCCGTCTTAGCCAAAAATTTAACGGCCTTGAAAATTATCTTTTTCCAGTCGCAGGTGCTGCTAGAAGATTTTTATATGAATGAAGGATTTACTCCCGATGCGGCGGAAGGCTTGGCGTTGAGCGTTCTAAAAACCTACGTGGAAGTTCCGTTGGAAGTGTATCTTTGATGCTGGCTGGATGCTAGATGCTAGATGCTGGTTGCCAGTATCCAGTAGCCAGCATCCAGACTTACCGATTCAAATACATCGTAATTTTCTTAAACAAATCTTCGGGGACGAAAGGCTTCAACACGCAATCGTCCATACCGAACTCGGCGAATTTATTGTCTCTAGCCAAATGGGCGTGAGCGGTCATCGCTAAGATGGGCAAATTAGCAATGTGGTCGGGCATTTCTTCCCGAATGTACTTGGCCGTCTCGTAGCCATCCATAACAGGCATCTGAATATCTAAGAGGATAATATCAAAAATATCTTTTTCCAGTTTTTCAATCGCTATTTTTCCATTGCCCGCAATTTGTAGTTGAATATTTTTCCACTTACGCGTAAGCGTTTTCTTGGCGACCAATTGATTCATTTTATGGTCTTCAACTAGTAGCAAACGGAAAGACGCATTTTCGTCAATGACTATCTCTTCGTCCTCTTTATTATCATCGTTATCTGATTCGGATTGGCCAATTTCAAAAATCAAATCAAAGAAGAACTTAGACCCAACACCAAATTCACTTGTGGCTCCAATCTTCCCCCCTTGCTGTTGAACAATATTTTTACAAATGGACAAACCCAATCCTGTTCCTTCGAAAATACGGTCTTTCGACCGAATTCGGGTAAAGGACTCAAAGACCGCTTCGATTTTATCTTTAGCGATACCGATGCCCGAATCTTCAACGAGAAACTGAATCTGAGCGCCATCAGCAATATCGTAGAGCTTTTTGACGTAGATTTTCACAAACCCATTATCCGTAAACTTAATAGCATTCCCCACTAAATTGTACAGTACTTGGTTGAGTCGTAGTTTATCGCCTACTAAAAATTGGGGTACATCTGTTCCATAAATAACCTCGAAATAGAGGTCTTTTTCTTGAGCCTTGTACTGCATGACGTTCACTAAATTGTCCAGCAGTTCGTGCAAATCGAAATTACTATTGTCAAAAACAATTTTTTGGTTTTGCATCGCCGATATTTCCAAAATATCGTTAACAATACCCAATAGAATTTCGGAAGATTGTTTGATAGAAGAAACCAAATTGAGCTCTTCTCCTTTTAGCCCCATGTCAATCAAAATATTACTCAGTCCCAATATGGCGTTCATTGGAGTCCGCATCTCGTGACTGATACTAGCGATAAATTGTTCTTTCATTTTGGCGGACTGGGCCGACAAATCCCGAGCCTTCCGCATTTTTTCCGCTTGAATCCGTTCGGTAATATCTCGAACAATACAGTTGTAGCCGACAAAATCTTCATCTACCAACAAGTTGGCCGTAAGCAGACAATTGCGCAAATCGCCTCTTTTGTTAGCTACTTGAATAGGAAAATCTTTGATAGATTTTTTAACCTTGAGTTTTAATAAAAATTCGTTTTTCTTTTCGGGTGGATAGTAAGATTGGTGTAAATCGGAAAGTCCGTACAACCCAGCTTCGGAATACCCGAACAGTTCGCCCGTTGCTTGATTTGAGTCGATAAATTTACCCTCGAAAGTGGCGATGTAAATAGCGTCTTTGGATTGGGTAAAAATTTCTTGGTAGCGTTCTTTACTTTTTATCAAACCATCTTCTGCCCGTTTCCGCTCCGTAATATCCTGGACGATTCCTTGAATTTCTTGTCCTTTTTGTCCACTTTCTTTTTTAGTACAGAGAACAAAAATATGTCGGTCGCCCATTTCTGGGATTTTAATGGTAATATCCCGACGAACCTCTCCCCTTTTAAGCGTTTCTTGATGTAACCCGTTCAAAAAATAGAAAGGATTGGCCCTATCTTGAATGTCTAAATACTTAAAATTAGTAGTTGTGGATAAGCCAAAAATTCGATAAACTTCTTCGGATGCTGAGAATGTTTTGGCACTTTCGGAACATTCCCAATGTCCAATATGCGCAATTCGCTGGGTAAGTTCTAGTCTTTTGATTACCTTGTTACGTTCAATAGAGAACCGCAGAGATTTGGCCAACAATTCGGTATCAAAAGCCCCTTTTACCAAAAAATCCTGCGCTCCCGCCTTAACTGCGTTCAACCCAATGCTTTTATCCGCCAATCCCGTTAAGACGATGACGTTGTTGTTTGGAAAACGGTCAAGTAGTTGCTCAAGCGTTTCAAACCCTTGGCTATCAGGCAAATACAAATCAAGCAATATGGCACCGAAAGTCTCCCCTTGGGCAAGCAATTCCATTCCATCCGCTAGACTAGTCTTATTAATTACATCGCATTGAACGAGGTCGGACTCTTCTAATAAAATTTCAACGAGTCGGGCGTCTCCTGGATTATCTTCTATCAGTAGGATTTTGTCCTTACTGACGGCGTCTAACGGTTCAATGGTGTAGTCTTCTATGTGTGTCATGGCTAAATTGTTTCTAGGTCGTTAGTTTAGTGACTCGTAAATAGTTGACTAGTTAAGTAAAGTACTAACTTTCAAGGCTTTACTATCTAAGTAAACGCTCAGCAACATTGAAAACTTACCTATCCAATCTATCACTCATTTATGAATTAAATTACTAGCAAGGTCAACAGGTCAAAATATAAAATTCACTTCACTTTTTTTAAGAAAAAGCTAATTTTGGTGGAAACCGAACAATCGAAAACCAATAGTCTTGGATTTGCTGAACGGCATCCAAAAACTCTACGAACTCGACGGGCTTTTGCACAAAACTACTGACGTGTAGTTGATAGCTTTTCAAAATATCTTCTTCCGAGGTGGAGGTGGTCAACATAATCACTGGAATGACCTTTAGCTGTTCGTCTTGCTTAATGATTTCCAATAATTCTAAGCCTGTTACGCGCGGCATGTTAATATCCAAGAGAATTAGGTCGGGCGTAGGTGCGTCTTCGAAATCACCAATTTTCTTCAAGAACTCGTAACCTTCTTGGCCGTCGCGACAGACATTGATTTTGTTCGCCAGCCGAGCATCCGCAAAGGCTTTTTTGATGAGCAAAACATCACCTTCATTGTCCTCCACCAACAAGATTTGAATCGAGTGGTACATATTTTTCATTGATTAAGTTTTTACTGATGGTGAAAAAGAAAGTCGTTCCTCGGTTGGGTTCAGATTCAAACCAAATCTCTCCTCCGTGGCGAGCAATAATTTTCTTGCATAGCGCTAAGCCAATCCCCGTGCCTTCATATTCCTCTCGGCGATGTAAGCGTTTAAAAATTTCGAATACTTTGTGTGAAAATTGTTTATCAATTCCGATGCCGTTGTCTTTTACCGAAAAAAGTAGGTCATCGGGTCTATTTTCCGCTTGAATGATAATTGTCGGCTGACCGTTATTAAATTTTAGGGCATTTGTAATTAAATTAAAGAAAACCATGCCTAATTGGTCGGGTTCGCAGAACACTTTGTCGGGGAACGTTCCTAAGTGTATGTCTGCTCCTTTTTCTTTGATGAGTCTTTGCAGACCAAATAATTTGGCTTCGACAATTCGACCTAGATTGACCAACCGCAATTCAGCCTCTTTACGACCAACTCTCGAATATTTTAACAGATTATGAATCAAATTAGACATTCTTGAAACGCCATCCACAATGAAGTGAATATATTCAGCGCCCTCGCCATCAATTTTATGTCGATATTGTCGTTCTAGTAGTTGCACAAAATTTCCGACCATTCGCAAGGGTTCTTGAAGGTCGTGCGAAGCAATGTAGGCAAACTGTTCCAAGTCTTGATTTGAGCGACGTAGTTCTTCGTTGGATTGCTGCAAATCGACGGTTCGCATTTTAACTTTTTGCTCTAGTTTTTCGTTGAGGGATTTTAACTCTACTACCAAATTCTTAATCCGTTCTTCTTGCAGTTGCTGCTCGTGAATGTCTTCGACCATAACAATCTCGTTTAAGATGCGGCCACTTTGGTCTCGATTTAGAGAGGTGTTCACCTTCGCCCAGAATATTTTTCCCGATTTAGTTAAGTACTGTTTTTTGATGGAAAATTTATCAATCAATCCCATCAACAATTTTTTTCGCTCTTCGTGGTGCGTTTGCTGAAATTCTTGCACAGAAATCGAGTTAATATCTACTTTTTTAAGCTCTTCCGCAGAATATTCTAACAGTTCGCAAAACTTAGGATTAAAATTATGAACAAGGATTTCTTCTGTATGGTCAATAACGTCAATACCCAGGGGGCTTTTTTCGAACAGGCTGCGGTGCCGCGCTTCACTTTCTTTGAGTTTCAACTGAGCATGATGCTGCTCCGTAATATCTTGATAATTGTAAACTCGACCAACAACTTTCCCATTTAGGATTTGGGGTTGCGTGTGACAATCTACAATTCGACCATCTTTGAAATACAATAGTTTATTGGTCTTTAATTGAAGGTTTTTTTTAAAGATTCTAAAAATTTCTCTAACTTCCTCTGTATTTTTTAGCTTTAATAATCCTTTTTGCAATAAATAGTAACTAGTTTCATTTTCAACCTCAGTCTTATCGTATCCCCACATCTGTAGGTACGCCTCATTATACCCAGTAATCTTTCGGTCAATACTAACAATCATTGTCGCATCTTTGTGTGCGTTCAACGCAGCATTCTTCAACGAAACGACGTACGCTAGCTTACGGTCCTGCTCATACTTGTATTCTCTAGTAATATGAATAATGGCGTAATTTACTCCGAAAGCAATCAATATCATCAATACCGAAAAAAGAAACGGATAATCCGTTACTGGGTATGGAGTAGGTAAGGTAGATAGGTAATAGAAAGTTGTTAAATTTATACAGACAAAAAACAGATAAGCTATTTGAATCCTAATTTCATTATTGAACAGAAACATGGTCAAAAAGAGAACAGCGTTGTAAATCAGATAATTGGCATATAAAACAGGACGACCAAATCCCGAAATAGTGACTGCTGTTAGAATAGTAATAAGGCTCAAATGCCACGCCAGCCGATGCAACTTGCGGTAACTAAGAAGTGGAAAGATTAGAAATATGAAGAAAGTAACCCCAGGGACGGCCGCTGCTACTCCGAGGTATCCAAAACTAACGTGAAAAATAAAAGATGCCAGTAAGCCAATACCTCCCAAAGCGTAAGTTTGGTTCATCACCTTTATTTTATCATTAAACTCATCAAGATAGCTGTTTGATGTTCCAATCAACAAATAGTCTTCCCATATTTTAAAAAGCCATGAATTCATGTTGTGTTTAATTTCACAATTAGAGTGTAACAAAAGGGGAGTAAAAGTTGGCAAGCGTAGAAAAGAAGCATTTAAGGGGAGTCGCTACATTGGGATTTTCCATCCATTTCTTTTCGCAATTGTAGGATATTACTAGAGGATTCTCTCATTACAAGTGCCGCACGAATACAGTAGTGCAAAAAAAATACCAAAGGAATTTTAATTCCAAAAACAACAATTAAAATTTACACCCATAGCATAAACACCCATCAAAACAAACTGATAATCAGTTTTTTACCCAAAAAAATAATATTCAAATTTTGGATAAATACGAATGAGCGGATTTCAAGGTAGTAGAAATCAAATTTCAAAGCTACATTCTTGCTTCTGGTTTAGTTATTGCTTAGATTTGATTAGTCATGCATTTGGAGCACGTGAATCTTTTTGTGAATCTCCCCTTTCAACGATTGCTCTCCTCATTGTTAAGTAGCATTTTTACCATTTTCAATTCGAGACATCAGCTAACTATATCAGAAGATAATTATTCATTTTTTATCGTTTACTTAAATATACACATGCAACTATTGGAAGGCTATTTCAAAAACTTAGAGAAGAATTTTAAAGGCAGAACTAAACTACAAATCGAAATGTTCGACATTTGCTTACAGCAACTGCCCGTCGCGATTCGACAAATGGGCAAAGGTTTGGCCGAGGATGACCTCAAAGTGTTTCACTACGATGCGCATCGCATCAAATCTACTGTCAACATTGTCGATTTACCAAAATTGAAGCCCATTATCACTAAAATGGACGAATATTGTTACAATAAAGTTCACTTAGAAGTACTACCCGAATTATACGAAGCCTTTAAAAAACAGGCCGCCATTGATGTTCAGTTAATTAAACAACGCAAAGAAGAACTAATATCGGAATTGGCAATGAGCAGTTAGCAATGTTCAATTAGCAATCTACAGCATGCAATGAGGTCAACCCCTAAATCCCCATACGGGCAGGCAGTTGTCCAAAAGATAGTAATACAAGCAATGACCAACGGTAAACATTTAAAACCAAAAAACACTGAATACTTAATCATCTACCACTCAAAAAACGTAGTCGCTCCCCTTTTTTATCTTCAAAAAACTGCCCATTTTGGTAGGCTAAATGTCCGCTTACGATGGTCTCTGTGACTTGCCCTTGAAAAGTGTGGTTTTCGAAAGGTGACCAGTTGCACTTGTAATGAACATTTTCTTTGGTAACCGTCCATTTTTTATTCAAATCAACCAGGGCTATATCCGCCCAGTAGCCCTCTCTCAAAAAGCCTCTTTCTTTGATATTGAAGCAAATAGACGGGGCGTGACACATTTTTTCCACAATTCTTTCGAGCGAAATCTTTCCTTCTTGGTAAAAACCCAGCATTACATTGAGGGTATGCTGGATTAAGGGAACACCCGACGGAGCTTTGAAATAAGAATTTTGCTTTTCTTCCCAAGTGTGCGGTGCGTGGTCGGTGGCAATAATGTCCAACCGATTGTCTAGTAAGGCAGGAAATAACGCAGATTGATTGCTTTCGTCCTTAATGGCTGGATTGCATTTGATTTGAGTGCCCAACGTCGCGTAATCATCGCTGTTGAAATACAAGTGGTGAACGCAAACTTCGGAAGTAATTCTTTTTTCGGCTAAGGGAATGTCATTTCTAAATAAATCTAGTTCTTTAGCGGTCGAAATATGTAAGATATGTAGCCTTGTATTATGTTTTTTGGCTAAGTCCATCGCCATGGACGAGGATAAATAACACCCCTCTACGTTGCGAATGACTGGGTGTTGGTCAATCGGCACGTTTTCGCCGTATTTTTCTTTAAAAATAGCGGCGTTCTTCCGAATCGTTGCTTCGTCCTCGCAATGCGTGGCAATCAACATCGGTACTTTTTTAAATAGTCCTTCTAGGGTCACGGGATTATCCACCAACATATTCCCCGTACTAGACCCCATAAACACTTTAACGCCACAGACGTTTTCCTCATCCGTTTTTAGCACTTCTTCCAAATTATTATTGGAAGCGCCCATAAAAAAGGAATAATTGGCTAACGATTTTTTAGCGGCGATTTGGTACTTATCTTCCAACAATTCTTGGGTCAATGCTGCGGGTTTGGTGTTGGGCATTTCCATAAACGAAGTCACACCACCAGCAACAGCCGACCGTGGCTCCGTGTATAAATCCGACTTATGGGTCAAACCAGGTTCTCTAAAATGAACTTGGTCATCGATGATGCCGGGTACACAGTGCTTTCCCGAACCGTCGATTTGAATGGCTGCCGATTTATCAATGATGCCGCCTATTTTTTCAATCCGACCGTTTTTTATGTAAATATCTCCCGCTTGAATGATTCCTTCGTTAACGATTTGAGTGTCTTTTATGATAATGGTTTTCGACATAGTTGATACGTTGAATAAGTTGATTTTGGAAAGCGGCAAATGTCGGTAGAAATTTGGGGAAATGAAAACGGATTATGAAATCTGAAATTCAAAACTCAAAACTCAAAATTCAAAATTACTGACTATCAACTATTTAGATTTAAAACCAGCACAAATTAATTTTAAAGCAAGCATCTAAAAAGTTAGTCATAAAGCCTCAAACGCCTCGAATACCAAAGCAGCAATTCGCTGATTATTATATTCCCGCTCAACAAGTTCTCGGGCTAATTGCATCATACACTTTGCTTTTTCAGCGTCTTTAAAAACGGCACTTATCGCATCTATGAATTGCGTACGCTCATTGGCAATTACGATAGATTCGTTAGCCAAAGCGTCAATCCCTTCCATACCCAAAGTTGTCGTCACTACTACCCTACCAAGTGCCATTCCTTCCAAAATTTTCACCCGCATACCGCTCCCCGAAAACAATGGAACGACCGTAACGGGATGTTTCCTTAAAAAGGCCTTGGCATCTGATACTTCTCCGTGTACGACAATACCGTTACCCGCTTTGGCAAATATCCAATCGGGTGTATTTCGTCCCGCAATGTGGAGCTCTAAGGCAGGAATTTTTTTTCGCAAATCGGGCCACACCTCTTGAATAAACCAACTTAACCCTTCTTGGTTGGGTACCCAATCGAGTGAACCAATGAAGGAAATAGAAGTAGAAAAAGTAACCGCTTGCTGGATGGGGTAGTTGTCTAATTGCAAGCCTATCGGGACGACCATTCCTTGACCTTGAAACCCAAGTTTTCTAAAGTAGGCCAAATCCTTAGCGGTCATGGCTAGCAATAAATCGTAGTTGCCCAATTGTTCTACTTCGTAGCGCCTCAATTTTTTGACCAAATGGTTCAAATACCATTTTTTGGGCCAAAGGGAAGTATTTTTCGCCACCCGTTCCCAAATTTCGAACTCTACATTATGCGCTCGCATGACTATTTTTGCCGTCGAAAAGCGGCGAATTAACGGAATATAAGGGGCAAAATAAACGCTTTCCATCTGCACGAAATCGAAGTCGTTTGCCCGCAATAGCCTTTGTAACTTATCCGCAAATTCTTGGACGGTAAATCGAGTAATGTGATAAGATTTTTTGGAAAATAGATTCAAAAAAGCGCCAATAGGCTCGGGGTAATTATCCAGATAAACGGTTTCGATTTGCTCATAATGGTCAAAAGAAGTAGGTAGTTTTTCTACTTCAAAGTAGTGTTTAATGGTATTAAAAGACAGCAGGGTCAATTCGCATCCTAATGACCGATAGGCCTTCGCCAAATAGGTCACGGCGATGGATTCCCCATCTTTTAGGGGATAAGGAAATTTACGACAGAGCTGTAAGATTTTCATTAATACAAGTGAGGGACGAGAATTGATTTTTGAATTATATATTGTTTGCTATTGCCAAATCGGACTTATTTCTATCTTTGGGTTATTAAAAACGACGTAATCGCTTAATACTACTTTTTACCATAAAGTCTATAAAGCTCACAAAGTCCATAAAGTTTTTTCTAGTACTAATATTGACTATTTTTGAGCAGTAGTATCGACTATTTTGTGCCATCGAAGCATTTTCAATTGAAGGTGACAAGTGGTTACAAAACAGCAAAACTAAACTTTTTTAAAGAATGACCACTAACGAATTCAGTTGGACCACTAAAGACCAGTTAAGAATCTACGGCAAGGAATGGAAAGTAGATTTTCCCAAAGCCGTCATTGCCCTTATCCACGGCTTGGGCGAACATTGCAACCGCTACAGTCACGTCGCTGAATTCTTTGCCCAACACAACATCGCTATGGTGGGCTACGACCGCAGTGGACACGGGCAATCGGAAGGTCAACGCGGCCACACCAAAAGCTATGAAGCCTTCTTAGAAGAGGTTGATGAACTATTAAAAATAACCAAAGAGCGCTACCCCGTTAGCCCCGTTTTTCTCTACGGACACAGTATGGGCGGCAATATTCTTTTAAAATACCTCATCAGTCGGAAACCCGAAGTAGCGGGTGCTATCTCATCGGGTGCTTTTATTGAGTTTCCTGGAAGTCCGCCCTCTGTTCAAATTTTTATCGGCAAAATCGTTCGCAAAATTTATCCGAGCCTTTCCCAAAGTAATAATCTATCGGTTGACCACGTGTCGAGTGACCGCAGCGTCGTCGAAGCATACAAAAAAGACCCCCTCGTACACGACCGCTTAACGCCCGCTACGGGGATTGGCATGATTGAAGTGGCGCAAGAGTTGGAAAAGTATTCGGGTTCCTTAACCGTTCCGACGCTTATCATGCACGGTAGTATGGACAAATTAACGGGTTTCGACGGTAGTCAGAAATTTGCGGAGCGGGTTTCGGGGGATGTTACCTTTAAGGCTTGGGAAGGAATGTATCACGAGATGCACAACGAACCGGGGAAGCAGGCGGTTTTTGCGTTTACGTTGGAGTGGATTCGGAGGTATTTGTAGGGCTTATTAGGTAAATAAGGTTTACTAAGGCTTATAAGGTTCATGAGGTGATTTACATTTGGAATCAATTTACTTTTCTCGTTTATAGTTCCTTCTGCTACATTTTTTCCAATTTTACCTTTTACAGATGCGGACATTCTAGCTGTTAATACCTTAAATCGAATCCTAGCTTTTTCTTCCGATGAAAAAAATGATAATCCTAAAGATTTACACTTCACATTTGGAGGCTTATTTTCAAATCTTGCAGGATTTTTAAAATATTGTGGTAAGAAGTTTAACTCATTTTCTATTTCATCTAACACCCAGCGAAAAGCTTTAGTTTCTTTTGGTTCAAATTCTTCTGATGGGCATTGTAGCCGTAATTTACTGATTATTTTTTGATATTTTAATTTCATGGTCTTTGTATTATAGATTTTCTCAGATGTAGTAAGTAATCGCTTTCCTTCGATAAAATTATCCTAAGGTTTAATTCTCCTGTTCCCATTTTTATCAAAAGTTTTGTAAAGATGCCTCTCCGTTGTGATTATTATAATAAGTGCTAAAATTAAAGACGTAATCGGAAAAGACGCAATATTCAATGCTTCCAACTTGTCCTCTGTAAAATCACTTCTTAAAAGTAGTAAATTCAATAATATCCCTAAGAATATTGAAGCCAACCCTACTACCAACATCATTTTTCCCGAATATTTATTAGCCTCTACCTTTGTATCTTTATTTTTCGACGCAAAGGGCGTTTTGTAACCAGAATTAGCATCGCTACTATCGGGGAATTGTAATAAATATCTTCCAAGAATTGCAATTAATCCACCGATTAGCAAATTTCCCCAGATTAAATCCATTATCTGTCGTATTTTAATATCAATATTTACTCTTACACTCAACCAACTATCCGTTTGCCCTTCGTGCAAAAAAAAGTAGTTAGTGTAACAACTGGTTCGCTAATTTGGTTGTTTTGATTTTTTTACCGACCTAGAAAAGAAATCATATATTTAGTGGATAAAAAATTTCTAATTGTAAAAAGTAAGATATGACTTCTACTAGAATCACCTTCAATCCAGCGCAATGTGGAGGAAAGGCCTGTATAAGGGGCATGAGAATTCGAGTGATTGACGTACTTAGCTTACTTGCTAACGGATTAACAACTGAACAAGTCCTTTCAGAGATGCCCGATTTAACAAGCGAAGACATCGAAGCTTGTCTCAAATTTGCTATCAGCCGTATTGACTAGTGGAATCTAAAATGTAAAATTCTAAATTCAAAAGTACTGAAAGCCAGTGGTTTATATTTTAGACTGGCACAGGTTATTTTCTAAGTTTCACTTAGCATAATCTTATGTTGGCTATCTCTTTTGATAATTCCATCACCCATCATTCATATAAAAACTATGTGCGGAAGAGCCACCCTAGCCAAACAACCCAAAGCTTTAGCCAAAAGATACCAAGCCAAGTTCAAAGAAAATAATTCATCGTCTCCATTACCCAACTACAATATTGCCCCCACCCACTGGCATCCCGTGGTCACCAATGCCTCGCCCAACGAACTCCAATATTTTCGCTGGGGCCTAATACCTCATTGGGCGAAAGACCCCAAAATAGCCAGTAAACTCATCAACGCTAGAAAAGAAACCGTGTTGGAAAAGCCGAGTTTTAAGGTAGTGAATCAACAACGCTGTTTGGTCCCGTTCGACGGTTTTTACGAATGGAAGAAAGTTGGCAAACAACGAGTTCCCTATAGAATCATCCTTCCAGAAACGGAGATATTTAGTCTGGCGGGCATTTGGTCTATTTGGAAAAGTGCAGACGGCGAAACCATTCCTACCTTCACCGTTCTGACCCAAGAACCGAACGACTTAATGGCCACCATTCACAATCGAATGCCCGTCATTTTGACAAAAGACCATGAACGGACATGGTTGGACCATAACCTATCCGTTGCCGATTTTTTACAAGAAGTTTCTCTCTACTCTAGTGAAAAAATGAAAGCCTATCGAGTCTCCGACCGAGTTAACCAAGTGAGTAATAACGATGCCCGTTTATTGGAAGCGGTAGCCGATTATCAGCAAGGAAGTTTGTTTTAAGGTTCATTGCCGCTTTTTATTAATTTTCCTACTTTTGTTGGCCACAATCGATTGATGTTCATAGGGGTTTATCCATCCAGTACTATTGACCATTTTTACATTGACCATTTACCATTAAAAAATGTACGTACCCAACCAACACGCATTGTTAGCGGAGGCTTTTAGTAAAGGATATTCTCACGGCGATATGAACACCAGTTTCTTTTCGGTAACGCGTCGGTTTGTGAAGGAAAATATGCAATTGTTGGTTGAGGAGGAAATCCCCGAACATGTTTTATTATTAGGGTTGAGGAGTAGCTTACCCAAAGCTAGTCTGTCTCTATTTGTCACCATTCCCTACCTCAACCAGCGGATATTCGATGCGTTTCACAATTTTCTACCCAAAGACGTAGCCAAACTATTAGACTATTTGATTTGGGAAGACCGAGTTAATCACACGGAAATAGAGGAAAAATTGGGGATTAAAGTATATGAAGCGAGGAACAGTTCCTACAGTAGTTATCAAAGAGTTACCATCAAGAAATATTTTAATTATTTCCGATACGTCGATAAAAACCGCTATTCAGGGTATAAATCGAATTTTCAGTTCTACATTGAGCCAGCCGTTCGGCGCATTCTCGCTATTTACTACGCCAAACCCACGAACTCTAAAATTTCTCCCGTTAAAGCAATTCCAGATAATTTAGTCCTTTACAACCGAGGGGAAATTGACATTATGTTGGAATTGCCCAGAGTGTTGGCTTACGCCCAACAGGATAATATCAAAACCGCCTCCAATGGTAAACCGCAGGTTAGCACGTTGGGAAAAATGCAGCGGAAGCTAAACTTAAACGAATTTTACCCCGACGTTAAGGAGAAATCCCTCGGATTGATGCGCACCAATCTGTTAGCAGGATTGGTTATGACGATGGGTAAAGGATTGAGTACTTCGGATTTGCCCGTCCTCATCAAAACCCTCATCCAATCTTACTATTCCAATAAATATTATACCGTCTATCATTTATTGACTTACCTAAAAGGGACGGGCTACGCCGACGCTTATTACTTGGAAAGAGTAGAACCCAAATTTGTGCACTTGCTATCGGAATTACCCGTCAATCAGTGGGTCAGCGTGGAAAATATTAATACCTACTTAAAATTTGGTTTTGTTGATATTCGGCCCGTCAAGGGTTACGTGGCTCGCAATAAATTGTACTACACCTACGACGATGTGGTACAGTACGAACGCTACGCCTATACCGAACGTAAGCATTACATCGGGGACGACCGCTTCAATCGTGCCATTACCATACCGACTTTGAAAGGGACTTTACTCCTTTTTGCCGCATTTGGCTTGCTAGACGTGGCCTACGATTGGGTCGATACGAGCATTATGGGAAAGACCTGCGATTCGCCTTTCGACGGATTGAAATACGTTCGGTTGACCGCTTTGGGCGCCTACGTTTCGGGACAAAGTACAACCTACGAACCCCCAAGTGAAGTCAGCGAATCGAAAATGGAATTGTCGCCCGATTCTTTAACCATTATTTCGGATAAAAACGACCAAACGGCGGCTGTGGTTTTAGAACCCTACACCGAAAAAGTAACGCCCAATCGTTTTCGAACCGATTTTTCAATTTTTTTAAAAGGAATTGGGAACAAAAAAGAATTGAACGATAAGATAAAGTTGTTCAAACAGTCGGTGACTGAGGAACTACCCGATAATTGGCAGCAATTTTTTAAAGAATTGGACCGTAAAATTGACCCAATCAATAAAATCAGTAATTTGACCATTTACCGAATTCCAGAGGACAATCCCGACCTTTTGCAGCTAATCGCACGTGATGCCAAGTTGAAAAACATTTGTATGAAAGCCGAAGGGTACCATATTTTAGTTGAAAAAAAGAAGCTATCCCAATTTAAAGCTAGATTGAGAGAATTTGGTTATCTGATGAGTAAGTGATTCGGGTTGCGGATTACGGGTCGTGAGTTACGAGCATCGTTTTCTCGTATCTCTTCTTTTACAAGCATTCTCAATAAATTTAAAAAATTTCTCAAAACCACTCCACACAAAAGCTCATACTATTTATCTGATTGATTATCAATTATTTACAAAACAATAATTGAGTAGCCAAAAAATATTCAACTACCGCCATTCCTTTTTAAAACCACGAGGAGAAATTAACTAACCGTACTTTCCAAACGCAAAATTTATACATTTGCAGCTGGTTTGCTAAAACTTTTTAGAAATCATATCCGTTAAGGACGTGTATTTCCTTGATATTTTTCAAGTAATTATCGCTTCGCCAAATGAATGATGAATGATAAATGATGGATGATTTTAATGAGTTGCAACTACAAAATGTTCTTGTTTTGAAATACAAAATTATCAAGCATCATTCATCAAGTATTCATTCATCATTCATTTAGCGACTACATTAACCGTAGAGAAACCTTACTACATTAAGGCTTTCATTGTGAGCGAAAAATTCTAAAATAATTAATTATGCCAAAGAACCTTTTAATTGTTGAGTCTCCCGCAAAAGCAAAAACAATTGAAAAGTATCTCGGTAAAGACTTCAAGGTGAAGTCCAGTATGGGCCACATCCGAGATTTGCAAAAAAATAATAAAGGCGTTGACATTGAAAATGACTTTAAGCCTAATTACGTCGTCTCCCCCGAAAAGATAAAAGTGGTGAGGGATTTAAAAGATTGGGTCAAAAAAGTAGAAGAAGTCTGGTTAGCAACGGATGAGGACCGCGAAGGAGAAGCTATTTCTTGGCATTTGTGCAAAGAACTGGGGCTCGATGAAAGAGAAACCAAACGGATTGTCTTCCGTGAAATCACCAAACCCGCTATTCAAAAAGCCATCCAAAAGCCTAGAAAAGTAGACCTAAACCTCGTCAATGCGCAACAGGCTAGACGAATTCTAGACCGATTGGTCGGCTTCGAATTATCGGGGACACTTTGGAAGAAAGTTCGAGGGCAGCTATCTGCGGGACGCGTACAATCCGTAGCGGTTAAGTTAGTGGTAGAAAAAGAAAGAGAAATTGAAGCCTTCGAAAGTAAGCCTTACTTTAAAATATCCGCCGTTTTCGACGTTAAGAACGCACAAGGTAGAATGGTAGCGCTAAAAGCCGAATCTTCCGTTCGCTATGAAACGGAAGCGGAAGCTAACGCCTATTTAGAAAAGTGTGCAACTGCCAATTTCACCATTGGTAAAGTTGATGTAAAACCTCGAAAGCGAAAGCCCGCCGCCCCCTTTACGACCTCTACGTTACAACAAGAGGCGAGTCGAAAACTCAACTTTGGCGTAAAGCGTACCATGTCCAATGCACAACGCTTATATGAACAGGGCTTCATCACTTACATGAGAACAGATTCGACGAATTTGAGTGAATTAGCAATTGCGGATATTGCGGACGTAATTGAAAAAGATTTTGGCAAAGATTACGTTAAAACTCGGCAATATAAAAGCAAAAAATCGAACGCTCAGGAAGCGCACGAAGCCATTCGGCCTACCTATATTAACCAGCAAGTTGTTACCCAAGATAGAGACCAACAACGCCTATACGATTTAATTCGCAAGCGAACAATGGCCTCCCAAATGGCGGACGCCGAAATAGAAAAAACAACCGTTAAAATTGATATTTCCACCATGCGGGGCGAGCAATTGACCGCCGTTGGGGAAGTATTAATTTTCGATGGTTTCTTAAAAGTTTACATCGAATCAACCGACGACGAGGAAGAGGATGCAGTAGATGGTGTACTTCCTCCATTGCGATTGGGTCAGATGCTCGACTTAAACCAAATCACTGGTTTACAGCGTTTTACCCGACCACCGTCTCGATATACGGAAGCAAGTTTAGTTAAAAAACTGGAAGAGTTGGGAATTGGACGCCCCTCGACTTACGCTCCGACGATTGGCAAAATCATGGAAGAAAAGCGGGGTTACGTAGTAAAAGAGAGTCGAGAAGGAGTAGAACGAAACTACACCGTTTTGACCCTAAAGGATAAAAAGATTGAGAAAAAAACGGAAACCGAAATCACAGGTTCTACTTCTAACCGTCTGTACTCCACGGATATGGGTAAAATCGTGGTAGATTTCCTTTCTCAGCATTTTGAAACTATCATGGACTACGGCTTTACGGCCGAAATCGAAGAGAAGTTTGATAAAATTGCCGACGGTAATGCCGAGTGGACGGCCATGCTAAAAGCCTTTTACCAACCCTTCCACGAAACGGTCACCGATACGATTGATAATGCCGAAAGAGCATCGGGCGAACGCATTTTGGGTAAAGACCCCGAATCGGGACGTACCCTCTTAGTTCGAATGTCTCGCTACGGCCCGTTGGTGCAAATCGGCGCACCCGACGAATTGGAAGAAGGCGAAAAACCCAAATACGCCAATTTGCGGCAAGGGCAGTCCTTGGAAACCATCACTTTCGACGAAGCCTTGGATTTGTTCCAATTACCCAAGGACTTGGGAACGTATATGGAAAAGGAAGTAAGTGTGGCTATTGGAAGATTTGGGCCTTACGTGAAATTTGGGGAAAAATACGTCTCTATTCCAAAGGGCGAAGACCCAATGACCATCACTTTGGAACGGTCGCAAGAACTAATCGACGCCAAACTGGAAGAAGAACGTCCAATTGGTACTTACCAAGGTATTCCCTACACCAAAGGTGTTGGTCGATTCGGGCCATTTTTGAAATGGGATAAGTTCTTCGTGAATATTCCCAAGCGCTTTGACCCCGACAATCTAACTATCCAAGAACAACACGACCTGATTGCCGCTAAAATCGAAAAGGAAGCCAATCGCTACGTACATAATTGGGCAGAAGAAAAAATTTCGATTCAAAATGGCCGCTGGGGACCATTTATCAAATTTGGTAAGTTAAATGTGAAGTTACCCAAAAGTGCAGAGGGTAATAAGATGACGTCGGAAGAAGCCAAAGAGTTGACTTTGGAAGACGTGAAAGCTATTATTGAAGAAGAATTACCAGGGGCATTGGAGGCGGCTAAACCGAAGAAGCGCAAGACGAAGGCGAAAGCCAAGGCTAAGAAAAAGTAAGGAATAGTTATTGTTGTATTGTTATACTGTTGTATTGTTAGTATTGCTATTTTGAAGCAATATAACAATACAACAATATAGCCATAACTCATAACCTCCTTTTCCTACCAATCCGAAAAGGCTTTATTAAATACATCCTCCACAATTTGGTCTGTGATACTTTCAATCAAATCTTCTTGCACATCGAGCAAATTAACGTCGCTCGGATAGTCCTCAAAGAAACCAAAACTTTGCGTCCACCCCTTTTCGGGGTCAGGGTCAATATTGTTTTTAAAAGTGATATTTACTCGAATATCTAAGCGGTTGAAGGCGGTCGTTTGTCCCTCTTCGGGCGCTACGGATGAGACGTTGAAGCCCGTGATAGCGCCCGAAAAATCGACGTGTGGGTCGTATTCCGTAAAAGTCAACTTACCTTCCGCTCGTACTTTTTCCAATAATTTTTGAGCGAAATCGGTGGCAAGTGTCGGTACTACATTGCTAGAAGTGTTGTCAAATTCGGCGACGTAGAAGGTTTCCATACCGGGTGGAATACCCGCCGTTTTGAAAGAGTAACAGCTATTGCAGCAATAAGCGACCACTATCACTATCAACCAGTTAAAATATCGCATG
>JBCCQK010000091.1:0-19396 GCA_039024375.1 Bacteroidota bacterium
AAATCTTTTGATTTTGCAGTACGCATTGTCAATCTCTACAAATATTTGCAAGAAATGAAAAGAGAATATACTCTTTCGAAACAAATCTTGAGATGTGGAACTTCGGTTGGAGCCAACGCTGAAGAAGCAATTGGAGGTATTTCAAAGAAGGACTTTAGGGCTAAAATGGCCATATCCTACAAAGAAATCAGAGAATCAAAGTTTTGGCTTCGATTATTAAAAGAAACCAATTACATTTCAAAAGAACAGTTCGATAGTATTTACCCACAAGCAGATGAAATAGCCAAAATTCTTTACAAAATCATTCATAATTCTAAAGAATAAAAGCTATTTATATGGCACTTAATTTATTTCTAGCAAATTGTTCATTGTTCATTGCAAATTGTTCATTGTCAATTCCCTGATTCGTCCAGTTCTATCAGTCCATTCCGAACTTTATCGGGCTTCGCCAAACGATTCGTAGCACTTTCTTGGGCCTTTACTCGGTCGAGTTTTTCTTGCGCACGACGCACTAATTCTTGGTCGTCATCGTAATTAGCTAAGAGTGCTTCCAAGGTTGTTTTCGCACGGAATAAGTCGCCCTTTTCGGCATACACATCGGCTAACAGAATAATGCCACTCGCCACCCAATACGGATAACTCGAACTCGCTCGACTCGCTTCTTTTAACAAACTAATCGCACTGTCTAAATCTCGTCGTAGGTACAGGATGTTCGCTTCTAAATATCTAGCTTCCGCCGTCAATTCGTTGTTGCTCAAACGCTTCACTTGGGAGAACGCCGATAGGGCATTATCGTAGTCTTTTCTGTCGTAAGCCACTTTTCCTAAATAGAAATTAGCGGCGGCTACTTGGTCCTGACTTGCTCGATTGTTGTTAACCACTTTACTAGCCAAATTATATACCGCATCGCTGTTACCCGCTCGGTACGCACTTCTTAGGGCACCGATTTGGGCTTCGAATCGTTGGTCGTCGCTTTCCGCTGAACGCTCTAATTCCATGTACAGATTATACGATTTTCCAAAATCCAATTCGTGGTTATAGGCAATGATGGCTGCTTTTTCGAGCGCTTTTAAGTAGTATTTACTTTGCCCTTTCTTTGCCACGTATTCGTAATCTTTGAGCGCCAAACTGTACTGTTTCAGCACACTGTACGATTCGCCACGGTAGTAATGTCCGATAAGGCTATTTCTCCCGTTAGGGAAATCGTTTAGGTAGCGATTGAATGCTTCGATAGCCCGTTCGTAGTTGGCATTTTCGAACTGTGATTCGGCAGCTTTGAAGGCCACTTCTTCTTTTTGGCCCTCGTCCACGTTCATGTCGATGCTCTTCAAGAAGGCAAAGTAATCGTCCGTTCGGCCGAGGTCGTCGATGTAAATTTCTTTAATAGCGGCCAGCGCATCTTGTGATTCTTTCGCCGTTGGGTTGTTGTCGAATACTCGCTTATAATAATTGAGTGCTGTTTCGGGACTTCCTTGGTTATAGGTAATCAAACCCAATCGAATCAAGGCTTGATTGATATTGCTTGATTTACCTTTAAACTCGTTAACCAACTGCTTCAACGGTTGAGTTGCTTCGGTCAATTTCCCCATTTCTTGGTAGGTGATACCCAATTGTAACAACGCGTTATCGGTGTATTGTGAATTGGGATATTTGTCGATAATGTCTTCCAAAGCCACAATTTTGTCTACCGTATTTCCTCGTAAACCTTCGATAATCGCTTTTTGATACAAGGCATATACAAAACCTTTGTACCGCCGATTGACCGCTTCGTTGTAAAACTTAATCGCTTGGTCGTACTGATTTCTTTTGAACAAGCCATCTCCAGCTCTCAAAACCGCATCGGGCAAAATCTGATTTTTGATAACATCACTTTCGATATATCCCGAATTTTGTTTGATGCCCGCCACAGCGTCCTGAAAATAGCCAACCGCCGAGCCGTAGTTTTCCTGTTTCAAATAATTATATCCTTGGGTATAATTAGCTAAGTAAGGTTGTGCTTCTTCAGGCAAGTCGTTCATGCCTTTGGCGAGGGTCAAAAACTGATTGTGATTGGAAATACTATTATTAAATTCTCTTTCGTTGTGGGCAATTTCGCCGAGCCAGAAATGGGATAGTGCTTTATACCTTAAATTGGCAGGTATTTCCAAAGATTTTTCGAAATTGCCTTTGGCGGCGCCCCCTTTGCCGTCGGCGTACAACTGTGCGCCTCGATAGTAGGTCAATTTTTGGTACGTTTCTTTCATTTGCGGCGTCATGGACGGCATTCTTTCGATAATTTGAATAGCCCTCGCATAATCTCTGGTATTGAGAAAAACCTCACCCAACAAACGCTGCGATTCATTATAGTATTTGGAGGAAGTCGGAATACTCTGGAAAGCCGTCACGGCGTCTCGGTCGGCCCCCAACTCGTAGGACAGTTTTCCAAAATTGAATAAGGATTCCTCAGTAATTATTGGGTCGTAGTCCATCCGACTCGCTGCTCCGAAGGCGTCTCTCGCCAATTCTTTTTTATCCAATTTGATGTACGAGTCTCCCAAATTGTACAAGGCATTTTGCGCCATCTCGGAATCAACGCCGCCCAACTGTTCGAAGTTGTCGGCCGCCTCTTGGTAATTTTGGGTTTTGTATTGGGTAAAAGCCAATTGATAAAATTCTTCTTCCCGCATCGTGGAAGCACTTTCGGCGTAAAACTCCAAATAGGGTAGAGCTTCCGTATATTTTTTTTGCTCAAAATAGGCTTGGCCCACCAATTGGTGCATTTCTTTCCGTTTCTTCAATTTCGGGTCGTTGATTAACGGTACGGCGTAGTTGATTACTTTGTCATATTGACCTTCGGCAAAATAAATTTGCGTTAAGTAAAAAGGAATATGCGATTTATATTTTTCGGAATTGGCGACTCGTTGGAAACTGCGAGTGGCTTCGTCGTAGTCTCCTTCGAAAAAAGCCGTCATGCCGTAATAATAGTTCGACGGGTCGTAATAATCGTTGCGGATTTCTCTAGTTTGCCCCAAAGCCGCTTTGGCTTCCGCAAACTTTTTATTGACAAAATAAACGTAGCCCTTTTTGAATAGCACCTCCGACCGTTGCGCCTCGGATAAGTCGTAGGTATTGACCATTTCCAAAAATTCCAGTGCTTTTTCAAATCGACGGTCATTATAATAATAATTAGCCGCTTCTAGGATTGCTTGACTAGCAATGGGTTCGGGGGAATAGTTTCTAATAAAATTCAACATTACTTTTTCTCCGTCGGGATGGCCCAAACGAACCGATGTTTTAGCGGCGTGCAGTTCGGCTTTCATCCGCAAGTCTCGGAATTGGGGTTCCTGCACGGGTAAATCTGCCCGTAGGACTTTCAAGAACTCCACGTTAGCGGCGGAATACAGTCCTTTATCGAAAAAGTCCATTCCTCGTTTGAAGGCGGCATTGGCGTCCGTGAAAACTGCTGTTTGTTGGGAAAAGGCCATCAAAGTGCACCCCCAAAGGCAAAAGAGGGTGAATAATTTTTTATAATTCATATTATGGTAGATTCGTTGGTTTGTCTTGTAGGGAATTTATTTGTTGCAATAGTTAACCTGTTTTTTTGAAGACTTATTGCTAATCAAGTATAATATTTTAACAGTTTCAAGACTTCATGAATACGTTTTCTTTTTAATAACTTTGCGAATTGCAAGGGTGTTCACTGTCTATTTAAAAACATATCTCTTTTATGTAAGATGGCTGAATCCTCGACCGCCCCTACGGTTTTAACAAAAGTTTAATTATAACTATTAAGCACTGGGAACAGAGAGTAGAGATTAAAGACGTATAATATTGACAATCGTCTATAGCTACTATCTTTCGTCATTATTGACTACTCTGTCAGTCTCTTTTCTCTCAATTCCGACCCGCCCGCATGACGCAGGCGTGCTGGTTTATCGGAATGGTCTCTGCTCTCTATTCTGAATAGTTAAGTTTAATTTTTTATTCATGCGTAAACTCAAGCTACAAGAACTCAATCGGCTTACCGTAACAGACTTCAAAAAAGTCGAAAAGTCACCCATTGTGGTCGTATTGGACAACGTTCGGTCGGGACTTAACGTCGGCTCTGCTTTTCGAACGGCGGATGGTTTTGCTTTGGAACACATTTATTTATGTGGGATTACGGCTCAACCACCGCATCGAGAAATCCTAAAAACGGCCATCGGTGCTACGGATTCGATGGATTGGACATACCTCGAAGAGACCGCTACGGCGGTACGGCAACTGCAAGCGGAGGGGTATTACGTAGTAGCAATTGAACAGGCGGAAGGTAGCACGTCTTTACCCAATTTTCAATGGCCCGAAGGTACAAAAATTGCGCTGGTTTTTGGTAACGAAGTACGAGGAGTTAGTCAGGCAGCAATGGATTTGGTCGATGAATGTGTAGAAGTTCCCCAATTTGGAACCAAGCACTCGTTTAATATTTCAGTTTGTATAGGCATTGTCGTTTGGGAAATCTTTCGTAAGTGGCGGTTTTGCTAGGATTTCAGAACTGTTTCAGAAACACCTTGGAATAATTTTTTGATAAGTTGGTGAGAAACAATTATTTTTGGTAAAACAGAAATATTCATTATAATCGAAAAGAACCTATTATGGGATTAGATTATTTAGCTAAAAGAATTGTTAAAACACCTGGAATATGTGGGGGGAAAGCACGAATTGAAGGGCATCGGATTAGGGTAAAAGATATAGTAAAATGGTTTGAAGTTCTGAATAAAAAGGCGGATGAAATTGCTGATGAATATGATTTGTCTCTTTCAGATATATACTTGGCGCTTGCGTACTATCACACTAACCAAGCAGAATTACAAAAGGAATGGGCAAAAGAGGATGCTTTTGTAAAAGAGCAGCGAGATAAATTCCCTAGCAAGCTTTCTAAATTTCGTAACCATGGCCAAACTTAAAGTTTACACAGAGGAACACATTGCGAAAGCCCTTACGAAAATTATTCGTAAGGGCTTCTTTTATTTTCTGCTCCGTTCTACGAAAATAGTAATTTCGAGGAGTAAAATATTTGTCCTTAAAACGGATAAACGACAACTTCCTTAACACTTGTTTACCGAACTTTAAACACGTAAGTAATCGTCCCACACTGTTTATCTACACTTCCGCCCGAGAACTTGTAGGCCAAAGCATTCTTTTTCGCAATTCTTACCAATTGGCTATCCGTAGTGGTAGAACCTCTTTGGGTAAAGTCGGCAGAAGTAACCTTTCCATTGGCATCTACACAAACTTTCATAACAACCTTACCTGGTTTGTTAAAATCATCTCTAATCTTTGGTGCATTTAAGATACCACGCCCTCGCAAACCGCCACCAACGCTACTTCCAGCGCCCGCACTGACACCTTCTAAGTTAGTAGCATTAGGGTCTCCATTATAGCTACCTTGATTGCCCGAAGTACCCGTTTTCCCTTTTCCGCTTCCGTTGCCACCGCCCAGTCCACCGATTAAATCGGCCGCTTCGGCGCGGGCTTCCGCTTCTGCCTTGGCTTTAGCGGCTGCTGCTGCTTCCGCTCTTCTTTTTTCCTCCGCCGCTTTTTTCCTAGCGGCTTCTTCGGCCGCCGCTTTGCGTCGGGCTTCCTCTTGCGCTTTTTTACGACGAGCATCTTCTTCGGCTTTCTTTTTGCGTGCTTCGTCCAGTTTCTCTTTTCGTTCTCGCTCTTCTAATTGTTTTTGCCGCTCCTCTTCTTTTTTCTTCCGCTCTCGCTCTTTTTGCAAAGCAATTTCTTTGGAGTTATCGTCAGTGATAACCTCTTTTGGAGGAGTCGGCTCGGGTTCGGGAATGGGTTCTGGTTCAGGAGGAGTCGGCTCTGGTTCTGGCTCGGGCTCAGGTGGCGGAGGAGGTGTTGGTTCAGACTTAACCGGTGGAGCAGGTTCTGCTTTGGCGGGAGGTGCATTCTCTTCACCTTGTCCCACGTCGGGCATCCCTAAGTTGACTAAAATCCCTTCTTGACCGGGAGGTGGAGTTGGGAAAGTCAGTAAAGGCAACAAAGCCAATACTAGTAGGGCTAAATGAATGAAAAGACTGGTGTAGAAGCCTTTTCGCTTATTTTTTCTTTCTATTTCATCGACTAATAGCTCTGCCATATTCTTTAGTTGATTGGTTATTAATTTCGTCTTCTCTTATAACGTGGTCGCCAGCCACAATAAATAGCTTGCCCGTATGGGTATGGGATGTTTGATGAGTGATAAATAGCTTACCCGTACAGGATGATTTTTGTACTTCGTAAGACGAATATTTTCAATTTACTGCACATTAATATCATCCATCATTCATTTGGCGAAAACATTACGCTTATTCAGATGGTGAAATCAAGAGCATTACATAATTCGCTAGCTTAGTTTAGCATTTCTTTAACAGAATTTAGGGCTTGTTGATAAACTGGGTTATTAGGATACCGCCTTAATAGCTCTTCGTAGAGCCGCTTTGTTTTTTTAAATTTTTGTTTTTCGAACAACTTTTTAATCTGCTTTTCGATTTTTTCGCTTGATACGCCGCAAGTACTGTTCGACATGGTGGTAATGACTACGTTTCCAAGAATATCCTCTTGATTTTGGCCAATTCTAAAAGCAAAATTGATGGGATATTCTATTGTACGCCCTTTTTTCCAATTCCCCGAAGTAGTTGTCAAAATCCGTTTTACTTCTTGGTCAATGTCTGCACTAATGTGGTTTAATAATTGTATAGAATCAATTTTACCCGAGGAATTGATGAAAACTAAAGCCTTCGATTGACCCACCCGACAATTTTCTCTCGCTCTTCTTGGGTATCGGATAAATGGATAAATATCCTTTTGAAATGCTTCGTAGCCTCCTACGTATAAACGGTCTAAGTCGCTACTAAATTTATGCTCTACCTGCCCCAAGCTAATGTTTGCGGTCAGAAGTAGGATAAATAGAGTGGCTAGTATTTTCATTTTAAATGGGTTATTAGATGGTATGGGATAATCATACTTATACTTCTCACTTCTCCGCTGCCAGTATGGTATTCACATGATATTTCAACGCTAAATCCATCACCGTCACAACGTGTTCGACGCCCGTTTTGCTACTCCATTCTAACACAACGTTAGCGTTTTTTCCTTTGTCTCTCGCTAATTTACGCATGGTGCTGTCCAAGGTTTTTAAAGTGGCTCTTTTGCCATTTACGTAGAATCTTCCCGTGCTGCCCACTCTAACTTTGGTTAATTTAGAGGTGGACGGTTTGCTGACTTTGGAACTGCTCGGTAGTTTTAAATTAATCGCATTGGGATTAATCAACGAGGAGGTCAGCATGAAAAAAATGAGTAATAAGAAGATAATGTCCGTCAAGGAGGACATGTTGAACTCGGCGCTGACTTTACTTTTTTTCTTTAGACCCATTTTGGTATTGGTTATTTGTTACTCGTTATTTGTCTTACTGCTACTGCTTCCTGCCACTGCTACTGCCTCCTGCTACTGCCACTATCAACCTACTCCTCCATCGGTCTCGTGGCTAAAATCGCTTTCATTTTCAGTCCATTGGCAATGGTCATAAGTTCTACCACTTTGTCGAAGGGAACACCGACTTCGGCGACGATGGTGAGCGTAGCGCCCGCTTCGTTACCCATCGACTGTTTGGTACGGCTGATAGCGCCTTTTAAGGCTCTTTTGGGGGTGGCTTTACCATTGACCGAATACTTTCCGTTGGCTTCGGCGGTTACGACAATGGACGTTGGGGCCATCGTTTTGGCGCTCGACTCGGGTAGGGTAAATTGGTCAAATTTTACCAACGAAGAGGTTAACATGAAGAAAATTAGCAACAGGAAGATGATGTCCGTCAAGGACGACATACTGAATTCTGCACTAACTTTGGACCGTTTTTTTAATCCCATTGTTGTTATTCGTTATTTGTTATCCGTATTGTTGCGTCGCCTACTGCTGGCGAGATGCTTTTATTTGGACAACTGCCTGCCCGTATGGGGATACTTTGCTAGATGTTGACTTGGACAACAGATTTAGATGTTGACCTTTTCCTTTTTTAGACTCAGTTCCTTCTTTTGCCACTATCCCCTGCTTACTGCCACTGCCACTGCTTACTTTTTATCTTAATACGGAATTATGGAACGCAGACAGACGTTGGCTCTATGATATGTCTTGCTTTTACGTGCCCTGCTTACTGCTACTGCTACTGCTTACTTGTGAAATTCAGTATTTTGCCAAACTAGTGGTTCAAGAATTAAGTAATTGACAGTTTAATCGAGTGTATTTTTTTGTTAGGCAAGGCATTTATTTTTTCAATAGCCGTTGCTATTTTAAAAATAAATAACGCAGCATAACAAAAAAAGACGCCGATTTAAACTATTAAGAATTTAGTTCTTGAACCACTAGTCACTAATCAACTAATTACGAGTCACTATACTAAACGCTTGGTTCCTGCAGTAAGTCCATAAATTCTACCGTCGTTCTTTCCATTTGGAAGACTACTTTTTCCACATTAGCTACTAGGATATTGTATCCAACGAAAGCCAGAATACCAATCAAAAGTCCCGCTGCGGTGGTGATTAGGGCTTGGTAAATACCACCTGCAAGGACGTCGGGCGTTACGTTTTGCTGCGTAGCCATTTCGCGGAAAGCGAGAATCATACCCGTTACCGTACCGAAGAAGCCAATCATGGGGGCGGCACCCGCAATACTAGCTAATGTGGATAAGTTTTTCTCCAACCGAAATACTTCTAAGTTACCGACGTTTTCAATGGCGGCGTCGATGTCGTTCAAGGGCTTGCCGATTCGCATTAACCCCTTTTCAATCATTCTAGCAACGGGAGAGTCGGTCGTTTGGCATAGTGCTTTGGCTCCGTGAACATTCCCTGCTTGTACATTTGCTCGGATATTGTTCATAAAGCCTTGGTCAATTCGGCCCGCTTTTTTAATCGTCCAATAGCGCTCCAAGAAAATATAGACCGCAATAAAAGAAAGTAGCAATAATATCCCTACGATGGCGATACTCAGTGGACCACCTTGAAAAATCAAATCCAAAAAACTCTGCGTACCGACTTCGCCTTCTAGGTCAACTTGCTGCAAAAAAAGAGGCTGAAACATGATGTGTGTAATTTTTTTAGTTGGTTGAAAAAGAGGAGATACTTTCTCCGTATTTTTTAAGTTGTTGATTACCAATAAGCTAACTTTCCCCTATTCTATTGTCCATTATTTGGTTAATCAGAGATTGTTTAAAGGGGTATAAACGTTCAAACAATCGACAAATTATATGTTCATAGGAAAAAGCACTATATTTTAAAGGCTTTTTAAGATTTCTTATTGACAATGGCCCGAGTACTTTCAAAACCTACCTTTGAACCGAACGTTTTTTGAAGGGGGTTAAAATTAGTTGATTTTTAAAATTATTGAAATAAACTCCCCATTATTTCTGGATGTTCGATAGAAAAAGTAGATTTTTGCGAAAATTCGCTGAGATGAGAAGCCAGCCGTCAGACTATTCCGATGGAATTGTCAGCCGTCAGATTTTGAAAGTGTTCTTACAACAAATATTCGCTTAGCATGGTGAATTTTACCACAAAGGTACAAATGAAACAAAGCGCATAGAGATTTTTCAAGCGCAGTTTAGTCAATTCTAGATGCAATGGTAGTATGATGTCGTCAATGCTGCGCTCGAAAGAAACTCCATGCGCTCCATACCTTTGTGGTTCAAAACTGAATAAAAAGAAATAAAAAATAACTGCATGTTAAATAAAGAAGTCTATATCGTCTCCGCCGTTAGAACGCCATTAGGTAGTTTTGGTGGAATGTTCGCCAACGTTGCCGCCACCGCTTTGGGGACGGCTGCCATCAAAGGGGCCTTAGAAAAAGCTAAGGTTCATCCCGACCACATCGACGAGGTGTTTATGGGGAACGTTTGTTCCGCCAATTTGGGGCAAGCGCCCGCTCGACAGTCCGCTTTGGCGGCAGGAATCCCCGATACTGTTCCTTGCACAACCGTTAATAAGGTCTGTTCGTCGGGGGCGAAGTCGATTATGTTTGCGGCGCAGAGTATTTTACTAGGACAAGCAGATTTAATCGTAGCGGGTGGGATGGAAAATATGTCCGCCGTACCCTATTACGTGCCGAAAGCTCGATTTGGTTATAAATACGGCAATGCGGAATTGATTGATGGGTTGCACAAAGACGGTTTATTTGACCCTTACGACCAGATGGCGATGGGGGTGTTTGCGGATAAAACGGCCGAAAAATACAGTATTTCCCGAGAAGCCCAAGACGAATACGCCATTCGGTCGTACAAAAATGCGGCGGCGGCGACGGATAGTGGTGCTTTTGCCCATGAGGTGGTAGGCGTCTCCGTTCCGCAGCGACGGGGTGAACCGCTAGTTATCACCGAAGACGAAGAATACAAACGAGTTAAATTTGATAAAATTCCTAACCTTCGAGGTGCGTTTACCAAAGGTGGCACTGTGACGGCCGCCAACGCTTCGACCATCAACGACGGTGCGGCCGCTTTGATTTTGGCCAGCGCTGCGGCAGTCAAAAAATACGGCTTACAACCCATTGCTAAAATTTTATCCTTTGCGGATGCCGCTCAGGCGCCCGCTTGGTTTACAACGGCACCGACTAAGGCAGCGCCCAAAGCCTTGAAATTGGCCAACATGACGACCCAAGACGTTGATTATTTTGAAGTTAACGAGGCTTTTTCCGTAGTTCCCTTAGCTTTTAACCAAGTACTGGATATTCCGATTGAGAAGGTGAATGTACACGGTGGAGCAGTGTCTTTGGGACATCCACTTGGTGCTTCGGGCGCACGGATTGTGACGACTTTGGTGAATGTGTTGGGAACGAAAGATGTGACGGTAGGTTGTGCGGCGATTTGTAATGGGGGAGGGGGCGCGAGTTCGATTGTGATTGAAAGGGTATAATATTACCCTATGCAAATCACCAATTTTCTCCATCATCCACCTGTCCAAGGCTTTCAATTTGGCACCTCGCTTTGGGGAAAGCCCGCTATGTACGTCTATGTTTATTTTGTGGACGGTTTGCTCATTGATACGGGGCATAGCAATGGTCGAAAAATGGTACTATCCCATTTGACGAAGCTACCCGTTGAGCAAATTTTCATTACCCATCACCACGAAGACCATAATGGAAACTTAGCGGCTTTGCAACAACATTTTAACGTTCTTACCTACGCTTCTTCGCTTTGTACCGAAATCATGAAACGGCCACCCAAAATCTCTTTTAGTCAATGGCTGACGTGGGGCAATACCGAACCGAATCATCAAATTGAACCCGTCGATACGCAAATCAAGACCAATAAATACACTTTTGAAATTGTCCCCATTCCCGGCCACGCAATTGACATGGTGGCGCTGTACGAACAAAACGAAGGTTGGCTCTTTTCGGCAGATTTGTATATCTACGACTACATCAAATTCTGTATGTTTAATGAAAGCATGGCGGAGCAAATAGCATCGTTAAAAAGGGTGCTAGCTTTGGACTTTGAATATATGTTTTGTGCCCACAATCCCAAGTTGAAGCATCCTAAAATACATTTACAACGCAAATTAGATTTCTTAGAGAACTTCTACCAAACGGTGGCACATTGGCACCAAAAAGGCTACGCCCCTAAGCAAATTATGGACAAAATGGGCTTGAAAAAGATGTATTTCATGCGGTTTATTTCGCAGGGTTTTTTATCGACGTTGAATATGGTGAAGTCGGTGGTGCGGGACTTGGATAGAGCGGAGGTAGCTTTATGATACAAAAGGACGGCTAAATTAATGGTTAATTTAAGTTTTGGATAGTGGCTAGAAAGCGAGGCTTAGTTAGTGTCTTTTTATTTTATTCTTTTGAAAAGCAGGAGATACTGACAAAGTATTGCCTGCTTAGGAATTGGCGTTGAATAAGATTCTACTTTTTGCGGTGCTTTTTTAGCCCTTCTTTTACCATGTTCTCCATTTCTTCCAGTTCCTTTAAAAGGAAGTCGATTTCTTCTTTGGTAGCCTCAGTTTTTGCGAATTTGATGATGTCCTTCCCTAAGTTTTCTAATGATTCAGGTGGGGCAATCTTTGATGATATTTTACTCATTTTGAACTTTTTTTAATTCCTAACGAATGAAACGTATTTCATCTAAGGCTGCGTCTAAGGCTTCTTGTTTAGATGTATTTCGGGGAAGTTGTAATTCTTCATTAGAAAGGTTAACCAACATCCACAACCACTGTTTTTGAAGAACTAAGCGCCTTTGTAGAATTTCGATGGTATTCATTCGTTTTGTTTCAGTGTGAATTGAAACTAAAAATACAAGTTTTCTATCTAAGATACAATCTGTTACATCCTTTTATGAGAAAACCCTTATCCTTTTATTATAAATCGCCATTGCTCTCACTTATACGCCACATAAGCATCTTCCACTTCCAAAATCTCCTGCACTACCGCTCGAAATTGCTCGTACTCTGCTGCGGGAATAGCAATCCGATTCAACTGAACCGTTCGCCTAATTTTTAAGGTCTGCTCGTCCGTTTTTTCGAAAGTCAATTGGTAATCAAGGTAGTCGTTTTTGATGCTTTTGTTGGTGGGCATTTCCATGATTTTAACACCTTCGGGCAGCACCAATTCAATTTCGTTCTCGTAGGCGTCATAGCTTTCGTAGCGCCAATATAGGAGCGGTGATTTTCGTGCTTCTTGGGGAAAATCGTCCGCCGTGAATATCACCTCCATGTAAGGAATCTTAACCGCTTTGATGCCACCGATGGACAATACTGCTTTGGTCGCCACAAAGTCCGATTCGAAGGTAAATCCTTTTTCGATATTGGTTAAATTGTCAAATTTGTAGGTCAGCTTGTCTAAATCGCCGTCAAAATACCCACCGACTAAATTGCCGACCTTTTCTCGCTGCTTTTCTTCGGTCAAATCGGCGAAATAGCTTCGATAACTCGATGCGGGTTTGCCTAAAACTTCCAATTGAGTTTGCACCTCTAAATTGGCGTCCACCACCTTCAAAGCTGTTTGTCTCTGCAAGGTGTTTTTTAGCACGGAACGAGTCGGAATATTCAACAACTCCGACGGGACTTCTTCTCGCAAATTGGGAATCACCAAAGCCTGTGCCCGTTGAATGGAATTGGGAATTGCCCCAAACGGCAAGTTATTGTCCGTCAATTCTTGGAATAACGTCGCTTCGGGTAAATCAATCTTGATGATGCAGTGGTTGAAATCTATGGACGGTTGTAAGATGGTTTCTTCTCCGTTATCTCGAGTATTGACCAACACTAAATTGGTTTTTAAACCCGCTTTTTGCGCTAGCGTATGGTACAACGTAGATACATCTTTACAGTCTCCCAAGCGGGTACTGATGGTAACCATCGGCTTTTGCGGAACGTAGCCACTTTGTCGAAAAGACACGTAACTGTACTGAATATTATCCAAAATGTAGCTATAAATGGCCTCCGCTTTTTCCGTTTCGCTCATTTTAGTAGCTTTCCCTTTCGGAAAAATTTCTTCGTAAATGGCCTGTAAGTTGTAATCTTCGCGCGCTTGCGGCAGCGATAAATCTCGGTACCAATTGGCGATGTCGCTCCAAGAATCTAGGGTAGAAATAGATAGCGTTTTACCAATTTCGGTTATCGTCGGCATATAGTTTTCCTCTTTCAAAAGCGGCACATCCGTTAATGTCCAATCGTACAGCAGAAAATTGTCCATCTCCGTTTTGATGGGCGTGTGTTCGAAATTGCTGTACTTAAAATAAATAGCCTTGTCTTTGGGGAATAAGAGTCGATAACGAGATTCCATGATGGGAACAAAGTCGTCGAATGTGCAGGTTTGCCAAAACTCTTGAGCCAACTGTCCATATTGGTAGGAATCTAATCGGTATTCCACGAAAATAATGTCGCCAATTTCCAAAGAAGTAAAGACAAATTCGTTGTCGCTGCGTTCGGCAATGACCTTTTCTCCGTTCTTTTTAAAGACTTCCGCTCTTTCAAAAATGAGCCGTTCCGAGCCACTATCGTACTCGATATTTGCTTCTTTCCACTGATTGATACCCGCCTCGTTTTGAATCTGCCAAGCCATGCTAAAGTACTCGCTGTACGGTCCTTCCTCGTAAACGACGACGGCTTTATCGTAGAACAAATAGGTGTAATCCGCTTCTGTTCCAACTTCTTTAGTCAGTTGTTGCTGAATTTGTGCCGCTCGGTCTTTGTCTTTGAACAATTCTTTCACGGATGATTGTCCTCGCAAGGTGCGCAACCGCTCTCGGTCTTGAAAATTATTTGGATTGTAGGTAATCGACTTTTCCAAATCGGCGATAGCGGCCTCTTTTTGGTTGAGGGCTTGGTGGATGTACGACCTATCGCTCCAATAGGACGCCCGGTAGGGGGCATTTTGTAGGCCAATATTGGTGAATTTGAGTGCCGTATCGAAGTCTCCAATTTTGTAGTAATAACTGCTATTATTGGTGATGGATTGGATGTGATTGGGGTAGAGTTCGTGCAATTTCAACAGAATAGCTTCTACCTTCTTATTTTCTTTGCGTTTGACGTATTCGTTTTTGAGTAAATGATAAACGTCGTAGTTGTAATTCTTGGTGAGAAAATCCTCCAACAGCGCAACGGCTTCTTCGGGTTTTTGCTGAACGTTATTGAGAATGTTGAATTTGTAGGTCAAGAAAGTTTGATTTTCGGGGTATTTCTCGAATGCAAATTGAGCGACCTCCAATAGCTTTTGAAAATCTTTTTTTCGAGTTAACCAATTGGTGTAATACGCTAAATAGTCCTCGTTGTCCTCTCCTAAACAATCTCGCATTTTGTCCACCGATTGCTTCAGTTTATCCAAATCTTCGGATTCGGAATGGATTTCGTAGTCAAAGAGCGCAAAAAAACAGGCATCACCGTCGATTTTGCGCAACCGTTCTATTTGTGTTGAAATTTTAGTACGGTCATCAATGGACGTGAAATTGTACAACAACTCCAAATTAGTCAGCAAGTTATTCGGATATAGTTCATTCGCCTGTTCTAGCACTTTGATGGCATCATTGAAGCGGTTGCTGCGATAATAAGTCTTGGCCAGTAGCAAATGGTTCAGAATATTTTTGGGAGATGTTTTAATTTTTTGTTGAAAAAACTGCTCGGCAAAATGAGGGAATTTCTCTTGACTTAAGGTCGTTCCACTTTGATTATACGGAACGTACTCGCTAGAACAATTGAGGTCAATTACCTCATTGTTTTCATCAAAAACTCGAACCATGTAGTTCGGATAATCGCTTTTAGACGTGTAGCCCAATTGTACCAGAATCCTATTTTTTCCCGTAGGAACTCGGACTTTTGCTCGTAGGTAATCCATATCGGTACGCAATTCTTCCTCTTCCGAAATGATTAATTGCTCGTTTATCCAAATTTTGATATTGCCCGTGAATCCCGTCGCAAAAACTAGTTCTTTGGATGCTTCCAATTCGAAGAAGGTTTGTCCATAAACCACCGCATTATTACTAGGGACATAGTACTCCGTTGCTACCCAGGGCTGGTCGTCGGTCAACTCTGGGACAAACCACCGAATTGGCGCATTGTTCGTCGATTGGAAAGTGGTGGCTGGATTGGCTTCTTGGATGGGCGCATAATTTTTATTGAAGCCACTGCCCGAAGTATTATCGAACGGCCCGACCAATTGCCAGTCCTTGATACCTTTGATGGGGTCCCAGATAGCTTTACTTTCTTCAAAACGATTGCTCAATCCGTAATGAAAACCTATCATGTAACGTAGCGAGCCTTTCACGCTTGGATGTAGGTTGCCGTTGGCCAATAAATTTAGTAAAAACTCCTCTCGTTCTCTACTTTTCTTGCTTTGCCCATCCAGAATAGCGTCATCGTACCAAAAAGGAAAAAGATAAGGATTGGGGTTTTCGATTTGTGGAAAAATATTTTTTGCGATACGCATATTGACGGCACCATCTTCCATCTCAGCCATATTTAACAGCATCAGTATCATGGATGCCTCGACTTGGGTCGCTTTTTTCTTAGTCGCCTCGTTTAATAGTTTTCTAGCGAGTACGTAATCGCCTTTTTCAAAAGTTTCCCAGATTTGTGGAATTGTATTGGCAGATAGTAAAATGCTAGAAATAGCGAGAAGAATGGTTAAGAAGAATGATTTCATTACGAACGGGTTGTTAGAAAAATATATTAAGAGATTAATCGAATGAGTATTGTTACGTGATGTGTTTGTTTCTGGCTGTTAGAATAACCTTTTTTTTGGTAAAAAAATGGCTTATCTATTCATCGCTGCCCCGAGTTGTCTAATTTTTAGATAATGATGATAAAAATGTGAAGGTTTAAGACTGGATTTCGACTCGGAAGAGTCGAGTTACCTTTATCATCACTGGATTAGGTGTGAATCGACTTTCTTAGGATGCCTGCTGGATAAATCAATACGGAGAAATGAAGGAGGGACTACCATTTGGAACGGTTATAGAAGTTGATTCGTTGAGAAGATTGAGCGATTTATCATTTGGATAATCCGCTCAAAGTATCTGTTTTATGTAGATTAAGCGAGTTATCGTTTTTATAATCCGCTTAAAATATCTATTTTTGTACAGATTGAGCGAGTTATCGTTTTTATAATCCGCTTAAAGTATCTGATTGTTGCCTAAATACTTTGTATGAATGAACTTATCATCGGAAGAGAAAAACAAATTAGTGAACTAGAAACGGCATTTCTGTCCGATAAACCTGAAATGGTTGCACTCGTTGGTCGTAGAAGGGTTGGGAAGACTTATCTAGTTAGACAGGTGTATGCGCAAAAAATCAACTTTGAATTAACGGGCTTACAATATGGTTCTAAAAAAGAACAGTTGCAGAATTTCGTATTTACATTGGGAAAATATTTTCCTAGTTATCAACTGCCTAATTTTCCTAACACCTGGTTAGAAGCCTTTCATTTTCTAAGTCAAGCCTTAGAATCTTTACAACAAAAGACGAAATTAGTGGTATTCTTAGATGAATTACCTTGGTTGGGAACTAAAAAATCTGGCTTCATAACTGGATTAGGGTATTTTTGGAACAGTTGGGCTTCTAAGCAATCGGTTGTGGTTGTCATATGTGGCTCTGCGGCTTCTTGGATGATTGATAAAGTAATTAATGACCGTGGTGGACTTCATAACAGAGTAACCCGACTTTTATATCTTTTTCCCTTTACATTGGCGGAAACGGAAGCCTACTGTCAGTCAAGAAAAATTAAACTAAATAGGTTTCATATTCTACAAATTTACATGACGATGGGGGGGATTCCGATGTACTTGGACTTTCTTAAATCGGGTAAATCGGCGGTTCAAAATATTCAAGAAATTTGTTTTGAACCGACAGGCTACCTAAGGACTGAATTTGAAAGGTTATACGCTTCCCTTTTTGACAATTATCAAAACCATATTTCAATCGTTCGTGCTTTGGCTACAAAATGGAAAGGGTTGACAAGGCAAGAGATTATTCAACTGACCAAATTTCAAAATGGTGGAATGTTGACTAAACTACTCGATGAATTGGAAAATTCAGGCTTTATTACTGTTTATGGCGGTTTTGGTAAAAAAGTAAAAGATAATTTGTTTAGACTGACAGATGCTTACTCTCTTTTCTATTTGACGTACATTGAACCTCTAGGTAAAAGTAGTTTTACCGATTTTACGCAGCTCAGTGATTTACCAAAATGGAAAGTATGGAGTGGGTATGCTTACGAAAATGTATGTTTGACACATATCCAATCCATTAGAAGGGCTTTAAGTATCGCTGGGATGGCTTCCTCTATTTCTTCTTTCATTGCACGGCCAAAAGATGGACTAGCTGGTACTCAAATAGATTTAATCATTGACCGTGGCGACCAGACTATCAATATATGCGAAATAAGGTTTAATACCTCGAAATACGAAGTAACGAAGAAGGATGTGCTTAATTTTCAAAATAAAAAGACGGTGTTTAAATACCATACTAAAACGAATAAACATCTTTTTCTCACCTTAATCACAACCATAGGTGTTATTGAAAATAGTAATCGGCTCAACCACGTTGACCAAGTAGTTACTTTAGACGATTTGTTTTTGTAGGATTTGAACGGGAAGCGGTTACTTCTGTGCTACTTAATTTTTTTAAAGGTGGATGATTCTTCGAAAGAATCATCCACCTTTTTTATTCCCGATTTATAAATTTGGATAGTTGGACAAGCTAAATTGCGCATTTGAGTTCAAAATGTGTAAGTTGTAATTGTATGATTGCTAAATAGTTAGTTGTCAGAAGTGCTCGACCTATCCGAAAATGTTAATTTAGACGTCCGAATTTATGTTTCTGAACTGCATAAACATTTTTTATTCAGATATTTGTAAAAAAGCATTTCTATTCTTACATTCCTAACTTCAAGCTGTTAATGTGAGTTGAAGCCAATTGATAACAACTTTCCCCCAATAGAAAATAGGATAACTTTTACCTTGTCTCTGCTAGCTGCAGTTGGAGACAATGTTACCCTTTTGCTGGCATACTGTTAATGAGGAATATTCAAAAAACATAACCTTAAACAAAAAAGCACCAATCAAACTCTCTTATGATTAAGTTAAACTTTGAAACCCTCTTTAGTCCAGCACTGCCGAGTCTCATTGGGCTATGTGTTGGTCGTTACGTCGCCAACTCCCAAAACTTCTTCATTGCGGCTATCATGGTTATTATTTTTGCCGCTATCTTCTTCTTATTTACGCAAATTGTCCTCTATTTTTTGAATTATAATATCTTCGAACGGAAGATTCAGGGGTCGTGGATTTCTATTTCGGAAAGCAAAGACCAGACTAAAGAAGCGGTGTATAGCATCTGCGAGTTTAAATACGATGACCCAAAGAAGTTACTATCCTATTCGGGTTTTTCTTTTAATGGCAATAGTAAAATTTCGGCCGAATTCAAATCTACCTTAACCGACGTAAAACCAAGTGAACGGAAACTAACCTACGTGTACGAAGGACACTCTTTTGACTCGGAATCGGATACGACGATTGGCTTAGGGTTTGTACGTTTTTTTGCGAATACCAAAGGCGATTATTTCACAGCAACTGGGCACTTTCGAGGAGCGGGCAACGAGTATAGACCGATTTATTACAAACTCATCAAGTTGACCAAAGAAATGTGCCAAGAATTGATTAAAAAGGATTCGATTGCGGACGCACAGGATATGCGGAAGATGGTTGATGCGTTTAAGGTGCGGGACGATTTGAAGCCCTAGTGTAGTGATTCGTAATTAGGTGACCAGTGACTAGTGGTTCAAGTCATAAATTCTCGACAGGTTAAATCGGCGCCTTTTTCCGTTATGCTGCGTTATTTTTTTCTCAAAGAGTTACGGCTATTCTCAAAAAAAATGCCTTGTCTAACGAAAAAATACACTCGATTAAACTATCAATTACTT
>JBCCQK010000092.1:0-19328 GCA_039024375.1 Bacteroidota bacterium
GAATTTGTTACTAAGTTGATTGATATTTTTCAATTGTTTTTTTAGACAAAAAAAAAAAATAATAATTAGCGAAAAAATTCCAGAAGACCACCATCCCGATGTCTTAATAACGCACAACAGCCGTTCATCACTAAAAGGTAAACGGCTGTTTTTTAGCACTTTAGCGAGTGTAAAAGTGGGCGGCGATGTTTGAAGAATTTTTCTTCAAACCAATATCTTCCACCATTTTATGGTATCTAGTCTAATCATTTTACCCACCAGTGAAAATGTAAAAACCAGTAACATCCATGTTCCTCAAACTCTACAACATGATTTCCTACCAATCCGCCACCACCAACGACCTCACAGCCATCGCCGCCCTACACGCCAAAAGTTGGCAAGAAAACTACCGAGGCATTCTAACGGATACTTATTTAGATGATAAAGTAGAACAAGAAAGATTATCCATTTGGTCCAAAAGGTTTCAACAACCATCGGACAACCAATACGTGCTTGCAGCGAAAGAGAACGGAAAATTAGTCGGTTTCACCTGTTTGTACGGCGGAGATTGCGACCAATATGGTACTTTACTAGACAATATCCACGTGGCGCAATCTGAAAAAGGAAAAGGTATTGGGCAGCAGCTAATGACGCTGGCAGGAAAATGGGCGGCTACCCATTATCCCAATCAAGGTTTGTATCTCTGGGTATTTGCCAGCAACGAAAAAGCAAAAGGGTTCTACACAAAACTAGGTGGTCAATTAGTAGAAACCGTGCCTTATCCTTTGATGGACGGAAGTGGTCAATCGGGCTTAACGAGTCGTTTTTATTGGCCTTCACCCATTAGTTTAGCGACATAATCTTTACTACCATCGTTGACCCAAGCGTCTAACTGTGCGGGGTCTTTTAACTGTTGTCCGCGCTTTCGGTCAACTACCAAAAAACCGCAAGCTACGTCGGGTAGGGCGGTCATATCACTCCACAGTTTTTCGATTTGGGCGACGGGATAAACATCCTCTTGTCCGTGTCCCCAACGGTATTTTACTTCTTTAATCGTCACGTAGCTCGGCATTCGCTGAGCGGCTTTTCGGACGGCTTCGTCTAAAGCCGCTGGACTTTGCGTTAAATCTGCTCTTTTCAAACCGAACCAAGCCAATAAATCGTCAATTTGAATCCACGTCGTCATCGAATTGTAGTAGCTTAATTTTAGTTCGTCTTCTTCGTGCGGCTGCGCCAAACCTTCTAATAATCGAACTTGGCCGTTCACTTTGGCGAGACCGCCACCGCTATCTTCTAGTCGTCTGGGTACGACTTCGAAAGTGAGCATATTTCCCGACGCTAAATGTTGCGACAACGCACTCGGGTCTAAATTGGCCCCCAAAGTATCAATATTGTGGAGTAGGATGGTTTCCACTTCGGGATGCTTTTGTAACAACTCGGCCAGCACACCATTTCGTAGTAAATTGGGTAATTCGTACCAATGTCCGAGGGGACTAAAACGCTGCTTAGCGAGATTATCCACGTAGTCCGAGCCTTCGCCTTTGTCTTTGGCCCAGCCCATCAACGCAGCTCGGCCCGCTGCTCTAACTTTCTCTTTATTTTCGTCCAATTTTTCCTGCGGCATTTCTTCCCACAAAAATCGCAAGTCACGCACCATTGGTACCAATCGCTGACCGATGGACTTGCCTTTAGAGACATACACACTGCCTTCGTAACCGTAATTATTGGTTGTAGTTAATTGTTGGGCAATGGCATCATAAGTAAGGTAGCTTGTGGCAATTAAGTGGGGTGGATTTGCTCCAAAATTTTTACCCGTTTGGGCCGTTTTAGCCAAATGAACTTCTAAAAAACTTCGGTGGATTTCGCCAATTTGGGTAAACGGAAAAATCGCTTTTATGACACCCGCCCCCTTCGTCCAGCGACTACCCACTCCACCCGCTAGACTTAAAACGGCTACTTTACCCGATTTTAAAGCATTCATACCTAATGTATTAGATTCGTCTTTGGAAGTAATATTCTCTAAAATAGTTACTTCCTCATTGGACACATCTTCAATAGTTGTCTCGGCGGGTAGGCGATTTCGAGATAGCCCAATGCGGCCTTTTTGCAAATCGTCTTTTATCTTTTCGTGTTGAAGGTGGTCAAACCCATTTTCTTCTTTGATGGCGGCAGCTAGTTCGTTTTGCTGCTTTTTTTGGTCACCAAAATCACTTTGATTAACTTGGAATAAGTTGCTAACCAAGGTTCGTAGAAGGGCGTGCGAAGCATTGCTGCCCGTGAGTTGAGCGGTGTATAATTCGACTTCTAGCTTACGTTGATAATTGATGGTTTCGGCAGCAATTCTCGCTAGGTTAGAAATCTGAATGCCGTAGTACTTATCGGGCATCCACGCCGTTTTGCCTCTCAACATCGTCGCAAAAGTACCTCGGTTATTTATTTCGAAATTATAGACAACGGGTTCCATTGCAAATGGAAGAGCGGATACTAATTCAGCTTTAGTTGCTCGAATTATCTCTAAAACGGCCGCTTTCGTAGCGGGCATGTCGTGATTGTCAATGTACATGCCCATGCCACCGCCCGACATTCCACCGAGCATCATAAAACCGAGGTATTTCTCTTTGAATTGTTGCTTTGCCTTCCGAATGAGTGTTTCAGTGTAATGGTTGGTTGCCCAAGGAATAATCGTTTTAATTGGGTAGTCAAAATTGTAAGCCGTCCACTTGGCCAAGGCTTTCACATCGCCCATTTTTAAGGCCTGTAAAATGCCATCGTACACCTCATTTGTTGCTAGTCTAGCCGTCCATTCCGCTTCGTCACGGAGTAAGTATTTTTCGGTGACCATTTCTAAGACGGGACCCACATTTTGGGCCATGCCACCGTGCATTAAAACTAGCGAATCGGTCAATCGTTCGGCCATTTGAGGATGCACCGCTTCCCCCTGTAAAATTCGGTGTTGAGGAAGCAAACAGCCTCGACTGATGTTGTATTCGGGGTCGCCCGACTGCGCCAATGCGCCTTCGATGGCTTTAATTCCCGGCCAAACCCCGCCCGAGTCTTGCCAGCCACCACCTGAGCCTCCTAGCCATTCGCCTAAAATGGCTCTAGCGGCAACCAATCGACGTTCTGATTCTAGTAGTTGCCCTGATAAATTCTTGGTTTGCTTCGTAGCGCGCATTAGCACCGCAATAATCGACCCGAGCAAATTCGTTGAAACGGCAAATCGAGACCCTTTTGGAATATCGTTAACCATTGTCACCAACTCTAATCCCATCCTAGGTGCTACAATTTGCCCCAATAGTTCGGCGAGAGCTTGCTGCGTCCCTTCGAAGGACGGCGGAATGCAGCCCGAGGCAATAATACCTGCTTTCAACAAACTCAAATAATCGTTGCCAAAATTGAACAAATCGTCCAGCGTTGTCACGTCTTTCGTTACCTCTAAGTCCACGCTAGTTAGCCGCAAAACGGGTTCCGCAATCACTCGAACATAACTCTGAATGGGCGGTTGAATCGTTTCGTCTCGACCAAAGACGCCTAGATTGACCGAGACGTTAATCACTCTTGCGCCTTCGGGATAGTCCATTCCCAAAAAGAAAATATCCGACCAGCCGCTGTGACTCAAATCCATCCGAACGGCCGTTTTTTCTTCTAAAATAGGGTAGAGGGCTTCATTTTCGCCCCTTTGCAACAGTTGAGGATGAATTTTTATGGGATGCTGCGCCGTGTAGCCACCTCGAAACATCCACTGATTACCCGCCGTGGAACGAACGCTTTTCCGCACCTGTTCGCCTAAAATTTGAAACGCTCTTTGGTGATAGGCTTCCGCCAAAGCGCTACAAATCGTCCCATTTACGCCTTGTGTTTTTTGGCTTTGTAAAAAAACGGCAATGGCTTCTTCGAATCGACGATTGAGCAAATGTTCGAATCCCGAATAAGGTGTTTTTCCCGTTTTTTGCATATGCCTAAAATCGGGGAGTACAAAGCGATAGGCGGTATATAAAAACAAACAAGCTCGAACTCGATGGTACAAACTATCCGTCTGGCGACGAAATTGTTCGAGTTCCGTCAATGCTTCCATCAAAGCGGACAGGGATTTGCCTTGGCATACTTTTCTAAATGATTGATTTCTAATAGTAGAATCAACGCTGGTGATGAGTTCTATAAATGGATTATTGGTCATTAGTTGTTTTTTCCAAAAGTTCTAAGTGCTCGGATAGAATTACTTTTTATTTCTAGACAGGATGAACAAGATTTACAGGATTACACCTAGCGATAACTCGAATCGTACAAATCTTAAAAAATTGCTTGACTATGCAGTAGTCGAGTCCTGTCGAAAGAAAATTCGAACCATCCATTTTGATGAACCACTATAACAATTAAACAATTCTAGCAATAAAGCAATTTCATTAAATCTAAAGAATGGCAGATAGGGAGTTCAATTACTTTCATAAAGGCAAAAAACTTACCTCCTCAATCTCGCTTCGGCCAATTGATTCACCATACTGGATAGTAAGGCTTCACTATTCACTCCCTCCAAACCAAAAGAAATTTGGGCTTCGAGCCAACCCAAGTCTGTTCCTAAGTTAAAGCGTCTGCCTTTGACTTCCAATGCTAAATATTTCCCCTCTTTAGCTAACATTTCCAGTGCGGGGGTCAGTTGAATATCTGCGTCGTCGGGAAGCGTATCTTGGTACCTTTCGAGCATCTCAAAAATGGTCGCTTGCAGCACGTGCATGCCAAAGAAGCACAGATAATAGCCCGCTCTTTGACCGGGCATCGATAATTCCAATTCGGCTTGACTCAAAGCGGGCTTTTCGATAATACGGTCAATTTCGTACAATCCTTGATGTCGGCCGTAGTAGCGCCCGTTGATGGTACCGTATTGGTGAATGAGGTGTTCGGGAGTAGCGTTGACGGCTGATACCGAACAGGCTTCTTGGCTAGCGATTTTTAAAACTTGCGCGGCGCAGCGTAATTGCTGATTATCGGCTAGGTACAAGTGGTCACCCAACATTAAAATGAAAGGGTCACCATTCGCAAATGCTTTTGCGCACAATACGGCGTGTCCATAGCCCAAGGTTTCTTCTTGTACCACAAAGGTGAGCCGCTTCAACAATTGGTCAATTTTATCTGCCTGTTTTTGCGCCCAATCAATTTGCCCAAAGGCCTCCAATAAGTTATCACTCAACGTTTGGAAGGCGAGCCGATAACGGGCTTCGTCGCCCGGTGCACAGATGATACAAATTTCTTCGATACCGCTTTCGAAGGCTTCTTCGGCGATAATTTGTAAAACGGGTTTATGAATACCGTCCAAATCGGCAATGGGTAACATTGCTTTTTGCACGGTGTCGCCTACGGGGTATAATCGACCGCCACGAGCCGCCGCCGTAATGACTGCTTTTTTGATTTGCATGATGAGCGTTGAAGGTTTTGAATAGTTAAATAGAGGGAGTAAGAGCAAGTAGGTTAGGCTAACGAGGAATTGATGCCCCAAATTAGGGGATTATTGGGAAAGAAGAAAGTTTGATAAAGTCAAATTTAAAATGTAAAATTAAAAATCCAAAAGTAAGCGATTGGAATCGATTGAATCAGTTAATCAATTTATTAGACAAAACCTGCTTCCTAAGTAGTCGAGTTGGGTACGAGATTTGTATTGTCAATAGCAAAAAACTTTGCTCACCGCTTCAGCCACACCGCAGGATTCAACCGCTGCTTACCCTTCCAGATTTCCAAATGCACTTCCAAGTAATCATTCTGACTACTCTTACTAGCAACCCCTAATAATTGCCCACTACGCACCGTTTCCCCTTTTTTAACAATTACTTGTTCGAGATTCGAATAAACGGAATAGTAATTACCATGCTGAATAATCAAGGTGTTTTGATACCCCGGTACGTATTGAAAACCCGCTACTTGTCCGTTGTATATCGCTAGCACTTTATTGTTGGAAGTGGCTCGAATGTCAATGCCGTTGTTGGTGATTTGGACTTGCTTGTGAATGGGGTGATTCTGTTTGCCGAAGTGTCGAGTGATGATGCCATTCTGTACGGGCCACGCTAATTTGCCCTTTCGTCGGCGAAAATCGGAACTCGACGCTGCAATTTTTTTACGTTCGGCATCACTCACCTTTCTTTCTTTCGCTGTACTTTTATTAGCCTTAGTGGGTTTAGTCGCAGCGGTTCGGTTACTAATTTCGGCCGAAATAATCTTCTCGATAGCTAAGGATAGTTTGCGATGTGCGACTCTCTTTCGGTTAATGAGGCGAGAGATACGGGTTTCGTCGGCTTTCAATCCGCTGACCAACTTATTTTTTTGGGTCAGTTCCGATTCCAGTAAGCCTTGTTGTTTTTCGGTGGTCGCTAACAAGTCTTGCTGTTCCGCTTTTTTGATTTCAATGCCATTCAATTTTTCCGTCAAGGAAGTTCTCGTTTCCAAAATGAGTCCCGCTTGCTTTTTGCGGTAATCGTCGTACTGCTGAATGTAACGCCACCGCTTCAGGCCGTCGCTAAAGTCTTCGGAAGAAAATAAAAAGAGCCATTTGTTGTTGCCCATTTTGTAGCGATAGGCTTGTCGGGCCATTTCTCCGTACTCTTTTTCGAGTCGGTACATATCCGATTGCAAGGCTTCGATAGCGCCTTGAGTGCGCTCAATACTTTTGTCAGAAAGGTCTATTTCTTTTTGAAGGGTTTCGATAAGTTGTTCCCGTTGACGGATTTGTCGTTGGAGGGCGTAGTATTGGGTTAAGGCATTTTTTTTGTCTTTTTTGGTAATGGATAACAGCTTATTAGCTTGGCCAATTTCGGCAATGAGGCGTTGGCGTTTGGCGGTTAGGTCTTGGCGCGATTGAGCGAATAAGGCAGTTGTGGAAACTACGAGAAGAAGATATATCAAAAAGTGTTTGCCATAGACCATGGTTAAATCTAAAATTTAAAATTATAAATCCAAAATCTAAAAATACTAATCGTCTTCACTATTCTCTAATCTCCTCCACACGTTTATACCGACTCGAAATACTAAATCGAATGGTTTTGGGTTCATTGATTTCAACTTTGGACAGTTTCATAGAAATGCTCGCTTCGCCCGTTTCGTCGCTATCGACCAAAAAATCTCGGTTGTGGGCAAAATTGAACCCTTTCATCAGTTGTTCGTAACCACTCAAAAGTACGCTCAATTGCCGACTTCTTTCGTCGTCCGTGAAGGTCATTTGTTCTAGCGCAAAGTTTTTGCCGTTGAGTCGATATTCACTTTGCATACGACTGACGGTCTTGTTGGAACTTAGCTGGTATTGGTTTTCGATGAGGTCGGAAGTTAATTTTTGTTTTTGAAAAAAATAAGGATTGCCTAAAATAGCGGTTTGTAAGGCGTCAAACTGCCCGGGTAAATTGAAGCGTTCTTCCAAAAAATCCATTCCTTGAACGTAATATTCCTTATCCAAACGATTGATGATAAAAATGGAATCTTTGGTCACTAAAATTCGGGCCACTTCGACGTTTATTTTTTTGACGTTCATCCAAATCACGCTGTCTTTGCGCATTCGAATGTTCGCTGTAAACTTTCGAGTTTGATTCTCGTCTTTGAAGGTGATTCTGGCTTTGGCGCTCAACCATTCGGCGTCCAGTTCGTTGGACTTCAGTTTTTTAAGTAGATAGTTGGTAGAACGCTTTTTCAATCGGGTTTTGGTGGAGTCCTCATTTTGCGCCAAGCGATTCGTCGCACAACTTGCTAGAAAAATCAGACTACCGAGAACAAGTAGGTTTTTGATTATCATAGAGAACGGTTCGTAATTTTGCGTTGTAGCGTGGCAGATTCCTTGTTGAATTCGAGGGCTTTTTTCCATTGCTTAATGGCGCCCGCTTCGTCTCCTTTCTGGAAAAGAACATCTCCGTACTGCTCTAACAAATTGGCTGATTTTGGATTGATTTTGAGTCCTTCTTCGGCGGTTACTTTCGCTTTATCCAATTTCTTTTGTTGGCTGTACGTATTTGACATGGCGGCGTATATGTCACTCGCCAAATAAGGGTCTTTGCCCGACATCATTAAGGCCAATTGGTACGCATTCAACGCCTCTGCAAAATCCATTTGGTGGTTGGCGGCCAATCCACTGTAATAATAAGCAGCCCCCTGGTTGGGAAACAAATCCATTGCTTCTTCCGAGAAGTCCGCTAGTGCTTCGTATTGGCCCAGTTGGTGGTGAATTTCCATCGCATTTTGCCAGACGGGAAATACTGTATCGTCTTCCTTGAGCGTCAGTTTGTACTGTTCTAGTGCTCCCGCAAAATCGTTGACTTGGTAAAGCATATCTCCGTAAATGGAATAGGCTTTAGCAGCAGTAGGATGTGCTTCGGTGAGTAACTTTCCGAGACTTAAAATGGCCTCTTTAGTTGCCTCGTCTTTTTCTTTACCAACTGCCGTTACGTAAGGGTATAACTTAGCAATTTTGACGTCAATCAAGACGTTTTATTTTTTAATTAAAGTACCTAAAGTCGTTAAATAGCCCAAGTCATTTTGCTGGCTGCCTGCTCCGTAAGAGGCCAACGCAATACTTGCCCGAGTATCTTCGGGACTCATTGCTAGTATCTGTTGGTAAATACTTTTGGCATTTTTTCTCGACCCGATTTGCTCGTAATACCTGGCCAATTGGTGCTTATAGGGAATATTGTCGGGGAAGGTCTCTACTAGTTTAGCGTATTCTTTTGCCGCTTCTTTTTTCTTACCTAAAGTATGAAAAATTTTGTGCTTTCTTTGAATGATGTCTTCGTTGATGCCAACGACTTCTTCTAAATTACTGAATACGATAATTGCCTTGTCGGGCTGTCCAGATTTGACTAAGAAGTAGGCCCATTGGTAATAAAAATAGTCGTTTTTAGGGTCTCGTTGCACCAATTGCTCATATACTTTCGCCGCTTCCGTATCCAAGTCATTTTTCTCGTGTAGTTTGGCAAGAAAGATGCGATACCAATTATTATTACCATCTAGGCGAATGGCCGTTTTGATGTTCTTAATCGCCTTGTCGCTTTCGTCCAGAATATCGTACACCTTCGCCAATTCGTAGTAAGGGGCGGGATTCATTTTATCTTTCTTGGTCACTTCTTCGAACAGGAAAGCCGCGTTTTCGTATTTTCGGAGTAGTTTCTCTCGATTGGCTTCGATAAATAATTTTTGGATATTTACTTCTTCTTCTGTGTACCGTTCACTGACTTGTGCCCAACCAATTGTGCATTGGCCGATTAGCAGCAATAAGAGAAATTTTCCGAGTTGAGTCATTTTCGAATACTTTAATTTGTCAGGGATTATAAGTGAAATCTAAAATTCAAAATCTTAAATTTAGGGCTAAATTATCGTTAATAGTTTCAAAAAGAAAGATTTGTGAGGCCTATTCAAGTCTTTACTTATCTAAAAACTCCATTTGTAAAGAAATAGTTATTTGATTCCGCTTCTTTAACGAATTTTTAGAGCTTACCCGTACTTCCGAATCCACCTTCGCCACGCTCCGTTTCGTTTAGCGTTTCGACTGCTTCCCAAGCAATTTTTTCGTACTTCGCAATGACCATTTGGGCAATTCTTTCGCCGGGCGTAATGGACTGAACCCCGTTGGATAAGTTAATGACGATGATTTTTATTTCGCCTCGATAGTCCGAGTCAATTGTCCCTGGAGTATTCACTAAAGTCAATCCTTTTTTAATGGCTAGTCCACTTCGAGGGCGAATTTGTGCTTCGAAACCGTGGGGCAATTCCAAAAATAGGCCCGTTGGAATTAAGGCTCTTTCTAAAGGTTTAATTTTAACATTTTCTCGAACGTTGGCTCTGATGTCCATACCTGCGCTGCCCGTTGTAGCGTACTGGGGCAGTTCGAAGGCAGATTTATTGACGATTTTTACTTTCATAATTATGCTTTAAACGTTCGTGTCCCGTTTACAAAAAGACAATAGAAAAATAACTTTCTCGCTTTCACACTCCCCAACAGGTCGAATACGCTTTTTAAATTACATTTTTTATTTGGTGTTGGATAGTTAAACGAGAAAAAGGTAAGGTAGTTTTGCTCTCGTTCAGAATAATCTTTTTTATAGCTGCATTGTGACAATTTAATACTAGATTAACTTAAAATTAATCAGTAATCTATTATGGTGTTAAAATAGCATCACTATTAACCAATTTACTAGCAGCAACGTATGCTGATTTACGCTAATTTTGTAGTTATAAATGCACATCAGAACCCGAGTAACTCCTTCATCAAAGTCCACTACGAAACTCCAACCCGTTTAGACTTATTTATCAACCGATTACCTAAAACTGTTATATCCATGAAAGCATTTATCAAAATTTCATTGATTTTCCTCTTAGCTTTAATGAACTATCAAAGCTATGCTTTTGAAGTCGATATCGAATATAAAATTGAATATCGCAAGGCGTTTCGTATGCAGCTAGAAGAATTAGACGGCCAAAAAATTTACATCCAAATTAAGGATATGGTCGGTACTATACTAATTGAAGAATCCTTAGAACGTCAGACTTTTTTCGGAAGAATGTATAATTTAGAGAATTTACCACTCGGCAAATACGTCATTATTGTAGAAAACGAGCAGCAGGTGTTCAGTCAAAATGTTGAAATTGGTGAGCGATTTTTATTACTAAATTCCGAAGACCAAAAATTGATTTTAAAACCAAGTATAATTAAGCGTCCCGATTATTTGGATGTCAACCTGTTATACTTTGAAAAAGACGACATCACCTTCACACTAAAAAATCAATATAACGACATTGTCTATCAAGACGCTTTTCGAGCAGTTGGAAGCCTCAATAAACGCCTTGATATTCAAGCTTTGCCTAGTGGTCAATACGAATTTGAAGTGAATACACACCACTACATTGCAACTAAAAAGTTTCGAATTAAGCCCGTCAATACCAAAACAGACCAATTGGTAGCCGAACGACGGTGGGAGAAGTAATAAGAATGAATTCGTGTTTGCTGAGTTTTGCTAGGTCTGGCTTCTGACAATGAAATGGTCTGGCTTCTGACTTCTGGCTTCTGACTTCTCGCTCACAAAAATATAAGCTGATTTTAAATTTTTCTAGAAATGATACCTTTTGCGAAAGGTATCATTTTTTTGTTGGAAGATAATTGGTTGCTTTTGTCAACTAAATTGATTAGGTTTGTCAAAAAATTGATGAATATCGTACAGGAAATTCGACATTTTAATCGCTTTTACACCCAGTTTTTAGGTTTGGTTAATCCCAAATATTTAGAGAGTGGCTTGTCTTTGTCCGAGTCGAGAATTGTTTACGAATTAGGACAGCATCTAGAACTACCGGCGTCCGAATTGGTCACTTCTTTAAAAATTGATAAGGGTTATTTGAGTCGGATGCTAAAAAAATTTGAGCAAAAAGGCTGGGTTCATCGTTCTGCGAGCGCTCAAGATAAGCGGGTGCAGTTATTGCGGTTGAGCGATAAAGGACAACAACTTTTACAACGTTTGGTAGAGCAATCGGAGCAACAAATCCAAACGCAAACCAATCATCTCACATCGCCTCAACAGGATGCGTTGATTCATCATTTACATCGTACAGAATCGTTATTAAATGCGACCCAACTTCAATTAAAGGATATTAAAATCCGCACCGAATTACAATCGGGTGATTTGCCTTTTGTCATTGCTAGTCACGCTAATTTGTATCGGAAAGAGTATAACTACGGCCTAAATTTCGAGTACTACGTGATGAAAGGTGTGGCCGAGTTCTACGAACAGTACGATACCGAAAAAGACCGAGTGTGGGTCTGTGAACATCACAACAAACGAGTCGGTTTTTTGTGCTTAATGCACCGAGGAGAGGCGGCTCAATTGCGTTTCTTTTTCTTAGACGAGGCGTATCGAGGCATCGGATTGGGTAGCTTTTTGATGAAAAAGTTCATGGATTTTCTGAAAGCTAAAAACTACGCCTCTTGCTACCTTTGGACAACGGACGAGCAAGTAATGGCTGCCAAATTGTACCGCAGACACGGCTTTCGGTGGGCGGAGGATATGCCTTCCGAAACCACATTTGGGCGTCCCGTTTTGGAGCAGAAGTATGTTTGGGTTCGTAATTGAAAAGGAACAAGTAGTTCAAATGATAAACGGTTGACAGTTTTGAAGGAGCGCAAAAACTTGGAAATCAGCACTTTGCTTAACTAGTCGAGTATCGGTCCACGGTTGACGGTAAATGGTTTACGGTCTGACATAATAAACTGAAAACCAAATAATTGTAACCAATTAACTCTCAATTATTTTCAACCTTAGATGGGGAGCCAACTAGTCACTAATCAATCTAATCACTACACTAAAACCTTAGCCTTCGTTTCAATACCTAGTAGCTGGTGCAGATAAGGGGTTAAAAACAAATTATCGGGGTCTTGTTCGGCTCGATGTTTAAGAAATGTAGGAAATTCGGGGTACATCGTGGCTACATCCACACCCGTCAACGTATTCATTTTGCCCCAATGTGGCCGACCACCGTAGTTTCTAAAAATTTCCTCCATTGCGGTAAAATAAGGCCGATGGTCTTTATCTTTATACACGTGGCAGGCGATATACGCCGAATCTCTTCCGTAGGCGGGACTCATTAGAAGGTCATCTCCCTTGACCCAACGATTTTCCAAAGGAAAATGTATAGGGAATTTACGTCTTTCGAAGGTGCGTACGACGTCTTTCCATACCTCTTGGTAGGCTTCGGCGGGTACATTGTATTCCATTTCTCGGAACTTAACTAAACGGGGTGTCGCATAAACTTTGTGGCTATGCAGGATTTTGGTCGTTTTCGAAATCAAATCGGCAGTAAAGCGAGAAACAGCTTGGGAGCGAGCTGGAAACAAGCGGGCAAATTCGCAAACCAGCTTGAAAGCGTAGTTTTCCATAACGTACTCCGTCCAATAATTAAAAAAAGTGACTTTATCTACTTCGTCTTTTTCCACAAGATTTGTCCGCTTGCTGGCCACTTTTTCCGTGTAAGGAAACCAGTAGAACTCAAAATTTCGGTTGTCTTGTAAGTTTTGGTCTAAGGTGTCCAAGACGTGGTGCATATCTTCACCACACACTTCCAAATGTAACTTATAGGCAGGTACGCATTGCAGGGTCACTTCGGTGATTACGCCCAACAATCCCATCGAAACCTGCGCCGCCTTGAATAATTCGGGATTATTGGTCGGTGAACAATCCACTATTTCTCCTTTTCCGTTTACGAATCTTAAGCCGCAAACTTGGGTACTGATGGTACCAAACTGAGCGCCCGTTCCGTGGGTGCCCGTGCTAATCGTCCCCGCAATGGACTGCACGTCGATATCGCCCAAATTTTCCATTGCCAACCCTTCTTTGAAGAGTAGTTCGCCCAGATAATTCAACTTGGTTCCCGCTTTGACGGTTGCCTGTTCTAGGTCTTTGTTCACCGAAATGAGCCCTTGATAGTTATCTAAACTAATGAGTATATCGTCCGTTTGGCACAAAGCGGTAAAGGAATGGCCCGTGCCAATAACCCGCACTTTCTGCCGATTGTTGGCTGCTCGCAATACAATTTGTTGAACTTCTGCTTCGGTTGTAGGGTACGCTATTTCTTTTGGATTCCAGTGAACCGTTCCTGACCAGTTTTTCATGTTGAAGGTGTTTTTTATTACGACTCTGGAGAGTCGTGTTACGTTTTTATTACGACACTGGAGAGTCGAAACACAGTTAGATTCGTATATTTTCTGTTCTAGTGCTGCTTGATTCAGATTCGGGAGTACCTTTTGTCACAATCAAATCTAAATACTTATCAATTACTTCGTCGTACTTGGCCATCAAAAAAGTCTTTACGTTTTTCTCCTTCGCCGAATAATGAACCGCTATTCCTTCCGTCATCACCATCAATTGTTGGGCGATAACGTGTGCGGGTAAGTAAGTACTTATTTCGTTTTTGTCGATGGCTTTTTGAATTAGTCGAGTAATTTCGGCTCGGTATTGCTCCATCTCTTTTTGCACTTGTTCTAAAATGAGTGCATCCTGTTCGCTTTCCAATTGAAATAGGAATAAAGCCCGACTAGGAAATGGGATACCTTCGACTCCACTATTTTCAACGTAATCAATCTGACTCACAAAGTACTCAAAGCGCCGCCGAAGCCGAATTTTAATATGGTCATTCGCATCGTCGGGAAAATCCATTTTCAATAGTTTGAAGAAATACTCTTCCACGGCCGCAAAGTATATTTCGTACTTACTCGCAAAATGGTGATAAATCGCCCCTTTGGATAGTTCCGTCGCACTTATGATGTCTTTTAACGAAACACCGTTGTAACCTTTTTTTAAAAACAGATGAAAGGCGGCGGCAATGATTCGTTGTTTTGCTTGTCTGGCCATATTTATTTTGGTTGAAACTAATTTTTTCCAAAAGTATAGGATTATTTAGAGAAAACAAACTGGTCGGTTTGTTTTAAATGAAAATAGTTACGGGAGGTTGTGTAGAATAGAGGTGAATAGGTATGTTAATTTTATATTTTTGGTTACTTTTAGGCGAATCGTCAATTTGGGAAAAAGGCTGCTAATGAGCACAAAAGCACCTCTATTTTCCAATTAGACTATATCCTAAATTATCCGTGCAACCTAGAAGTCATTCGTCCACGAAAATACAAATAACGCAAAATGCCCGATAGAAGCATTAAACTTGAAAACGGCCCAATACCCGAAACGCTTACCATTGGTAACACCTATTTCCTCGGTATTGGTATCAACGCCTATAGAAATTTCATACCTCTTAACAACGCCGTCAAAGATGTCACCGATGTTGGCAATTTGCTGACTACTTATTTTGGATTTAGCGACCAAAAACCCTACTTTGATTTAAAAACTAATGGTAATGCTACCCGTCGGAACATCATCAAGGCCGTGAATGAACTTTGTAAAATAGTTAAACGAGAAGACCGAGTACTAATCTACTATTCTGGTCATGGTTATTTAGATGATGTAACGGAATACGGCTATTGGATTCCAGTTGATGCCGAAAATGGATTTTTGGCAGATTATGTTTCCAATGCGGATATTCAAAACCAAATTAAGAGGATGCCTTGTCGCCATATCTTATTGATTTCGGATAGTTGTTTTTCGGGCAGTTTGCTGTATCGAGAGGTAACAAAACGACCTGCTGACAACCGAGCATTTTATGACTGGGAAAGAAAGGCTTCCCGATGGGTGGTGACTTCGGGAAAGGGAGTAGTGTCAGACGGTAAGGCGGGCAAAAACAGCCCTTTCGCAGAGCAGTTACTGCGCCATTTGAAGGAAGTAGGTGATAAAGTTAATATAAGTACCTTAGCCGACAAGGTGACGACAACTATCAGCTATAATGACAAACAACAACCTGAAGCCTGTCCGCTTTTTGGGGCAGGACACGAAGGTGGTCAATTCATTTTTTACCGAAACGGTAGCGGGCCAAACATCATTGCGCCAGAAAAAATTCAGCAGAATAACTCGAATAGAGCAGGAAGCAAGGAAACAGAAGCCCCACAAACGGCTTCTAATGCTACGGATACGACTACTAAACCTTCAACAATACCTCCAAAAGAAGCGCCCACTAACCTAGTGGAACTCAAAAAACAACTAAAAGACCTAATCGAAGAAGACGAGTTAAAACCAGCATTCAGTTTGCTCAAAGAATATTTAGTAGAAAATTCGTCTTTAACAGATGACCTCATTTTATTGGCTTCTCGGTTCAATTCTACCAGTAAAGATAGAAGGTTAGGTCTTGTTTCCCGAAATGATGCAAGAAGAGAATTTGCGCAAATCAAGTATGCACTAAAAGATTACGTTAATGACATGGACAATAGTGACGTACATTTTACTGCTCCAATACCTCCAAAAGTGATTTCTCTTGGTGATTCAATTGGTTCATTAGATGATTTAGAGCGAGAAGGTTTACTGGACGAAGCGAAGTATTTGCAAAAACGTATCAATCGTTTAAAAAAAGCCTTAACAATGGAAACCGACGCTAATCGAATATTTGCCTACGAGGAACAAGTCGAGGAATTGACAGAAAAATTGGCGGAAGTAAAGCGGAAATTGGGTTGATTTTTAGTATCTTCGCTTCGTAAGCATTAGATAAAATTTACGATTATATCTTTTTCACAGGACTCACTTACCACGCAGAGGAGCGGGTTTCAAGATTTAAGAAGTAAAAAAGGTAAATTTGGTAAATCCTGTAAATCCTGTAATCCTGTCTAGTAACCTAATTACAATTCTGTCTTTATTCACAAACGGTTTACCCAAAAAATGCCGCCAGAATCCGAAGAAAAAGACCGTAGCATTAAACATGACCCACCTAGTGGCCAAACGCAGGCGCCGCACCCTGTCGGGGACTATTACCTCTTTGTCATTGCCATTGATGAATACGAAAAATCTCCGAATCAGCCCACTCTTCAATCTTTAAATAACCCCGTTTTAGACGCTAGTCGAGTGGTTGATGTCTTGATAACGGAATACACCTTTTTTAAACCAGAAAAAGGGGTAAATCTATCTGCTCCAACGGCACAATCAGACCGATACCAATCTAATCAAATCCCTGTAATTGAATATGATGATATAAAAACAAAATGTCTGTATAATGAGAATGCTACGGTGGGTAAAATAGAGGAACATTTGGACAAACTTATCAAAGAAGTCAAAGAGAATGATTGTGTATTGATATATTTTGCAGGACATGGTGTAGTAAAGAATACAACGGGATACTTGATTCCTTTTGAAGGTAGGGAAGGCAAGGCTACCTCTTGGATACGGATTGATTTTATCACAGATTATTTTAAAGAGCGTAAAAAAAGTCGGCATTTGCTCTTAATACTAGACTCTTGCTATTCGGGGTTGGCTTTTCTAGGCGATAAGCGAGACGAAGGAGGTAACTACTCCCGTGACGTCTTGACTTCTTCGGGGGAAAAACAAAAAGCAAGTGATGGAAAAGCGGGAAAAGGGAGTCCTTTCGCCAATGCGTTCTACGAATATATGCGGGAGAATACGGAACCTGTTAGTGTGGTTCGTTTTTCTAAACTACAAAGTAAGTTTGATAAAATCATTAAGGAGGAGTACTCGGGTTCTAAACAAAAAATCGCTTATAAACAGCTACCAATGGACAGCGGAAGCGGGCGTTTTCCCTTTCACTTACGAGAAAAAGACCGACCTAAAGGAAGACATCTGGCAGCTACACTAATTCAGCACTTAGATTTTAATAATCAAAAAGGACAGTTGGATGACCACCTTTTTATGAGCGGAGAAGACGACGTATTTATTTTTTTCTCTATTATTTCATGCAGCAATACCCAAACTTTTTTAAGAAAAGTTTTAATGCATAGACTAAAAGCCCTCAATGACAAACTTTCATTCTCTAGAGAACCACACTTTGTAAAAGTACGATTGAAATTGATGGATAGTGGAGACCTGCAGACTAATATTTGGAAACTTCTAAGCAAACAATTCAAAATAAGAGACACAATTGTAAATGTTCAAGAACAGCTCGTTGACCATATCCTTGATTTATTAAAAGAAAACAATGCTGAAACAAGGGTGATTCGTCCCGTTATGATTACGCTTGAATACGAAGGAACTGCTAATTTTTTGGAACAACTGTTAGGCTTCTGTCAATCTTTCGTTAACCTATTTTTTGAAAAAAAGAGAAGATTAGCAACGTACGAAAAACTAGGTAAGTTATTTATTTTTCTGGCTGACACTAGAGGTGTAGGTAAGCTGTTCAAAGACCGAAGCGATATAGCTAATATTATTGGCGATTATCCTAGAATTGTAGTAAACGAACAACTGTCAGATATTAATATTGGTCATGTCAGAGGTTGGAAAATGGAAGCACAAAAAGTTATTAAAGCCCAATTAATTACAAAGCTAGCAGACGACTATTTTTTTCCGCCTGGAACTAAACCGTACCCGCTTTTTGATTTTATTGGGGAACTGAACGATTATTGCTATCAAGATAAAGACGACCTATTGCAAACTTTTATTGACTTCGAAAAATAATTTTTTTGAATATGAAAATTCAAGCCTACCCCAAACCCAATCCCGAAGTAACGGGCTCTAAATCCTTCTTCGCCCACGCCACTAAAAAGGTAAAAAAGAACGAAGGAAAGGACAACGAAACGGAAGAAACCGTCGATGTACTCCAAAAAGCAGAGTTTAAGCGAGACGCCTTGGAGTTCAACTACGGTAAAAAAGCAAAGGAGTCTTGGTTTAAAAAAGTCGTTGACGACCAAGGAAACCCCGTCAAGGTCAACGAAACTATCTATCCCTATATTCCCAATCTCGACCTCATCGAATTGGTGCGCTTGGTGCAAATTCTTCAACGTCCCATTTTATTAAAAGGAGAACCGGGAAGCGGCAAAACCCAATTTTCCAAAGCGGTGGCCTACGAATGGTACGAGCAATCTTTCCGAGAAAATTACTTCGAATGGCACATCAAATCGACTTCGAAAGCGGTCGATGGTCTTTACCAATTTGACCACATCGAACGCCTGAGAGAAGCGCAGTTGGAGCATCATCGACGGAAAGAAGGAGAAGTAGTCGAAGAAATAGACATCAAAAAATACCGAACGTTCGGCCCTTTAGCCAAAGCGTTTTTAACGTCCACCAAAGAGCGACCGTCCATTTTGCTCATTGACGAAATCGACAAAGCAGACATTGATTTTCCCAACGATTTACTATTGGAATTGGACGAAAAACGCTTTCGAATCCCCGAAACGAAAGAAGAAATTGAGGCGAATTATCCGCCCATTATCTTCATCACGAGTAACGACGAACGGCAGCTACCCGAAGCCTTTTTGCGTCGCTGTTTGTTTATGTATTTAAAATTTCCCTCGGACGAACAACTACATAGTATCATCACAGCGCATTTGCCCGATTTGATGAACGCCCACGCCGAATTTGTTAAAGTGGCTATGGATAGATTCAATGAACTGCGGGCGGCTATTGAAAAGGATGCGGCCGACAATAAACGGGTTTCCACCAGCGAATTATTGGATTGGTTGAAGGCCTACGATTACGATTTGACGAAGGTGGATACTCCGACGATTGATGCAAAGGATTTGACAAAAGAAGGTTTGGCAAAATTGGATAAATATTTCCCTTCTTTGTTGAAAACGGTACCCGCTTATAAGCGGGAAAAAGAGCAGAAGGCTCGTTGATAATTTTTATTTTGAAGCGGTTTTAGTTGTTCCAGCACTCAAAGTGCTGGAACAACTCTCTAAGTTTGAGAAATTTAGTCGTTCCAGCACCTTAAGGTTTCAGTCGTTACAGCACTTAGAGTGCGGGAACGAATTTATGGGCGAAAAAGACAACATACCAAACTAGTAAATGGAGCATAAAGTCCACATA